>NZ_BAAASM010000007.1:0-654 GCF_039532885.1 Streptomyces nogalater | reverse complement strand
AGCTTGTTCTTGGTTGCAAAGACGCGGGTGTCAGGGACCTTCGCCGCCCGGCACCGGTCCGCGTCCGGGGTCCAGGACTTCGGCAGATACAGCTCCCGGTCCACCAGTGCTCTGCCCTTGGCTGAAACGTAGGCGGCGAAGACTGCGATCTGGCAGTTTTCCGTCCGTCGGCCGTGCCCGAGTACTGCCTCTGCACCCCAGCGGAGGTGCTGCCCTTTCTTGAGGAAGCCGGTGTCGTCCAGGATCAGGACCCCGTCCGGGGTGCCGAGGCACTCGGCGACGTACTGCTGCACGTCGTCCCGGATCGCATCGGCGTCCCAGACTGCACCGTTCAGCAGATGCTGGAAGCCCGCTGGCCCGCGGTGACCTGCGTACCCGGCGAGCTGCCAGCCGTTCTTCCGCTCCACCGGAGCCGGCAGACCACGCACGTAGTCCCGCATCCGCCACCGCAGATCCACTCTCGAAAACCGGCCCGCAACCCGCGCGAACACCGACTCCAACTCCCCAGCCCACAAACCGGCATCGTCCATCCCCACCATGACCAGCACAACGAAGTCGACCAGCTCAGGCAACGATCTCTGACTGGAGTACTAGGCCGTTTCCTTCGGATCACCTCGCCGACCAGATGAAGATGGCGGCGAGGTGGAGTCCGGC
>NZ_BAAASM010000006.1:0-466126 GCF_039532885.1 Streptomyces nogalater | reverse complement strand
AGAACTCCTCGCCGCCCAAGTCCGCCACGACATCGCCCACACCCAACGCCTTAAGCAGGAAGGAGAACCCTGGCTGTGAGCACTCCGGCCAAAACCGGCAGGCAGACGCTGAAGCTGGAAGAAGCGCTGGCTGAGATCGGGTTGTCTCGCGCCGCCTTCTATCGCATGCGCGCTCGGGGCCAGGCTCCCCGGCACCTGAAGCTCCCCAACGGTCAGATCCGCATACGCCGGGCCGACCTCGACGCCTGGTTCGACTCCTGCGAGGTGCGGGAAGCGTGCTGACCTACGACGTGCAGATCTGGAGCATCCGCAAGCGGCCGGACCGCGCGGCGGCCTATCAGCTCCGCTGGCGGGTCGGCCCCCGGCCTTTCTCCAAGAGCTACAAGATCAAGGCTCAGGCCGACGGTCGGCGCTCGGAGCTGCTGGCCGCCCTGCGCAACCGCGAGCAGTTCGACACGGAAACCGGCCTTCCCGCCTCGGAGGTGCAGGCGCTCAACTCCATCACGTGGTACGCCCATACGCGCGTATACGCGGAGATGAAGTGGCCTGGTGCCTCGGCCAAGCACCGCGCGAGCATCGCCGACACGCTGGCCACCATCACGCCGAAGCTGGTCAAGGACAACCGTGGGGCTCCGGCTCCGAAGGTGCTCCGCATCGCTCTCTACTCGTGGGTCTACCGCTTCGTCCTCGGCGACGACGGGACACTGAGGCCCCGTATCGACGTAGAGGAGCCACCCGCCGACATCGTGTCGGCGCTGGACTGGATCAGCCGGAAGTCCGTCGACATCACCGCGCTCAATACGCCCTCGGTGGTGCGTACGGCGCTCGACGCTCTGAAGCTGAAGCAAGACGGCACGGCCGCTGCCGAGAACACGGTGAATCGCAAGCGGACGGTCTTCAGCAACTGCCTCCGGTACGCGGTGGAGCGGGAGTTGCTGGCGACCCTGCCCCTCGACAAGGTCGACTGGACCCCGCCTGAAACCGACGACGAGATCGACTTTCGGTTTGTACCCGGCCCGAAGCTGGCGAAGGCGCTGATTGACGCCGTAGGTGAGCAGGGGGCACGCGGGCGCCACCTGATGGCGTTCTTCGGCTGCCTCTACTACGCGGCCAACCGGCCTGGGGAAGCAGCAAACCTCTGTGAAGAAGACTTCACCTTGCCCGAAGAGGGATGGGGAGAAGTGCTGCTGTCCACGAGCACGCCCCGCGTCGGCTCCGGGTGGACCGACACGGGTGAGTCCTTCGACACGCGCGGTCTGAAGAAGCGGGCCCGCAAGGCAACCCGACCCGTGCCGATTCCCCCCGTCCTCGTGCGCCTGGTCCGCCAGCACATCAAAGAGTTCGGTACCGCTGAAGACGGCCGGCTGTTCCGCGCGGCCCAAGGCGGCGGCCTGCTATCCAAGGAGTACGGCGAGGCGTGGAAGACCGCCCGGCTGGCGGTACTGACGGCGTCCGAGGCAGCCTCACCGCTGGCAGACGTGCCCTACTCTCTGCGCCACGCGGGTGTCTCGCTCTGGTTGGAGTCCGGCGTCTCCCCGGCTGAAGTTGCCCGACGCGCGGGCCACAGCATCGCGGTCCTATTTCGCTTCTACGCGAAAGCAATTCACCGCAATCAACAACGCGCAAACGAACAGATCGAGATAGCCCTGCAAGCCACAGAAGGAGAATAGAAGCCCTTCAGGTGAAATGGTGTCACTCGCATCTCAAAAGAGGAGCGGGCGGCAGCTTTCGATTTCCCCACCTCGACTCACAAGATGCAGCAAAACGACTACCCAGGCACACCAGCAGGATTCACGTCCAGCTTTTCGACATCCTTAATCAGCTCAAGCACACTCTGATACCTGTCGGCAACATCGTGCGCCGTGCATTTCCGCACGATTCTACTTTCCTCATTATCGCCGGACATGAGCGCCCCCCTGCCAGTGAAAATGTAAGAAAGAACATGCCCGATAGCATAAATTTCATTACGAACGTCATACTCTTTGAAGCTCGCCAGCATAGGGTCCGGAATCGTCCCACGCATCTCCGTCTTCGTTCGAGTGTATTCGGAACCCTTCTCCTTTACGAGACCGAAGTCTGAGAGCTTTACCAACACCGCTCCACCATCGAACGTCTTCACCAGGACATTCTGAAGGCTAATGTCCCGATGCAGCACATTCTTACTGTGGAGATAGTTAATACCGTATAAAAACTGGAGCGCAATCCTCTTTCGCGCCGCAAATCGAAGCGAGGCGTTGCGTCGCTTAATGTACTCACGAAGCGTAACCTCACAGAATTCCATCATGTACTCATTGCGATCTTCGTCGTACTTATACACCTCGACGACGTAGGGGAAGCTCAGCCGCTTGAGCATGTCGAACTCTTGGCGAAACCGATGAAGATCCCGTTCAGCCAAGTCCTTATTGGCCCGTTTGATCGCAAACTTAATGCCGTAATCCGGGTCGACAAAAGAGAATACTTTAGCGTAGGACCCCTCCCCGATCAATTGAAGCCGAACATCCGCATTGCGCTTCCTCAGTCTTGCCACCATACCCGAGAGTGCGAAGACTGGCTCGTACTTCACGATGCCAATCTGCTCAAAATCCTCAGGTACGACACTCCCTCCGCTACCCTTCAGCCAGACCCTACAACCACCCATCGCAGCCCGATATTTCTCATTGAAATCCACGACCACGTCGGCACTTTTCAAAGCGCCTAGGACATCATCCACCTCCCTAATGAGCGCTATCATTTCCCTGCTTGAATCGGCCCAATAGTGATGCGTCGTATCCGCTCTGTCATTAATAGATTCAAAATGATCGTTCAATCGCTCGTGCAAGCTGGCAAAAATGCGACCGAATCGCTTCTCGTTCTCATAAAGTCGCAGATAGGCATTCGCAACTGGCATCGCCGCATACTTTTGCGAAAGGTCTTCAAGCATCAACTCGGTAGGGCTAGCCACTTATCTCAATTCCTCCTTCACAACCACCGATAAGAGCCACACCAACCTGCCGCTTTCACAGATCAGCCGACGTACTTGTTTTACCCGTCAAGCATCCACGTGTCTAGCGGTTCTCTAGGTTTCGCGTTCACCCGCCAGCGTGCCTGCGCGGCGGTTCAAAATGGAGTGCCAGCAGCGCGAACTGAGCAGAATCGGCGAGGTCTTAGCTGACACCAACGCCTACAACCGACTGGCGGCGGGGCCCAGACGCTGGGAGTACTCCGCAGGAGCTTGGTCCACGTCTGGTCCACACGCACTGATCCACAACGCGACACGGCCGGATCATGGTGAGACAGACCCATGCGGAAGGGGTGCCGCTCCCGAGAGTGGCACCCCTTCTGACCTGCAACATCTATGACCTGCGCGGAGGCGGTGGGATTTGAACCCACGGTGACATCGCTGCCACGACGGTTTTCAAGACCGTTCCCTTAGGCCGCTCGGGCACGCCTCCCCGCGCCGGCGGAGACCGACGGCGCGGGTACAGATTACCGGCCCGCCGGCCGCGGCGGGCGGCCCCGTCAGCTGTCGCCCTCGCGTGCGCCCAGCGTCAGGTCCACCGTGTGCTCCTGGCCGCCCCGCTTATAGGTGATCGTGACCTTGTCGCCCGGCTGGTGGGTCCAGATCTCGCCGATCAGGGTGGGGCCGCTGTCGATCACGTGGTCGTCGAGCTTGGTGATGACGTCGCCGGGCTTCAGGCCGGCCTTGTCCGCCGGGCCGCCGGACTCGACCGCGGCGGCGCCGCTGGTGCCCTGGTCGGTGATCTTCGCGCCGTCGGAGGAGTCCTCCAGGGAGACGGACGCGCCGATCTTGGCGTACACCGGCTTGCCGGTCTTGATCAGCTGCTGGGCGACGTACTTCGCCTGGTTGATCGGGATGGCGAAGCCCAGGCCGATCGAGCCGGACTGGCCGGAGCCGAAGCCGCCGCTGCCCGTGGACTGGATCGCGGAGTTGATGCCGATGACCGCCCCGGAGGCGTCCAGCAGCGGGCCGCCGGAGTTGCCCGGGTTGATGGACGCGTCGGTCTGCAGGGCGCTCATGTAGGACGCCTTGCTGGTGGAACTGCCGTCGCTGGAGGCCACCGGACGGTCCTTGGCGCTGATGATGCCCGTCGTCACCGTGTTGGACAGGCCGAACGGCGCTCCGATGGCGATGGTCTCGTCACCGACGGCCACCTTGTCGGAGTCGCCGAGGGCGAGCGGCCGCAGATCGGAAGGGGCGTTCTTGAGCTTGATGACCGCCACGTCGTAGCCCTGGGCGTGGCCGACGATCTCGGCGTCGTACTTCTTCCCGCTCGGGAAGGTGGCCGTCAGCCGGCCGCCGTCCACCGCCTCCGCGACCACGTGGTTGTTGGTGACGATGTGGCCCTGGGTGTCGAAGACGAAGCCGGTTCCGGTGCCGCCCTCGCCGTCGCTGCTCTCGGCCTGGATCGTCACCGTGCTGGGCAGCGCCTTGGCGGCCACGTTGGCGATCGTGCCCGGCGCGCGCTTGACCTGCGTGGCGCTGTCGGTGGCGGAGACCGTGGTGGAGCCGCGGTCGTCCCGGTCCTTGGCCAGGGTGTAGCCGAGGCCGCCGCCCAGACCGCCCGCTGCCAGCGCGGCCACCAGGACCGCCGCGACGAGGCCGCCGCGTCCGCCGCGTGGCTTGGGCGCGGGCTGCTGCCAGGAGGCTCCCCAGCCGGTGCCCGGACCGCCGGCGTCGCCGGCGTAGGACGGGCTGCCACCGCCGTAGGACGGACCGCCACCGCCGTAAGCGCCTCCGTCACCGTAGGAGGGGGTCCCCGGGGGCGGGGGCGGCCAGGAGCCGTCGGGGGCCGGGCCGGCCGGGGTCGCGCCGTGGCCCGTCGAGGTCGTACCGGGGCTTGCCGGGGTCGCGCCGTGGCCTGTCGGGGGCCGGCCCGCCAGGGGCTGGTCGGCCGCGGGGGTGGCCGGCGGGGGCGCCGGGGTTTCCCGGGGCACGGGCGGGAGGGATGCCCCCTGGGCGTTCCCCTCGGGCGCGGTGCCCTGCGGGGAAGCGTCGGGAGAGGCCACCGGCACGGGAGGTGCGGACGGCGCCGGGGGTACCGCGTTGCCCTCGTTCTCGGTGCTCACAGCTCTTCTCCTCGGTCCACGCCTGTTGTCGTCGGTCGCACTGGTCTTGCGGTCAGCTTTTCCCACGGGCCGTCAGAGCACCATAAGCCGTGGCTGTGGGTCCGGCGGCCCTCTTTATATAGGATCTGTTCGGGCATTCACCGTAAAAGTTATATAAGCGATCAGTGGGCAGCGCTCGTCCGCCGCCTGAACGTCTCCATCCCGCCCCGTCCGCCCGGCGACGGTGGCACCATGACGCGGTGACCCACGCACCACAGCGCTCCATCCAGGTCGTCGCCCACCGGGGCGCCTCCGAAGACGCCCCCGAGCACACCCTCGCCGCCTACCGGAAGGCCGTCGAGGACGGCGCCGACGCCCTGGAGTGCGACGTACGGCTGACCGCGGACGGCCATCTGGTCTGCGTCCACGACCGACGGGTGAACCGTACCTCCAACGGCCGCGGCGCCGTCTCCGCGCTGGAACTGGCCGACCTTGCCGCTCTCGACTTCGGCTCCTGGAAGACGCGCGAGGCCTGGCACGGGCGCGACGAGGAGCCCGACTGGGAGCACCGGCCGGAAGACCGCGAGGCCACCTCCGTGCTCACCCTGGAGCGGCTGCTGGAGCTCGTCTCGGACGCCGGGCGACGGGTGGAGCTGGCCATCGAGACCAAGCACCCCACGCGCTGGGCGGGCCAGGTCGAAGAACGGCTGCTGACCCTGCTGAACCGTTTCGGCCTCGCCGCGCCCGCCTCCGCCGCGGAGTCGCCGGTCCGGATCATGAGCTTCTCCGCCCGTTCGCTGCACCGCGTGCGCGCGGCGGCGCCGACGCTGCCGACGGTCTACCTGATGCAGTTCGTCTCGCCCCGGCTGCGCGACGGCCGGCTCCCCGCGGGCGTGGGCATCGCCGGGCCCTCGATCCGCATCCTGCGCGGCCACCCCTCCTATGTCGAGCGGCTGCGGCGGGCCGGCCATCAGGTCCATGTGTGGACCGTGAACGAGCCCGAGGACGTCGACCTCTGCGTGGAGCTGGGCGTCGACGCCATCATCACCAACCGCCCGCGCGCGGTGCTGCGCCGACTGGGCCGCTGAGCGGCCGACCGCGCCGCGAACGGAAGCAGCGACCAAGCCCCTCACAGCGCAGGACAGGTCCCGTTACGAGGAGTGCACCGGCGCGTTCGCTGCGTGTCCGCTCGTTTCGAATGCGTCACCGGAAGAGGACTGGCCGGTTTCCGGTGCAGGCCAAGAGGGCATCCACACCGTGGCGTGGGGCGAAGGAGGTCTCGGGGGTGGCGTTGGTGGTGGCACAGGAAGTGCCGACGTCTTCGAGCATGGCCGTACCCCATGGCCCTGCGGGCGTGGGGGAGGCGCGGCACCGGATGCGGGCGCAGTTGCGCAGCGGGGGCGTGGCGGAGTCGGTCATCGACGATGCCGTACTGATCCTTTCCGAGTTGTTGAGCAATGCCTGCCGGCACGGGCGGCCCCTGGGGGACGCGCCGGCCGGGGACGGCGACGTCCGCGCCGCTTGGCGGGTCGACGCGCGCGGGCGGCTCCTCGTGGAGGTCACGGACGGCGGCGGCCCGACCCGCCCGGCACCGGCGACGCCGTCGGTGACCGCGCACGGCGGGCGGGGGCTGAACATCATCACGGCCCTCGCCGACGACTGGGGCGTCCGGGACGACGTCGAGGGCGAGGTGACGGTCTGGGTGCTGGTCCACGGGGACGTCCACGATCCCGATGCGGGCCACCCTCATGACGCCTTCGCTACGCGCGTCACCCGGCCCCTGACACGGAGGACACCGCTCACGGACCTGGCGCGGCCGGGGGTGGCGGCGGGCTCCGGTGCGGCGCGGCCGGGGGTCGTGGCAGTCTCCGATACGACTCAGCCGGGTGTGACGGCGGCCCCCGATACGGCACTGCCAGGTGTGGCGGCGCTCTCCGATGCGGCGCTTACGGGTGCGGCGGCCGAGGATGTGCCACTGCCTCATCTGCCCGCCGCGAACGACGCGTTGCCGGAGGCGCCCGACCCCGACGCACCCCTCACGGGCATATCGGAGCCCCCGCTGACGGGCATATCGGATACTACGCTGACGGGCATAACCACCCCGGACGTGCCCTTGTCCGGCCTGACCACCCCCGGCCTGACCCTGCCGGACCTGTCCGGCCTGGACTTCACCGACGCGTTCGACGACTTGGACTGACCGCGACCGACCCGGCCACGGCCAACCGCGGTGCCGACAGACCCCGGCGAGCGACGACACGCACCGACTCCCACCGGCCGGCGACGACACACGCCGGCACCCACCAGCGCGCTTCTACGGCCGGACATCACCCGGCACGGACACGTCGGCCGGTCCGGACACCCATCGGCCGGCCCAAGCAGCGACCAGCGCCCCCGGACAGCAACCGGCGCTGCCGGGCAAGCAACCGGCTTGCCCCGGCATCAACCACCGCCCCCCCCTCGGCCCCCATTCCCCCTCCCGGCCGTCGAGCGTCCGTACGTTGTCCACAGGTTCCCGTCGGTCACGGCACGAACGGCTAGGCTCCCGACGTACGAGAAGCGCCGTAACCGGGAGACACCCACCATGGCCAAGAAGCGCCCCCAGACGAAGGCCAAGCCGCAGCCGATCGACGGGGAGATCCCGGTTGTCGGCGCCCGTGAGCCCTGCCCCTGCGGCAGCGGCCGGCGCTACAAGGCCTGTCACGGCCGGGCCGCCGCGCACGCCGTGACCGAGCTGGTGCAGCGCCCGTTCGAGGGACTGCCCGGCGAGTGCGACTGGGTCGCGCTGCGCGAGCTGGTCCCGGCCGCGACGGCCGAACTGACCCTGCGGGACGGCCTGCCCGAGGGCGTCCCCTCGGTCACGCTGGCCACGGTCCTGCCGATGGCGTGGCCCGCGCTGCGCCGGGACGACGGCTCGGTCCTGCTCGGCCTCCAGAACGACACGGCGTCCGGAGACATCAGCCGCGACCTCGCCGACACCCTGCTGCGCGCCCTGGAGGCCGAGCCGGGCACCCCGGTACAGGGCCGCCGCGCCCCCACCGAGGGCCTGCGGCTGCAGGATCTGCTGGACCCGGAGGGCGCTTTCCAGCCGGTCGTGCACAGCGGCTTCGAGTTCTGGGTGCCGGACGCGGAGAACGCCGCCCCGGAGGTGGCCGCCTCCCTGGAGCGGGCCAACGCCGCCGCGATCCCGACCGTGCGGCTGTCCGGCGTGGACGCCGCCTACTGGTGCGAGACCCCGGAGAAGAACCACCTGCGCTGGGTCATGCCGCACCCGGAGGAGCAGCTTCTGGACGCTCTGGCGCGGCTGCACGCGGCGGGCCGCTCCAGCCTCGGCGAGGGCACCCGGCTCGTGGGCTCCTTCCGTGCCCACGGCCTCACCGTGCCGGTCTGGGACCTGCCGAGCGGAATCTCGGCCAAGGACGTGGAGCAGCCGGCCGCCGAGTTCGCCGAGCGTCTCGCCGCCGCCCTCACCGTCACGGAACCACTCACTCCGCAGGAGCGCCGGGCCCGCGGCGGACTGACCAACCGGCAGGTCACGCTCAGCTGACGCGCCGTACACGGGGAGGCGCGGCCGGTCGGACGGCGGGCCGCGTCACCGGGCCGCGCGGAGGGTGACTCGCGTCACAACCCGCCGCTTCTCCCGGAAAATCGGTGTCCGAATCGGCAAGACCGAATTTGCGAACCGCCGATCTCTTGTTACCGTTCCTGTAGCCCGGTTGCTGGTGCATCCCCCGTCGCCAGCAACCGGGCCTTTCCATGCCCGCGGCCACGCCCCCGGCCGTACCCGCGTCGGGGTACGGAGCCGGGCGGAGCGTCAACTGCCCGGGAAGCCTCAGGTGTTGCTGCCCGAGCGGAGCAACAGTGCCCCGTCCCCGTCCCGCGCGGCGAACTCGGTGACGGCCGTGTAGGCGTACGGTCCGCCCCGGATGCGCTCGCGCGGCGTCTCGCAGGTCGCGGGCTCGTCGTCGGTCCCGGTGGTGGCGCAGCGCGTCTGGACCGTCCGGCCGTCCGGCCCCATCAGGCTCAGCAGCGAATCCAGCGATCTGCCGGTGGCGTTGCGGTAGTAGGTGCGCGCCCAGGTGCCCTCGCCCCGCGTCAGCACACAGGTCTGGGCCTCGATGCCGTCCGGCGAGGTGAGCGCCGGGCCGCAGCGGGCGGTGGTGGCGAGCCCGGTGCCGAGCGGGAAGGGGGTACGGCGGGCGCCGTGCGCGCCGGTCTTGGCATCGGCCCGGGGAGCAGCCGGTTCCCCGACGGTCCGGCCGGCCTCGCCCACCTGCCCCGCGGACGCCACGGTCAGCGGCAGCGCGGCCAGAGCCGCCACGACGGCCCCGAGGGCGAGCAGACGCGGCCTGCGCGGACGCTGCCCGCGGTGGCGCGGCTGAGGGGCGCGGTGGCCGCCGGGATGACGCAGCATGCCCGGAAGATAACGAGCGGGCGGGTCCCGCCCGCCCCGGCCGCGCCCGACACCCCTACAACTCCGGCGCGCTCACACCCGTACGAGTGAGGGCGTCGACCACGGCGTCCACCACGGCCTCCACATCGGGTACCCAGGGCGCGGCCGTGCCGGCCAGCGGGGCACGCTCCCAGCGGACGGTGCCCTGGCCGGTCTCGGACGGGGGCAGGGCGAGATAGCCGCCCGTGCCGTGGAAGCGCAGGGAGCCGGGGACGAAGTCCTTGGCGTAGAGCAGTTCGCCGAGCTGCTCCATCGAGTACGGCTTCACCAGCAGCGCCCAGCGGGTGGGCGAGGCGACCACCGGGCCGAGCCGCATGCCGCGCCGGTCGAGCAGGGCGAGGGCGCGGGAGGCGGCGAGGGCCGGCAGGCTGACCGCGCAGGGCGCCCGGTCCCCGGTCGCCAGGATGACCGGGGCGCTCGGCCGGTTGGTCCACCACCAGCGCACCATGCGCGCGTCGGTGGTGGCGGCGAGCAGTCCCGGGTCGAAGGGGTGGGCACCGGGCACCGTGCACTCCGGGTCGGGGCAGGCGCAGCGGGCCCGCCCCTGCGGGTCCGGCGCCACACCGGGGAGTACCGGCCACTGCCATTCCGTCGCGAAGGTCAGGGCCGCGCCGAGCAGCTCGGGCTTCCCGCCGTTCCGCCTGGACAGGAGCCTGCGTCGCCTTCCGAGGATCTCGCGCATGAGCGCTCGTTCCTTTCCGTTGCACCGCTGGCAACACCGTGGGCTACATCACACCATGTGTCGATCACTTCGCTGTGCGTACCTGATGGCGCATCACACCCCCGCGCACGGCATGGGAACCCCAAGGGGGCGAGCGTGGGCCGCGTCCGCGTCCATAGTGCGTCTATCAAAAGCACGGTCGCGGTTGTGGGGTGGCGAAGTCTGGCGTTTTGCCGTCGCGCGTGTTTCTCTCCGCCTCCGCCACGGGAGGATGGGGCTCGGCCGTCGGTGGCTATGACGCCCGGGTCCGTCGCCAGGTTCCGGGTGGCCCCCAACCACCCCTGGCCTTCTCCGAGTACGTACCCATCACGACCGTTGTGACGCTCCGTGGAGCAAGCCCAGTCGACCGCAATGGACCGATACCTAAGGCAGTTTTCAGCCAACTTGGCGGTAAGGCAAGGGGTTCGGACAAAACCTCTCGGGTCCCTTGGACACCAGGAATCCCCGCAGGACAATGCTGGACATCTCCTCACGAGTGCGTGTACATGTGGAGGCACTGCTAGCGGCGCAGAATGACATGGGGGTTTGCGATGCTTTCCAGCAATACGCGCCGATCTGGAAGCCGGACGCCATGAGCGCCCCGCACCCTCCGAAAGTGGCTGGAATCGATTCAACAGTTCCCACACCAGCCCACACTGCGACGCCCGTCCCTGCCGCCCCCGGCGCCCCTTCCGTCCCGGGCACCGCGCCCGTCCCCGCGCCCCACTCGCCCGCCCCCGGCACCCTGCTCCAGGACCGGCTGGCCGGCTGGGTCTCCGACCTGACGACCCTGCACGAACTCACCGAGCGCCTCCTGCGCACCAGCGCGCTCGACCCCGCCCTGCACGAGCTGCTGCGCGCCGGAGCCGCCCTGGTCGGCGCCCGCCGCGGCCTGGTCGCCCTGGAGCCCGCCGACGGCCTCGGCCCCCGCACCAGCCTGGGCCTCGGCCTGGACCGCGCCGACCTCGGCCACATCGAGACCGTGCCGCGCCGCTCCCTGCCGTACGACACCGGCGGCACCGCCGAACTGGTCCACCCCGACCTGCTCGCCGAGGAGGGCCTCGACCCGCGCCACCGCGAGGTGGCCCTCCGTCTCGGCTACGCCGCCAGCTACGCCCTGCCCCTCGCCACCGAGTCCGCCGGCCGCCTCGGCGCCGCCGTGTGGTTCTACGACGAACCGGCCGAGCCGCACGAGCGCCGCCGCCACCTCGCCGGGCTGTACGTCCGGCACGCCACCGAGCACCTGGCCCGGCTGCTGGAGGTGGAGCGCACGCGCGCGTGCGTGGCGACCCTCACCGACGGGCTGCTGCCCTCCCGGCTGCCCCGGGTGCCCGGTGTACGGCTCGCCGCCCGGCACCGCACGAGCGCGCGCGGCGGCGGCGACTGGTACGACGCCCTGCCGCTGCCGGACGCCGCGCTCGGCCTGTCCGTCGGCTCGGTCACCGGCTCCGGGCCCGGCGCGGTGGCCGCCATGGGCCGGCTGCGCGCCTCCCTGCGCGCCTACGCCGTGATGGAGGGCGAGGACCCGGTCGCCGTCCTGTCCGACCTGGAGCTGCTGCTGCGGCTGACCGAGCCCGCCCGCTCGGCCACCGCCCTGTTCGCCTACTGCGAGCCCGCGCTGCACAGGATCACCCTGGCCGGCGCCGGGCACAGCCCGCCGCTGCTGATCGGCGAGCGGCGCACCGAGTTCGCCGAGACCTCCGTCTCCGCTCCGCTCGGCATGCTCGCCTGCTGGGAGGCGCCCAGCGCCGAGGTGCAGACGGAGCCCGGGGAGACGGTCCTGCTCTACACCGACGGGCTGCTGCACCGTACCGGCGAGGCGACGGACCGCGCCTTCGCCCGGCTGCACGCCGCCGCCGCGGGCGTCCCGCGCGCGCTGCGGCACGACCCGGGGGCCGTCGCCGACCACGTCCTGCGCACGGTCCTGCCGGACGGCCTGGACACGGCCGACAGCGAGGAGGACGTGGTCCTGCTGGCGGCCCGCTTCGACTGACGGTTCCGGCGACGGTTCCGGCGACGGTTCCGGCCGGACGTTATGACCGGGCATAACAGGTCATCCGACCCCACCCGCTCCCGGTACGACCGTACGATGATGGAGGCCCCGCTCGGCCACAAGCAGGAGCGCACGGGCCCCGGGGGAGATCACTGGCGTATCGAGGAGGATCACGTGTCCGACGAGCTCAACCCGGCTGTGCCCGACTCCGCTACCGCGGAGGGCCCGGAGACCGAGGCCGAGGAGCCGGTCAAGCAGCGGAAGAACGGCCTGTACCCGGGCGTCTCCGACGAGCTGGCCGAAAACATGAAGTCCGGCTGGGCCGACACGGAGCTGCGTGACCTGGAGCCCATCGAGCAGGCCGCGCACACCGCGCGCCGCCGCGCCGCGCTCTCCGCCCGCTTCCCGGGCGAGCGCCTGGTCGTCCCGGCGGGCAACCTCAAGACCCGCTCGAACGACACCGAGTACCCCTTCCGCGCCTCCGTCGAGTACGCGTACCTCACCGGCAACCAGACCGAGGACGGCGTCCTGGTCCTGGAGCCCAAGGGCGACGGCCACGAGGCGACGATCTACCTCCTGCCCCGCTCGGACCGGGAGAACGGCGAGTTCTGGCTCTCCGGCCAGGGCGAGCTGTGGGTCGGCCGCCGGCACTCCCTCACCGAGTCCGAGGCGCTCTACGGCATCCCGGCCGCCGATGTGCGCGAGCTGGCCGACAAGCTGCGCGAGGCCACCGGCCCGGTCCGCGTGGTGCGCGGTCACGACGCGGGCATCGAGGCGGCCCTGACCGACAAGGTCACCGCCGAGCGCGACGAGGAGCTGCGCGTCTTCCTCTCCGAGATGCGCCTGGTCAAGGACGAGTTCGAGATCGGCGAGCTGCAGAAGGCCGTCGACTCCACCGTGCGCGGCTTCGAGGACGTCGTGAAGGTCCTCGACAAGGCCGAGGCGACCTCCGAGCGCTATATCGAGGGCACCTTCTTCCTCCGCGCGCGCGTGGAGGGCAACGACGTCGGCTACGGCTCCATCTGCGCGGCCGGCCCGCACGCCTGCACCCTGCACTGGGTCCGCAACGACGGCCCGGTCCGCTCCGGCGACCTGCTCCTGCTGGACGCCGGCGTGGAGACGCACACCCTGTACACCGCCGACGTCACGCGCACGCTGCCGGTCAACGGCACCTACAGCGAGATCCAGAAGAAGATCTACGACGCCGTGTACGACGCCCAGGAGGCCGGGATCGCGGCCGTCAAGCCGGGCGCCAAGTACCGCGACTTCCACGACGCCGCCCAGCGCGTGCTGGCCGAGCGGCTCGTCGAGTGGGGCCTGGTCGAGGGCCCGGTCGAGCGCGTGCTGGAGCTGGGCCTGCAGCGCCGCTGGACCCTGCACGGCACCGGGCACATGCTCGGCATGGACGTCCACGACTGCGCCGCGGCGCGGACCGAGACCTATGTGGACGGCACGCTGGAGCCGGGCATGGTGCTCACCGTGGAGCCGGGTCTGTACTTCCAGGCCGACGACCTGACCGTGCCCGAGGAGTACCGGGGCATCGGCGTCCGGATCGAGGACGACATCCTCGTGACGCAGGACGGCAACCGGAACCTCTCCGCGGGACTGCCGCGCCGCTCCGACGAGGTCGAGGCGTGGATGGCCACGCTGAAGGGCTGATCCGGTGACGAAGGACCCCTCGCGTTCACGCGGTGAGCAGCGAGGGGTCCTTCGTCCATTTGAGGATCTTGTCGAAGCTGACCACCGTCCCGCCCAGACCGGGCTCCGCCCCGATGGTGACGTGGTCGGTCAGCTCCTGGATCAGACACAGGCCGCGCCCGTGTTCGGCGTCCGCACGGGCCGGCCGGAAGTCCTGGGCGCGGGGCAGACCGGGCCCGGTATCGGCCACTTCGATGCGGCACTTCTCCCCGTCCAGGTACGCCGTCACCCGGTAGGCCTCCGAGGCGCCGGGTACGGCGTCCCCGCCGTGCTCGACCGCGTTCGCGCAGGCCTCGGTGAGGGCCACCGACAGGTCGTAGGAGATGTCCGGGTCGACGCCCGCCGTCTCCATCGTGCCGATCAGCAGGCGTCGCGCGAGCGGCACGCTCGCGGCCTCGCGCCGCAGATGGAGTGACCACCAGATGCTCATGCTCCAGCCTCCTGGCCGCGGCTCGACATACCGTTACGTATTGCCGCGCGTGGGCGACCATAAGCACTCCGTCGGCATGACCGGGCCCATATGGCCGATGTGCCGAGGCGGGAATCGGTGTATGGGCGGGTCGAACCCGTGAACGGCGCCGGATCGGCCGACCTGCCGTAGGCGGTGGGCCGGGGCAGTGGGATGATGAGCCCGCCATGACTGCCCCCCACCCGCGCACGGCGCGTCCCGGAGCCGGACTCCGGATCCTGCGGGCCGCGGTGTTCGCCGCGGCCTGCGTCGCGCTGGCCGCGGGCGGGCACACCCTGGCCTCCTGCGCGGGGGTGCCGCTGTGGACGCTCGGCGCGGGCTTCCTCGGCTGCCTGCTGCTCGTGGCCCCGCTCGCCGGGCGGGCCCGCTCGCTGCCGGGCATCGCCGCGCTGCTCGCCCTCGGCCAGACCCTGCTGCACACGCTGTTCGGGCTGGGCGGCCACGGGGCCGCGATGGCCGCCGGGGCAATGCCGGTGACCGGTGGGTCCACCGGCTCGGTGCTGAGCGACCGGGCGCTGGTGGAGCAGGCCACCCGGCTCGTGTGCGGGTCGTCCCCGTCGGTCCTCACCCCCGGACACGCCTACCGGCTGCTGCTCGACGCCCGGCTGATCGACCGTTCGGGCCGGCCGACGTCGGCCCTGGGCACCATGCAGCACGCCCACGACGCCGCGGGCGCCTCGGCCGGTCTGCTGCCCTCGCTGCCGATGCTGCTCGGCCATGTGCTCGCGGCCGTCGCCGCCGGCTGGCTGCTGCGCCGCGGGGACCTGGCCGTACTGCGGCTGATCGAACTGTCCGCGCACGGAGCGCACGGAGTCGCCGAGACCGCGCTCATACGGTCCCTGCGCGCCGCGCTCGCACTGGTGCGCGCCCTGTGCGCCGGGCTGCTGCCCGACGCCGGGAGCGGCCCGCGCGGCCACCGCACCGACCGGGACGACACCCCGGCCCCGCACACCGCCGTACTCCAGCACACGGTGATCCGGCGCGGCCCGCCCGCAGCCGCCTTCCTCCTCGCCGCCTGACACGACGCGACGACACTCCGACCGGATCCGAGAGAGCCGGACGGGAGGCGCCGCCGTCGTGCGGCACGCGCGCGTGCGTACCCCGGTACCGGCCGCCCCGAGTGGCACGGCCACGCGCACGCGTACTCCCGATCACCAACGGAACACCTCACCCGGAGTGGAGTACTCCCTGCCATGAAGGCTTCTCGTATCGCCGCCGCCGTCACCGCCGCCGGCTCGGCCGTCCTCGCCCTGTCCGTCCCCGCGTTCGCGCACGTCACCGTGCAGCCGGAGGGCACCGCGGCCAAGGGCGGCTACGCGGTCGTGGACGTCAAGGTCCCCAACGAGCGCGACGACGCCTCGACCACCAAGGTCGAGATCAGCCTGCCGGCCGACCACCCCATCGCCTCGGTGATGCCACAGCCGGTGCCCGGCTGGAAGGCCACCGTCACCAAGTCCAAGCTGGACAAGCCGCTGACCATGCACGGCGAGAAGATCGACGAGGCCGTCAGCAAGGTCACCTGGACCGCCGACGGCAAGGGCATCGAGCCCGGCTTCTTCCAGAAGTTCCCGCTCTCCCTGGGCGCCCTGCCCGAGAACACCGACCAGCTGGTGTTCAAGGCCCTCCAGACCTACTCCAACGACGAAGTGGTGCGCTGGATCGAGGTCCCGCAGGAGGGCCAGGACGAGCCGGAGAACCCGGCCCCGGTGCTGAAGCTGGCCGCCGCGGACGAGGACGAGCACGACTCGGCGAGCGCTTCGAACGCCCTCACCAAGCCCGGCAAGACCGAGAACACGACCGCCGCGGACTCCGGTGACGGCACCGACACCACCGCACGCGTGCTCGGCGTGGCCGGCATCGTCGTCGGCATCGCGGGCGTGGCCTACGGCGTCTTCGCCAGCCGCCGCCGCACCGCCGCCTGACCCTCGTTCCACAGCGCGTACCGGGCGTCGCGCGGGGCCGTCCCGCACGGCTTCACGCGACCCCGGTGCGCGCCGGAGTTCACACATCTGGGACATTTTCCTATGCGCAAGAAGACGTTCGCCGCGGCGGCGCTGCTCGCCGCCGCCACCCTGACCCTCTCCGCCTGCGGCAGCGGGAACGACGACAACGCACCGATCGCCGTGGTCTCGGGCGGCACCGACTCGAACAAGCCCGCCACCGTGCTGGACCAGCCGTTCGACAAGCCGGCCCTGGTCCTCACCGACACCCACGGCAAGAAGTACGACCTCCGCAAGGAGACCAAGGGCCACCCGACCCTCGTCTACTTCGGCTACACCCACTGCCCGGACATCTGCCCGGCCACGATGAGCAACATCGCCCTCGCCAAGAAGGCACTGCCCAAGGCCGAGCAGGACGCCCTGAAGGTCGTGTTCGTCACCACCGACCCCGCCCGCGACACCCCCGCCGAGCTGGGCAAGTGGCTCAAGGGCATCGACCCGGAGTTCATCGGCCTCACCGGTGACTTCGCCAAGGTCCAGGCCGGCGCCCGGTCCCTGGGCATCGCCGTGGAGCCGACGAAGAAGGACAAGAACGGCAAGCTCGTCTCCATGCACGGCACCCAGGTCGTCGCCTTCTCCCCGAAGACCGACGCCGGTTACGTCCTGTACGGCGAGAACGCCTCGGCCGACGACTACACCAGGGACCTGCCCAAGCTCGTCAAGGGAGCCAATCCGTGAGGCGCCGGGCCGTCCTGACCGCGGGCGCGCTCGCCGCCGCACTCGCCCTCACGGGCTGCTCGGACTCCGCGGCGGACTCGGGCTCGAAGACGGCGGACCTGTCCGTCAGCTCTCCCTACATGCCCCAGCCCGTCTCCGCCGGCATGGCCGCCGGATTCCTGACGATCACCAACGAGGGCGGGGCCGGCGACGAGCTGACCTCGGTCAGCAGCGACATCGCCGGGCAGGTCACCATGCACAGCACCACCGGCGGGGCCATGGCGGAGGAGTCCTCCTTCGGCATACCGGCGCACGGCCGGCTGGTGTTCCGCAGCGGGGGCAACCACCTGATGTTCGAGAAGCTGAAGCGTGCGCCGAAGCAGGGCCAGACGGTCAGCGTGAAGCTCACCTTCGCCAAGTCCGGGCCGCTCACCGTCGAGATGCCGGTGAAGTCCGCGACGTACACCCCGTCGACCGGCCACTGAGGGAGGGACCACCGTGACCCGGACCACCGCTCCCCGTCTGCGGACCCTGCTGCTGCTCCTGCTCGCCGTCACCGGCGCACTGCTGGCGGGCGCCTCACCCGCCTTCGCCCACGCGGCGCTGACCGGCAGCGACCCCGCGCAGGGCGTGGTGGCCGGCACGGCACCCACCCGGGTGACGCTCACCTTCTCCGAGAAGGTGGCCATGAGCGACGACTCCGTGCGCGTCCTCGACCCCCGGGGCACACCGGTGCAGACGGGCAGTCCCGCCACCGTGAGCGGGACGACGTACGCCGTGAAACTCAAAAGCGGCCTGGCCAAGGGCACCTACACCGTCACCTACCAGGTCGTCTCCGCGGACAGCCACCCCGTCGCCGGCGCCTACACCTTCTCCGTCGGCGCGCCCTCGCAAACCGTCGTGACCGGCACCGCGCCGGCCGCGGGCGGCGGAGTCGTGGGCGGGCTCTACGCGTTCGGCCGGTACGTGTCGTACGCCGGTTTCATCGTGCTCGCCGGCGGGGCGGCCTTCGTCCTCGCCTGCTGGCAGCGCGGCGCGGGGGTACGGGCCGTACAGCGGCTCGTCGTCGGCGGCTGGATCGCGCTGACCGCGGCCACCCTGTGGCTGCTGCTCCTGCGCGGCTCGTACACCACCACCGGGGCGTTCGGCGACGTCTTCGACCTCGACCTGCTCGGCCAGGTGCTCCAGACCAAGACCGGGGCCGCGCTGGTCTCCCGGCTGCTGCTGCTCGCCGCCGCCGCGCTGTTCGTCGCCGTCCTGTTCGGCACCTACACCCGGCGCGAGGACGTGGCCGAGAAACGCGACCTGACCTTCGGGCTCTCGGTCGGCGGGGTGGTCGTCGCGGCCGGGCTCGCCACCAGCTGGGCCATGGCCGAGCACGCCTCCACCGGGCTCCAGCCGGGTCTCGCCATGCCGGTGGACGTCGTCCATCTGCTGGCCGTCGCCGCCTGGCTGGGCGGGCTCACCGCCCTGTTGACCGCGCTGTACCGGGCGCCCGCCGAGCACCCCGTCGAGGCCGTCGCCGTCCGGCGCTTCTCCCGGCTGGCCTTCGGCTCCGTCCTCGCGCTCGTCGCCACCGGCGTCTACCAGTCCTGGCGGCAGCTCGGCTCCTGGTCGGCGTTCACCGAGACCCGCTACGGGCAGCTGCTGCTGGCCAAGATCGCCCTGGTGGTGGTGCTGGTCGGGATCGCGGGCCTGTCCCGGCGGTGGACGGGGCGGCTCACCGACCGGAGCGCGGACACGGAACGGGAGCGGACGGACCGGATCCCGGACAGTGCCGACAGCGACGCCGAGCAGGAGCGGGCGGGCCGGGTCCCGGCCGCCGACGCCGGGCCGGAGTCGACGGCCCGGGAAGAGCGGATCACGGCCGCCGACGCCCGAGAGCGGGTCCCCGCCGCCGCGACGACCGGTGGCGGCGGCGCGGACGGGGACCCCGGTGACGCCCGGCGGGCCGCCCAGCTCGCCCGGCAGCGCGCGGCCGTCGACGCCGCCCGGCGGAAGCGGCTGCGCGACGCCGACGAGAACCGCTTCGGGCTGCGCCGCTCGGTGCTCGCCGAGGCCGGTGTCGCCCTGGTGCTGCTCGCCGTCACCACCGCACTGACCCAGACCGAGCCGGGCCGCACCGAGCAGGAGGCCAAGGCCGCCACCTCGTCCCCGGCCGGCTCCGGCACCTCGGCGTCCTCCGGCGCGCTCAGCCTGGACATGCCGTTCGACACCGGCGGCACCGACGGCAAGGGCGTCGTCCGCGTCGACCTCGACCCCGCGCGGGTGGGCGGCAACGAGATGCACGTCTACGTCCAGCGCCCCAACGGCCGGGCCTTCGACGTCCCGGAGGTTAAGGTCTCCTTCACCCTGGAGGCGCAGAAGATCGGCCCGCTTCCCGTGAACCCCGACCACATCACCACCGGCCACTGGTCGGCGAGCGGGGTGCAGCTGCCCGTGGCCGGCGACTGGAAGGTCGCCGTCACGGTCCGCACCTCCGACATCGACCAGGCCACCGTCTCCAAGAACGCGCAGATCGGCTGAACCCCACCATGCCCGACCAGTCCCTCTCCCAGGTCCGCACCCCCCACACGCCGACGGCAGAGCCCACGGAACGCGCGAACGGCATCTCCCGGCGCGCCCTGCTCGGCACCGCCGGCGCCACCGGGCTCGTGCTCGGCGCGGCCGGCGGGGCCGTGGGCTATGCCGCCGCGCCGGCCGGGGCCACCCCGCTGACCGCGCTGGGTTCGGGCCGGGCGATGTTTCACGGGAAACATCAGCCCGGTATCACCGAGGGCCTCCAGGCGCGCGGCCATCTCGTCGCGTTCGACCTGGTGGCGGGCGCGGGCCGCAAGGAGGCGGCGGCCCTGCTGCGCCGCTGGTCGGCCACGGCCGAGCGGCTGATGGCGGGCGAGCCCGCCCCGCACGACGACACCGATGTGGCCCGGGACGCGGGACCGTCGTCGCTGACCGTCACCTTCGGCTTCGGGCGCAGCTTCTTCGGCAGGACCGGGCTGGAGAAGCAGCGGCCGGCCGCCCTGGATCCGCTGCCGGACTTCTCCTCCGACCGGCTCGACAAGGCCCGCAGCGACGGTGACCTGTGGGTGCAGATCGGGGCGGACGACGCCCTGGTGGCCTTCCACGCGCTGCGCGCGATCCAGAAGGACGCGGGGTCGGCCGCCCGGGTGCGCTGGCAGATGAACGGCTTCAACCGCAGCCCGGGGGCCACCGCGCACCCCATGACGGCCCGCAACCTCATGGGCCAGCTCGACGGCACCGGTAATCCCAAGCCGTCGGACGCCGACTTCGAGAAGCGGATCTTCGTGCCCGCCTCGGGCGAGCCGGCGTGGATGGCGAACGGCTCCTACGCCGTCGTCCGCCGCATCCGCATGCTCCTGGACGACTGGGAGAAGCTGTCGACCACGGCTCAGGAGCAGGTCATCGGGCGCCGCAAGGCCGACGGGGCGCCGCTGTCCGGCGGTGACGAGACGACCCCGATGGACCTGGAGAAGGCCGACGCCGAGGGCGACTACCTGGTGCCGCTCAACGCGCACGCCCGGATCACCCGGCCCGACCGCAACGGCGGCGCGGCCATGCTGCGGCGGCCCTTCTCCTACCACGACGGCATCGACGCGGACGGCACCCCGGACGCCGGTCTGCTCTTCATCTGCTGGCAGGCCGATCCGCTGCGCGGTTTCGTCCCTGTGCAGCGCAAGCTCGACCGGGGCGACGCCCTGTCGCAGTTCATCCGGCACGAGGCGAGCGGCCTGTTCGCGGTGCCGGGCGGGGCGGCGAAGGGTGAGTACGTGGGTCAGCGGCTGCTGGAGGGATGACAACGGCCGCTTGAGGGACGCACCGGGTTCAAACCACCCGGTCGAGTGGCATTCCCGAGACAGCCACGCCGGCCCCCTCCACGGCCATTAGGGTGAGGACATGCCAGCGAGCTATGCCTATCTCGGCCCGGAGGGCACCTTCACGGAGGTCGCCCTGCGCACGCTTCCCGAAGCGGCCACCCGGGAGCTGATCCCGTACGTGTCGGTGCAGTCCGCGCTGGACGCGGTCCGGGTCGGCGAGGCCGAGGCCGCGTTCGTGCCGATCGAGAACTCCGTCGAGGGCGGCATCACCACCACCCTGGACGAGCTGGTCGCGGGCGAGCCGCTGATGATCTACCGCGAGGTGCTGCTGTCGATCACCTTCGCGCTGCTGGTCCGGCCCGGCACGAAGCTCGCGGACATCAAGTCGGTCTCCGCCCACCCGGCGGCCCAGCCGCAGGTGCGCAACTGGCTGCGCGCCCACCTCCCGGACGCGGTCTGGGAGTCGGCCGCCTCCAACGCGGACGCCGCCCGTCTGGTCCAGGAGGGCCACTACGACGCCGCCTTCGCGGGCGAGTTCGCCGCCGCCCGGTACGGCCTGGAGGCGCTGGAGACCGGGATCCATGACGCGGAGAACGCGCAGACCCGGTTCGTGCTGGTCGGCCGCCCGGCCCGGCCCGCCGCGCCCACCGGTGCCGACAAGACCTCGGTGGTGCTGTGGCAGCGGGACGACCACCCCGGCGCGCTGCGCGACCTGCTCGGCGAATTCGCCTCGCGCGGCATCAACCTGATGCTGCTCCAGTCCCGGCCGACCGGCGCGGGCATCGGCAACTACTGCTTCTGCATCGACGCCGAGGGCCATATCGCCGACCGGCGGGTGGCGGAGGCACTGATGGGGCTGCGGCGGATCTGCCTCCAGGTGCGTTTCCTCGGTTCCTATCCGCGGGCGGACATCGCACCGGGCGAGGCCCGGCCGACCCCGCCGGGGACATCGGACGAGGAGTTCATGGCGGCGTCGGACTGGGTGGCGCGCTGCCAGGACGGCCGCTTCTAGCCGGTCGTACCTTACGATCCAGCCGGTCGTACCTTCCGACGAACGTTATCCACAGAAGTTATCCACAGGTGCCCTTCTCGACCTGGGGACAAGTCGACAGGACGCGGGTGCAGGGTCGACAAATCGCCCTAGGGCGCCCGGCCGGGGTCACCGCTCCGCGACCCTTCCTTCGTCCACCCGTTTCCTTGGGTTCATCTTTCAGGGCGACCGTTTTCCACCCGAAAGTGGGCGTCGGGGACGTTTGACCCGGGAATTCTTCGGCCTGTCGAGACTTTGCCCAGTGATCAATTCCGAAGTCCACAGATCTTCCACACAGCCTGTGGATAACTCTGCTGAAGGTGTGGATCTCTGTGGACAACCGGCTCGCCAAATCCCGTTCTCCACAAGGGAATCGGGTCAACCGGACGCCCGGGGCCTGCCCCGTCCCAGGGAGTGAGACACTTTCGCCTTGACCTGCGGCGCACCCGAGGGAAGGCTCCCGGCAATTACCGCATAACGGAACGTACGCCGCGAATGCGAACTCACCGTAATAGTGATTCGTGAGCCGCGACCCCGCACCGGTAGCCTTGGCCTCGTGATTGACCTTCGCCTGCTTCGTGAGGACCCCGACCGTGTGCGCGCGTCCCAGCGCGCCCGTGGAGAGGACGTCGCGCTCGTCGACTCCCTCCTGTCTGCCGACGAGCGGCGCAGGTCCTCCGGCGTCCGCTTCGACGAACTGCGCGCCGAGCAGAAGCAGCTCGGCAAGCTGATCCCCAAGGCCGCCGCCGAGGAGAAGGCCGAACTGCTCAAGCGCGCCGAGCAGCTGAAGGCCGACGTCAAGGCCGCCGACGCCGAGCGCGACGCGGCCGACGCCGAGACCCAGGAGCTGCTGCTCCGGCTCGGCAACCTCGTCCACCCCGACGTGCCCGTCGGCGGCGAGGAGGACTTCGTCACGCTGGAGACGCACGGCACGATCCGCGACTTCGCCGCCGAGGGCTTCGAGCCCAAGGACCACCTGGAGCTGGGCCAGCTGCTCGGCGCGATCGACGTCGAGCGCGGCGCCAAGGTCTCCGGCTCCCGCTTCTACTTCCTCACCGGCGTCGGCGCCCTGCTGGAGCTGGCCCTGGTGAACGCGGCGATCGCGCAGGCCACCGCGGCCGGCTTCACCCCGATGCTGACCCCGGCGCTGGTCCGCCCGCAGTCCATGGCCGGCACCGGCTTCCTCGGCCAGGCCGCCCAGGACGTCTACCACCTCGACAAGGACGACCTGTACCTGGTCGGCACCTCCGAGGTCCCGCTGGCGGCCTACCACATGGACGAGATCATCGACGCCGACCGGCTGCCGCTGCGCTACGCGGGCTTCTCCCCGTGCTTCCGCCGCGAGGCCGGCTCGCACGGCAAGGACACCCGGGGCATCTTCCGCGTGCACCAGTTCGACAAGGTCGAGATGTTCTCGTACGTCGCCCCCGAGGACTCCCCGGCCGAGCACCAGCGCCTGCTGGAGTGGGAGAAGCAGTGGCTGACCTCGCTGGAGCTGCCGTTCCGCGTCATCGACGTCGCCTCCGCCGACCTCGGCGCCTCGGCCGCCCGTAAGTTCGACTGCGAGGCGTGGATCCCGACCCAGGGCAAGTACCGCGAGCTGACGTCTACCTCGGACTGCACCGAGTTCCAGTCCCGCCGGCTGTCCATCCGGGTCCGCGACGGCAAGCAGGTCAAGCCGCTGGCCACGCTCAACGGCACGCTGTGCGCCGTCCCGCGCACCATCGTGGCGATTCTGGAGAACCACCAGCAGGCCGACGGCTCCGTCCACGTGCCCGAGGTGCTGCGCCCGTACCTGGGCGGTCGTGAGGTCCTGGAGCCGGTGTCCCGGTGAGCTTCCCCTACGGGCTCATCGCCACCGATCTCGACGGAACGCTGCTGCGCTCCGACGAGTCGATCTCGCAGCGCACCCGTGACGCGCTCGCCGCGGCCACCGCGGCGGGCGCGGCCCATATCGTCGTCACCGGCCGCGCGGTCCCCTGGACCCGGCACATCCTGGACGACCTCGGCTACGACGGCCTCGCCGTCTGCGGCCAGGGCGCCCAGGTGTACGACGCCGGCGCGCACCGCCTGCTGACCTCGGTCACCCTGGACCGGCAGTTGGCGGGCGTGGCCCTGGCCAAGATCGAGGCCGAGGTGGGCCCGCTGTACCTGGCCGCCAGCCGGGACGGCCTGGACGGCGAGGTGCTGGTGGGCCCGGGCTACGCGGTCACGGGACGGCTGCCCGGCACCCCGTTCACGGACGTCTCCGACCTGTGGGCGGCCCCGCTCAACAAGATCTACATACAGCATCCGACGCTGGGCGACGACGAGCTGGCGGAGGCGGCCCGGCAGGCGGCCGGCGGCTTCGTCACGGTGGCCATGGCGGGTGCGGGCATCGTGGAACTGCTTCCGCTCGGCCTGTCCAAGGCCACGGGTCTGTCGCTGGCCGCCCGCCGCCTGGGCCTGAAGGCGGCCGACACGATCGCCTTCGGCGACATGCCCAACGACATCCCGATGTTCGCCTGGGCCGCCCGGGGCGTGGCCATGGCCAACGCCCACGCGGAGCTCAAGGCGGTGGCCGACGAGGTGACGGCCTCCCACGAGGAGGACGGCATCGCGGTGGTTCTGGAGCGCCTGCTGGCGTAGCGTGCCCCGGAGGTGCCGAAGGCGCGCGGGGCCGTGCCCGATGTGCGGCTCCGCCGCGTGGGCGCCCTGCCCCACCGGACCCGTATCGGACGACGCATCCCAGCGCCCCCTGCGGCCGAGCCCGGGGGCAACGTCTTGCGGAGGATGCACGGATCGAACGTGCGCGGGCTTTCCAGCCCGACCACGGCTTAGCAAGCCGGTGCCTTGCCACTCGGCCAATCCTCCGGGTGGGCGGCCTCACGCGAGCGTGGTGCTCGCGTGCTCGAAGCGGCCGCCCCGGGCGGTTCCCTGGCTCCACGGAGCGGTGGCGACTACTCCGGAGCCGGCCTCGGGCCGCCCTGACGGGAGCCGGGCGTACTGCCGTGCATGGACATCGCCCACCTCCACTCCCGGTTCGTGACGCCGGGACGATCCCGGCGGACGGGGCACGACTACTGTGCCCCGCCGCCGAATCGGACGCCACCGAATATGGCGCGTGGAGAGGGCCGTCCACGTGCAAGAGGGCCGTACGCAGAGGGCCGTACAACGTGGAGAGGGCCGTACAGGTCGCACCCGAGGGGGCCGGGGTTTCCTCACTCCTCGCCGGCGAGCGTGAGCGACCGCAGCTTCTGCCCGGCGTACCAGGTGGCCAGGACGGTGACCACCACCAGCAGCACGGTGGCCGTCGGCAGGCCCACGTCGGAGGTCACCAGCGGCCCGTCGGCGATCTTGTGGGCGACGGCCAGCGACCATTGCTGGACGCTCAGCGTGCGCGCGCCCGGCACCAGGGAGCCGAACAGCGCCTCCCAGACCAGGGCGTAGACGAGCCCGAACACCACCGCGTGCCGGGAGACCGTGCCCAGCAGCAGGAAGAGCGCCGAGTAGGCGATGGAGGAGACCAGCGCGGCGACCGTGTAGGCGACCGCGACCTGCTGGCCGTTGCCGTTCAGGATCAGGCCCGCGATCAGGGTCGGCACTGCCGAGAAGATCATGGTCACGGCGATGGCGACGATGAGCTTGGTGAAGATGATCGTGGGCCGCTTCAGCGGCTTGGACAGCAGATAGACAACGGAGCCGTCGTCGATCTCCGGGCCGATCGCGCCCGTGCCCGCGATGACGCCGATGATCGGCACCATGGTGGCGAGCGCGAACCCGCCGAGGACGTCGGAGGCGGTCTGGTCGTCGGCCCCGGTCAGGGCGCGCACGGCCACGGAGATCACGATCAGCAGCAGCGGCAGGGCGCCGAGGATGAGGGCCCGGCGACGGCCGAGCAGCGCCCGGTAGGTGAGCCGGGCCACGGTGGGGTCGTACATCTTGGCCTCCTACGCCGCGACCAGATACGAGAAGACGGACTCCAGGGATTCGTCGGACGGCGAGACCGTGAGCAGCCGGATGCCGTGGTCCCTGGCGACCTTCGGCAGCAGGGCGGTGAAGCGGCCGAAGTCGACGGCCTGGATGCGCAGGGCGCCCTCGGCGTGGTCGACCTCGATGCCGGCCGTGGAGGGGTCGGCGATCAGCGCCGCCGCGAGGGCGCGGTCGTCGCTGGAGCGCACCAGGTAGCGGTGCGGGCGGTCGGTCATCAGGCGGCGGATCCGGCGGAAGTCGCCGCTGGCCGCGTGCCGTCCGGCGACGACGACCTCGATGTGCCGGGCGAGCTGCTCGACCTCTTCGAGGATGTGCGAGGAGAACAGCACCGTGCGGCCCTCGTCGCCCATCTTGCGCAGCAGGTCCATCAGCTGCATGCGCTGGCGCGGGTCCATGCCGTTGAACGGTTCGTCCAGCAGGAGCAGCGACGGGTCGTGCACCAGGGCGCTCGCCATCTTCACGCGCTGCCGCATGCCCTTGGAGTACGTGGCGATCTTCCGGTCCTGCGCGTACTCCATCTCCACCGTGGCCAGGGCGCGCTGGGCGGCCTTGGCGTCGAGTCCGTGCAGCTCGGCGTTGGCGAGGACGAACTCGCGGCCGGTGAGGAAGTCGTACATCGCCTCCCGCTCGGGGACGATGCCGATGTGCCGGTAGATGGCCTCGTTGCGCCACACCGGTTGTCCGTCGAGGGTGACCGTGCCGGTGGAGGGGGCGAGGAAGCCGCCCATCATGTTGATCAGGGTGGACTTGCCGGCGCCGTTGGGGCCGAGCAGCCCGGTGACACCGGGACCGATGGTCATGGTGATGTCGTTGACGGCGACGACGTTGCCGAACCAGCGGGAGACGTGGTCGATGTTCAGGGTGGTCACAGTCCCACCTTGCGGTAGCGGCGGACGAGGAGGCCGTAGCAGGCGGCGATCAGGCCCAGGACGAACAGGACGTGGACCACGCCCTGGCCGCCGGACGGGCCGGTGCCGCCCGGGTAGGCGGAGGTGCCGCCGAGGAACGCGGACTGCACGCCGTCGATCAGCGTGATCGGCGAGAACAGTCCGATCCACGGCACGGCGGAGCTGCTGCCCTGGGTGTCGGCGATGGCCTGGAGAGTGGAGACCGCGCCGTAGGAGATGGTCAGTACGGCGATCACGGCGGCGATGCCGAAGCCGCGGCGCGGGGTGAAGGCGGCGATGACCAGGCCGATGCCGGCGAAGAGCAGCGAGAGGAGGGCCACGGAGACCAGTCCCTGGGCGAATTCCTTGGTCTGATGGGTGAAGTCCATCTTGGACAGCAGCGCGCCCACGTACATCACCAGCAGCGGGGCGCCGGTGAGGATGAAGAGCGCGGAGGCGAGCGCCGCGAACTTGGCGCGGACGTAGTCGGCGGTTTCGATGGGCCGCGAGAAGTACAGCGGCACGGTCTTGAAGCGCAGGTCGCGGGAGACCGCCTGGGGCGCCTGCGAGGCGACGTACAGGCTGATCACGGCCTGCGTGACGATCGCGTACCGGGTGTAGGACACCGGCAGTTCGTGCGCCTTGGTGACGACGGCGACGGCCACCATGATGGCGGCCGGCACGCACATCACCGCGAACAGCAGCATCGGCAGCACCTTGGACTTCACCGAGCGGCCGAGGCCGTAGGCGCCGCGCAGGGACTGCGAGTACAGCGAGCGGCGGGCGTAGGAGCGGCCGAGGCGGGGGCCGTCGTAGCCGCGGTAGCCGATGTCGTGGATGCGGCTCTGGTCGCCGGTGGGCGTTGCCGGGGGATGCTCAACCGCCATGGCCGACGGCCTCCTTCCGCTGTTCGTCCCGCTGTTCGTCGCCGCTGGTGAAGACCTCGGAGATGTGGTGCCGGCGCTGTTCCATGCGCACCAGGCCGAGGCCGAGGTCGGCGACCACGTCCCGGACCAGGTCGTAGGTGTCCTCGCCGGTGGCGGTCAGCAGCAGGATGTGCCCGGCGCCGGGCAGTCCGCCGGCCTCCGCGTGGGTGTCGACCCCGCGGGCGTGCAGCGCCTCGCGGACCGCGCGGGTGCCGTCGGGGTGGGCGTCGCTGTCGGTGACCTCGATCGCGAGGGTGGTCGTGGTCTGGGTGAAGTCGGTGGTGGAGCTGGAGCGCAGCAGTGTGCCGCCGTCGATGACGACGACGTGGTCACAAGTGCGCTCCAGCTCGCCCAGCAGATGGGAGGTGACCAGGACCGAGATGCCGAAGTCGCTGTGGATGCGGCGGATCAGGCCGAGCATCTCGTCGCGGCCGACCGGGTCGAGTCCGTTGGTCGGCTCGTCCAGGAAGACCAGCTGCGGGTCGTGCACCAGGGCCTGGGCGAGCTTCACGCGCTGCTTCATGCCGGTCGAATAGCCGCCGATGGGGCGGTAGCGCTCCTCGTACAGCCCCACGTGGCGCAGGGTGTCGGCGGTGCGCTCGCGCGCGGCGGTGGGCGGGAGGCCGGACATGCGAGCCATGTGGACGACGAACTCGGTGGCCGAGACGTCCGGCGGCAGGCAGTCGTGTTCCGGCATGTACCCGACGCGCTCGCGGATGGCGGCGCCCTTGGTGGCGACGTCGAGGCCGAGCACCTCGGCCCGGCCCTCCGTGGCGGGGGACAGCCCCAGCAGAATCTTGATCAGGGTGGACTTGCCGGCGCCATTGGCCCCGACGAGTCCGGTCACACCGGGCCCGATGTCCACGGACAGCCGGTCGAGTGCGGTCACCCGGGGGAACCGCTTGCTCAGGCTTTCGGTCGCGATCACAGTCACGCCTTCGACGGTAGTGATCCGGACCACGTCCGTCGTCAGACCTCAGAGCCGTTTCCCCGTCCGTCCCAGGTATTACGGGACCCTAAGGGTCACCCACCCAGGGGTGGGCGCGGGCGTGGCGGACGGCCCTTGCCCACTGGCCTTGATCCCGCCTATTGACGCCACCTCTAACAAGTGCCAGATTCGCCAGTGTCAAGTTACGGACGCGTAGCGCGCTCGACGGGACGGGGCGGCATGACGACGGCAGTGAGCAGCGAACCCTCCGCGGACCTGCGGGGATTCAAACGGGTACAGCGTCTGGCCTACGAATGCGCGGAGGCGGTCGCGGCCCGGCTCGAACCGGGAGTGACGGAGCGTGAGGCGGCCCGGATGCAGCGGGAGTGGCTGCGCGAGCGCGGGGTGCGGGACTGGTTCCACCTGCCCTTCGCCTGGTTCGGTGACCGCACGGCCTTCGCGGACTTCCGCATTCCGCTCCAGTTCTTCCCCACCGACCGCGCCCTGGAGCCGGGGATGCCGTTCATCCTGGACCTGGCGCCGGTGTACGAGGGCTATCCGGCGGACGTCGGCTACTCCGGCTCGCTGGGCGTGAACCCGGTGCAGGACCGGCTGATGGCCGACCTGGAGGCGCACCGGGAGCTGATCCTGCGCGAGGTGCGCGAGCGGCGCCCGCTGCGGGAGATCTACCAGGACGTGGACCGGCTGATGGTCCGCCAGGGGTACGCCAACCGGCACCGCGCCTACCCCTTCGGGGTGATCGCCCACAAGGTGGACCGGGTACGGCCGCGCCGCTGGTCGCCCCATCTGTTCGGGTTCGGCACGCAGTCCCTGAAGGGCCTGGTCTCCGACGCGCTGCACGGCCACCGCGAGGGCTGGTCGCCGCTGTGGTCGCCGTACCGCTTCTCGGACCACCCGCCGCGGCCGGGCCTGTGGGCGGTCGAACCGCATCTCGGCTTCCGGGGCACGGGCGCGAAGTTCGAGGAGATCCTGGTGGTCACCGACTCCCGGGACGCCGAGGAGAGCGCGTTCTGGCTGGACGACGATCTGCCGCACGTGCGGCGCTGGGCGGAGGAGAAGTGACCTTGGAGGGTGCGCGCGAGCGCCGGGTGCGTACCGGCGGGGTCGAGCTGTGCGTGGCCGAGCTGGGCGACCCGGCACAGCCGACCGTCGTCCTGGTGCACGGCTACCCGGACAGCAAGGAGGTCTGGTCGGAGGTGGCCGTACGGCTGGCCGACCGCTTCCATGTGGTGCTCTACGACGTCCGGGGCCACGGTGGGTCGACCGCGCCGCGCCCCCTGCGCGGCGGCTTCACGCTCGCCAAGCTCACCGACGACTTCCTGGCCGTCGTGGACGCGGTCAGCCCGGACCGGCCGGTGCACCTCGTCGGGCACGACTGGGGGTCGGTGCAGTCCTGGGAGTTCGTCACCGTCGGCCGCGCGGAGGGCCGTATCGCCTCGTTCACCTCGATCTCCGGGCCGTCCCTCGACCACTTCGGGCACTGGATCGACGCGCGCGTGAAGCGTCCGACGCCCCGGCGGGTGGGCCAGCTCCTCGGCCAGGGCGCCAAGTCCTGGTACGTCTACCTGCTGCACACCCCCGTCCTGCCGGAGCTGGCCTGGCGCGGCCCGCTCGGCAAGCGCTGGCCCGGGATCCTGGAGCGGGCCGAGCGGGTCCCGGCCGGCGACTACCCGACCGCCTCCCTCCCGTCGGACGCGGCCCACGGCGCCTGGCTCTACCGGGACAACGTCCGCGCCCGGCTGCGCAGGCCCCGCCCGGACGCGTACGCCCACGCGCCCGTGCAGCTCATCACCCCTCAGGGGGACGTCTTCCTCTCGGAACGCCTGTACGACGACCTGGACCGGTGGGTGCCCCGGCTGACCCGCCGCACGCTGCCCGCCGGGCACTGGGTGCCGCGCACCCGCCCCGATCAGGTGTCGGCGTGGATCGAGGAGTTCGTCCTGTCCGTGGAGGGCGGCCGGCCCGTCCCGCGGCCCACCGGGCGGCACGCCGCACGGTTCGCCGGGCAGCTGGTGCTGATCACCGGTGCGGGCAGCGGCATCGGGCGGGCGACGGCGTTCGCCTTCGCGGAGGCCGGCGCGCGGGTCGTCGCCGTCGACCGTGACGCCGAGTCCGCGGCCCGCACCGCCGAGCTGTGCCGGCTGGTCGGGGCGCCCGAGGCCTGGGCCGAGCCGGCCGACGTCTCCGACGAGCAGGCCATGGAGAAGCTCGCGGAGAAGGTGCACCGCGCCTACGGCGTGCTGGACGTGCTGGTCAACAACGCGGGCATCGGCCTGTCGGGCTCCTTCTTCACCACGACGGCCGACGACTGGCGCACGGTGCTGGACGTGAATCTGTGGGGCGTCATCCACGGCTGCCGGCTCTTCGGGGCCCGCATGGCCGAGCGCGGCCAGGGCGGCCACATCGTCAACACGGCGTCGGCGGCGGCCTACCAGCCCTCGCGCCTGCTGCCGGCCTACAGCACCTCCAAGGCGGCGGTGCTGATGCTCTCCGAATGCCTGCGCGCGGAACTGGCCCCGAAGGGCATCGGCGTCACGGCGGTCTGCCCGGGCATCGTCAACACCAACATCACCGCCACGGCCCGCTTCACCGGCGTCGACGAGGACGAACAGCGTCGTCGCCGACAGCGCTCCGCCCGCCTGTACGGCCTGCGGAACTATCCGCCGGAGAAGGTGGCCGACGCGATCCTGGACGCGGTCGCCCGGGACAAGCCGGTGGCTCCGGTGACCCCGGAGGCCAAGGGCGCCCATCTGCTGTCCAGGTTCGCGCCGGGACTGCTGCGGCGGATCGCACGGGTGGAACCAAGGCTGTGAGCAGAGGGGACGGGCGCCGACGGGCGTCACGTCTCCTCCGGTTGTCCACAGTTTCGTCAATTCGCCTGTGGATAACCACACTTCGCTGTGGATCAAACCTCCGACCGGGAGAACCCGCGTGATCTGCGTCTCCCTTCCGCGGGTCCATGGAGCGTCCGCGTACGGAGACCGTTCCCTCGCCGGGGGCGGGCCCGCTTACGCTCGGACCCATGAGCCTGCGTCTGAGCACCGTGATCCTTCCGTACCGCCGCTGGCACGAAGGCGCCCGTTCGGCGTGGACGCGCGCCGAACAGCTCGGCTTCCACACGGCGTACACCTACGACCACCTGTCCTGGCGCAGTTTCCGTGACGGCCCCTGGTTCGGCGCCGTCCCGACCCTGACGGCCGCCGCCGCGGTGACCGACCGGCTGCGCCTCGGCACGCTGGTCACCTCGCCGAACTTCCGCCACCCGGTGACCCTCGCCAAGGAGCTGATCTCCCTGGACGACATCTCCGGCGGCCGGATCACCCTGGGCGTCGGCGCGGGCGGCACCGGTTTCGACGCCACCGCCCTCGGCCAGGAGCCCTGGACCCCGCGTGAGCGCGCGGACCGGTTCGCCGAGTTCGTATCCCTCCTCGACCGGCTGCTCACCGAGGACGCGGTGACCTCTGAGGGGCGTTTCTACTCGGCCCATGAGGCCCGGAACATCCCGGGCTGTGTACAGCGGCCCCGGCTGCCGTTCGCCGTGGCGGCCACCGGCCCGCGCGGTCTGAAACTCGCCGCGCGCCACGGCCAGGCATGGGTGACCACCGGCGACCCGAAGCTGTACGAGACCGGTACGCCGGAGCAGTCCGTCGAGGCCCTGCGCGGACAGATCGGCAGGCTGGCCGAGGCATGCGAGACCGCCGGGCGGAACGTGGCCGAACTGGACAAAATCCTGCTCACCGGCTTCACCCCGGACCGCGGCCGGCCGCTGTCGTCCCTGGACGCCTTCGTGGACTTCGCCGGCCGCCACCGGGAGCTGGGCTTCACCGAGATCGCGATCCACTGGCCCGTCGCGGACTCCGGCTTCGCGGTGGAGGAGAAGGTCTTCGAGCGGATCGCCATGGAGGCGCTCGCCCAATTGGACTGACCGGGGAGACAGGCGGTTCCGGAGACGGGCGCTTCCGCCGCCCTCCGGGACGTCGCCTGTGTCTCATCCGTGCACGGTCCCGCACGGCCGTGCGGACGCCTGCGCGAGAATGGCCGGGTGACCTCAGCGACCAGACAGCCCGGGACCCCTGCCGCCGCCCTGCCGGCGCGGCTGATCGCCACCGACCTCGACGGCACACTGCTGCGTGACGACAAGTCGGTGTCCGCGCGGACCGTCGCCGCGCTGGCCGCCGCCGAGGAGGCCGGGATCGAGGTCTTCTTCGTCACCGGCCGGCCGGCCCGCTGGATGGACGTGGTCAGCGACCACGTCCACGGCCATGGCCTGGCGATCTGCGGCAACGGTGCCGCCGTGGTCGACCTGCACGGCGGCCCCGGCGCCCACCGGTTCGTGAAGGTCCGCGAGCTGGCCCGGGAGAACGCCCTGGCCGCCGTACGGCTGCTGCGCGAGGCGGCTCCCGGCACGGTGTTCGCGGTCGAGCAGACCTACGGCTTCCACCAGGAGCCGGACTATCCCAAGCTGCACATGGAGAGACCGGACACCGTACTGCCCGCCGAGGAGCTGCTCGCGTCCGACGGACCGACCGCCGACCAGCCCGTCCTCAAGATCCTCGCCTACCATCCCTCCCTCGACCCCGACGCCTTCCTCACGCTGGCCCGTCTGGCGGTCGACGGCCACGCCAACGTCACCCGCTCCAGCCCCAGCGCGCTGCTGGAACTGAGCGGCCCCGGCGTGTCCAAGGCCAGCACCCTCGCCCTGTGCTGCGCCGAGCGCGGCATCTCGCACGAGGAGGTCGTGGCCTTCGGGGACATGCCCAACGACGTCGAGATGCTGACCTGGGCCGGCCAGTCGTACGCGATGGGCAACGCCCACCCGGACGCCGTCGCCGCCGCGTCGGGCCGCACCGTCGCCAACAACGACGACGGCGTGGCGGTGGTGATCGAACGGCTCCTCGCCGGCCGCGGGTAGCCGGCGGCCGCGCCGCCCCCACCGCTCCCGTGACGCGGCCGCCACGGGCCGGCTCCCGCGGCCCGTGGCGGCGCGACTCAGCGCACTCCGGCGAGCGCGTCCGCCGCGGACTCCCGGGCGGCCATCTCCCGCAGCGGACCGTCCTCGGCCAGCAGCCGCCGGTACGGCCCACGCTGCACCACCCGGCCCGCGTCGAGCACGATCACCTCGTCCACCTCGTCGAGCCCCGCCAGCCGGTGGGTGATCAGCAGCGTGGTACGGCCCTCGGTCGCGGCCAGGAGATCGGCGGTCAACTCGTCCGCCGTCGCCAGGTCCAGGTGCTCCGCGGGCTCGTCCAGGACCAGCACCGGGAAGCCGGCCAGCAGGGCCCGGGTCAGCGCCAGCCGCTGCCGCTGCCCGCCGGACAGCCGGGCCCCGTGCTCGCCGACGAGCGTGTCCAGACCGTCGGGCAGCGACTCCACCCAGTCCAGCAGCCGGGCCCGGCCCAGCGCTTCGCGCAGCTCGGTCTCGGTCGCGTCCTTCCTGGCCAGCAGCAGGTTCTCGCGCACCGAGCTGTCGAAGAGGTGGGCGTCCTGCGCGCACAGCCCGACGAGCCGCCGTACGTCGTCCCCCGCCACGGCGCACGCGTCCACTCCGGCGAGCGTGTACGAGCCCGCCTGCGGATCCAGGAACCGCAGCAGCACCTGCGCGAGGGTCGTCTTGCCGGAACCGGAGGGCCCCACCACCGCGATCCGGCGTCCCCGCTCCAGCGTCAGGTCCAGCCCGGCGAGCGCCTCCCGCTGCTGCCCCTCATACCGCGCGACCACGCCCTTGAGGACCACGGGGAACGGCGACACGGGCGCCGGCCGGGGCTGCTCCGGCTCGCGTACGGGCTCGGTGGCGTCCAGGATCTCGTACACCCGCTCCGCGCTGCGCCGCACCCGCTGCCGGTACCGCACGGCGAGCGGCAGTCCCAGGACGGCCTCGAAGGCGGCCAGCGGCGTCAGTACGACCACGGCCATCGCCACGCCGCTCAGCCGGCCGGCCGCCACCGCCTGGGCGCCGAAAACGGCGGTGGCCGTCACGGTCAGCCCGGAGATCAGCGCGGTGAGCCCGTCCCCGAGTCCGGTGACGGCGGCGGCGCGCGCGGCGATGCCGGTGAGGGTGCGATCCGCCCGCCGGGCCGCGCCGGTGCGGGCCGGCAGGGCGCCGGCGACGGTCAGCTCGGCGGTGCCGGTGAGCAGATCGGTGACCCGGGTGGCGAGGACTCCCCGGGCGGGCGCCAGCCGCCGTTCGGTCCGCCGGGCCACGGCGGCGGTCAGCAGGGGCACGCCGGCGCCCGCCGCCAGCAGGCCGGCCGCGAGGACGGCGCCGGCCTCGGGCAGCAGCCAGGCCGTGAAGCCGACGGATGCGGCGGAGACGGCGAGAGCGGATCCGGCGGGCAGCAGCCAGCGCAGCCAGTAGTCCTGGAAGGCGTCCACGTCCGCGACCAGCCGGGTGAGCAGATCGCCGCGCCGGGTGCCGCGCAGCCCCGCGGGGGCGAGGCGTTCCAGGCGCCGGTACACCGCCACCCGGGTGTCGGACAGCATCCGCAGGACGGCGTCGTGCGAGACCAGCCGCTCGGCATAGCGGAAGACGGCCCGCCCGATCCCGAAGGCACGGGTCGCGGTCACGGCCACCATCAGATACAGCACCGGCGGCTGCTGCGAGGCCCGGGAGATGAGCCAGCCGGAGGTCGCCATCAGCCCGACGGCACACCCCAACGCCAGGCTCCCCAACAGCAGGGCCCCGGCCAGCCGCCCCCGAGCCCCGCCGCCCAGCCCGCGAACCCGCGCCAGCACACTCCGCCCCCCACGAAGCGCCTTCCGCTCCTCCGGCACGCTGGAGCTGTTCGGTTCGCCTTCCAGCCCGCCGAGTCGGGTGGCGGATGGGTGGGGGGCCACGGGACGGAGCGCCCTGGGAGTCCGGCCGTCCCCCGTGGCTTCCGCGGTATCCGCACCACCCAGTCGTACGACCCTGTCGGCCACCCCCAGCAACGCGGGCCGGTGCACGACCAGAAGCACGGTCCGCCCGGCGGCCAGCCTCCGCACCGCCTCGACGACGTCCCCCTCCGTCGCCCCGTCCAACGCGGCCGTCGGCTCGTCCAGCAACAGCACCGGCCGGTCCGCGAGAAACGCCCGGGCCAGCGCGAGCCGCTGCCGCTGTCCCGCCGACAGCCCGGCCCCGTCCTCCCCGAGCACGGTGTCGGCCCCGTCCGGCAGCGCCGCCACGAACTCCCACGCGCCCGCGTCCCGCAGCGCCCGCCGCACGGCACCGTCATCGGCCCCGGGCCGGGCCAGCCGCACGTTCTCCGCGATGGTCCCGGCGTACAGATGCGGCCGCTGCGGCACCCATGCGATCCGCGACCGCCACTCCTCCAGGTCGAGTCCGGCGAGATCGGCACCCCCGACCCGCACCCGCCCCCCGGTGGGCCGTATGAATCCGAGCAACACGCTCAGCAGCGTCGACTTGCCCGCTCCGCTCGGCCCGACCAGCGCCACGGTCTCCCCGGGCTCCACGCGGAACGACACCCCGGTCACCGCGTCCGTCGAACGCCCGGGGTAGCGGACGCTGACATCCTCGAAGGCCACGGCGCCGGCGGGCACCGCGCCGGTACCCGGCACCGGGACCGGCGTCTCCAGCACGGAGAAGATCTCCTCCGCTGCGGCCAGCCCCTCCGCCGCCGCGTGGTACTGCGCCCCCACCTGCCGCAGCGGCAGATACGCCTCGGGCGCCAGCACCAGGATCACCAGCCCGATGTACAGGTCCATGTCCCCGTGGACGAGTCGCATCCCGATCGTCACGGCGACCAGCGCGACGGACAGCGTGGCCAGCAGCTCCAGCGCGAAGGAGGAGAGGAAGGCGATCCGCAGGGTGCGCAGCGTGGCCTGCCGGTACTCCCCGGTGATCCGCCGGATGGACTCGGCCTGTGCCTTGGCCCGGCCGAACACCTTCAGCGTCGGCAGCCCCGCGACCACGTCCAGGAAGTGGCCGGACAGCCGGGACAGCAACCGCCACTGGCGGTCCATCCGGGACTGGGTCGCCCAGCCGATCAGCATCATGAACACCGGAATCAGCGGCAGGGTGCCGACGATGATCGCCGCCGACACCCAGTCCTCCGTGACGATCCGCGCCAACACCGCCACCGGCACGACCACGGCCAGTCCCAGCTGCGGGAGATAGCGCGAGAAGTAGTCGTCCAGCGCATCGACCCCACGCGTGGCCAGGGTGACCAACGAGCCGGTCCGCTGCCCGCTCAGCCATCCCGGGCCGAGCGCCGCCGCCCGGTCCAGCAGCCGCCCGCGCAGCTCCGACTTCACCGCCGCGCCGGCCCGATGGGCCGCGAGTTCGGTGAGCCACGCGACCAACGACCGTCCTACGGCTACGGCGGCCAAAAGCAGCAGCGGAGTGCGCAGACCGGCGGCCGACTGACCATGCTGGAACGCGCCGACGACGATCTCGGCGACGAGCATCGCCTGCGCGATGACCAGCCCGGCTCCTACGGCCCCCAGCCCGACGACGGCCACGAGGAAGAGACGGGTGGCGCGGGCGTACCGCAGGAGACGTGGATCGATTGGTTTCACGTGAAACATGCCCTTCGGTCCAGAGGGTGTGTTTCACGTGAAACACACCCTCGGCGGACTCAGTGAGCGGCGTCGGGAGCGATGTGCTGTGTACCGATCCGCTTGCGGAACACCCAGTAGGTCCACCCCTGGTAGAGCACGACGAGCGGGGTGGCGATCGCCGCCAGCCACGTCATGATCTTGAGGGTGTAGGGGCTCGACGAGGCGTTGGTGACCGTCAGGCTCCAGTCCCCGTTCAAGGTGGACGGCATGACGTTCGGGAAGAGCGACAGGAAGAGCACCGCCACGGCGGCCACGATGGTGACCCCGGACAGCGCGAACGCCCAGCCCTCCCGTCCGGCCTGGTTGGCCACCAGCGCGGCGACCAGGGCGGCGACGGCCATGATCACGGCGACCATGCTCTTGCCGTCACCGCTGTCGGCCTGCGTCCACAGCAGGAAGGCCAACGCCACGAGGGCCGCGGCCAGGCCGACCCACCGGGCCAGCCTCCGCGCCCGTACCCGGATGTCGCCGACGGTCTTGAGCGCGGTGAAGACCGCTCCGTGGAAGGTGAACAGCGTGAGCGTCACCAGGCCGCCGAGCAGGGCGTAGGGGTTGAGCAGATCCCAGACGTCGCCGACGTACTCGAAGTGCTGGTCGATCTTCACGCCCCGCACGATGTTCCCGAAGGCCACGCCCCACAGGAACGCCGGGAGGAGCGAGCACCAGAAGATCGCCGCCTCCCAGTTGCGCTGCCAGTTCTCCTCGGGCCGCTTGACCCGGTACTCGAAGGCGACGCCTCGGACGATCAGGCAGACCAGGATGAGCAGCAGCGGCAGGTAGAAGCCGGAGAAGAGGGTGGCGTACCACTCGGGGAAGGCGGCGAAGGTCGCGCCGCCCGCGGTGAGCAGCCAGACCTCGTTGCCGTCCCAGACCGGCCCGATCGTGTTGATCAGCACCCGGCGCTCGGCTCGGTCCCGGGCCAGCAGCTTGGTGAGGATGCCGACTCCGAAGTCGAAGCCCTCCAGGAAGAAGTAGCCGGTCCACAGGACGGCGATCAGGACGAACCAGACGTCGTGAAGTTGCATGACTATTCCCCCGGCCTAGTACGAGAAGGCCATCGGCTTGTCGGCGTCACGGGTGTCGCCGCCGATCTTCGTGGGCGGGTTGAGGTCGGCCTCGGTGAGTTCGGGCGGGCCGGCCTTGACGTACTTCGCGAGCAGCTTGACCTCGACCACGGCGAGGATCGCGTACAGCGCGGTGAAGACGGCCATCGAGGTGATGACCTCGCCCTGGGAGACACCGGGGGAGACCGCGTCCCGGGTCTGGAGCACGCCGTAGACGACCCACGGCTGGCGGCCCATCTCGGTGAAGATCCAGCCCCAGGAGTTGGCAATCAGCGGGAAGGCCATCGTCCAGGTCGCGATGCGCCAGTACCAGGGGGTGAGCTTCGGGCTGAGCGCCTGGTTCTTGAACAGCACCAGGTGTGGCACCTCGTCCTCACCGACCCTGAGGTGCTGCGGCAGCATGAACTTCTTGCGGGTCAGCCAGAGCCCGGCCATCCCGATGGCGAAGGAGGCCATGCCGAAGCCGATCATCCAGCGGAAGCCCCAGAAGGCCACCGGGATGTTGGGCCGGTAGTCGCCGGGCCCGAACTTCTGCTGTTCGGCCTTGTTGACGTCGTTGATGCCGGGGACGTACGAGGTGAAGTTGTCGTCGGCGAGGAAGGACAGCAGGCCAGGGATCTCGATGGCCACGCTGTTGTGGCCCTTGTCCACGTCGCCGTAGGCGAAGATCGAGAACGGGGCCGGCTTCTGGCCGTCCCACAGCGCCTCGGCGGCGGCCATCTTCATCGGCTGCTGCTTGAACATCACCTTGCCGAGGGTGTCGCCGCTGACCGCGGTGAGCAGACCGGCGATGACCACGGTGATCAGGCCGAGCCGCAGCGAGGTCTTCATTTCACGGATGTGCTTCTTGCGGGCCAGGTGGTAGGCGGATATGCCCACCATGAAGGCGCCGCCGGTCAGGAAGGCCGCCGAGAGCGTGTGGAAGGCCTGGCTGAGGGCGGTGTTCTGGGTCAGCACGGCCCAGAAGTCGGTCAGCTCGGCCCGGCCCCTCGCCTTGTCGATCTTGTAGCCGACCGGGTGCTGCATCCAGGAGTTGGCCGCGAGGATGAAGTACGCCGACAGGATCGTGCCGATCGAGACCATCCAGATGCAGGCCAGGTGGATCTTCTTCGGCAGCTTGTCCCAGCCGAAGATCCACAGGCCGATGAAGGTCGACTCGAAGAAGAACGCGATCAGCGCCTCGAAGGCGAGCGGGGCGCCGAAGATGTCACCGACGAAGCGCGAGTAGTCCGACCAGTTCATACCGAACTGGAACTCCTGCACGATGCCGGTGACCACGCCCATGGCGATGTTGATCAGGAAGAGCTTGCCCCAGAACTTGGTCGCCCTGAGGTACTTCTCCTTCTCCGTGCGCACCCAGGCCGTCTGCAGCCCGGCCGTGAGCGCGGCCAGGGAGATCGTCAACGGAACGAACAGGAAGTGGTAGACGGTGGTGATGCCGAACTGCCAGCGCGCCAGTGTTTCCGGCGCCAAAGCCAGGTCCACGTCGTCACTCTCCTTACTACGGCGTGGTCAGCGGCGGTTTGCCCCTGTTTGTTGCCCACATAGAGGACCAAACGGGACGCGCTTGTGAACGCGTTCACATTCACAAGCCATTATGACGCACTGATTTTCAGCCGAACCAGGGGGGTCCCCCCTATCGCCGTGGCGTCAAGACCTTGGCAGTGACTTCAACATCTTGTTGAATTGCCCGCCATGCAGATACGGATTTCCTGGCCCGCGGGCAGCATCACCGCGACCCTCGACGCAGGCACCCCGACCGCGCAGGCCCTCGCCAAGGCACTGCCCCTCGCTTCGACCGCGAGCACATGGGGTGAGGAGGTGTATTTCGACACAGGCGTCTCTGTTTCACGTGAAACGGACGCGCGTCAGGTCGTGGAACCGGGCACGGTGGCCTTCTGGACGGAAGGCAACGCCCTCGCCCTCCCCTACGGCCCCACGCCGATCTCGCACGGCGGGGAGTGCCGCCTCGCGAGCCCGTGCAACGTCCTCGGGCGCCTGGACGGGGACGCCGGTCTCCTGGCGACCGTACGAGCCGGCGAACCCGTCCGTGTGGAACTGATCGAGGACTGATCCCGCCGCGAGGTCACAGCTCCTTGCGGCGCTTCCGCGCTACCGGGGAGCCACAGCTCCCGCGGCGCCCGGCGCTACCACCGGGTCACCGCTCCTTGCGGAACGTCTCCGCCACCTTCAGGAAGATGTCGTTCGCCTCGGCCTCGCCGATCGTCACCCGCACACCCTCACCCGGGAACGGCCGGACCACCACCCCGTGCTCCTCACAGGCCTGCGCGAACGCGACGGTGCTCTCCCCCAGCCGCAGCCACACGAAGTTGGCCTGTGTCTCCGGGACCGTCCAGCCCTGGTCCCGCAGCGCGTCGACCACGCGCGTGCGCTCACACACCAGCGAGCCGACCCGGCCCAGCAGCTCGTCCTCGGCCCGCAGGGAGGCGATCGCCGCCTCTTGCGCGAGCTGGCTCACCCCGAACGGCACTGCCGTCTTGCGCAGCGCCGCCGCCACCGGCTCGTGGGCGATCGCGAAACCGACCCGGAGCCCGGCCAGTCCGTACGCCTTGGAGAAGGTCCGCAGCACGCAGACGTTGGGCCGCTCCCGGTACAGCTCGACACCATCGGGCACCTCGGGGTCGCGGATGAACTCGCGGTAGGCCTCGTCCAGCACCACCAGCACATCGCCGGGCACCCGGTCGAGGAACCGTTCCAGCTCGGCCCGCCGCACCACCGTGCCGGTCGGGTTGTTGGGGTTGCACACGAAGATCAGCCGCGTCCGGTCGGTGATGGCGTCCGCCATCGCGTCCAGATCGTGCACATCACCCGGCGTCAGCGGCACCCGCACCGAGCGGGCGCCGCTGATCTGCGTGATGATCGGGTACGCCTCGAACGACCGCCAGGCGTAGATCACCTCGTCACCGGGGCCGCTGGTGGCCTGGATCAGTTGCTGGGCGACCCCCACCGAGCCGGTCCCGGTCGCCAGGTGGGACAGCGGCACACCGAAGCGGTCGGACAGCTCGTTCATCAGCCCGGTGCAGGCCATGTCCGGGTAGCGGTTGAAGTCGCAGGCCGCGGCGGTCACGCTCTCCAGCACGCCCGGCAGCGGCGGGTACGGGTTCTCGTTGGAGGACAGCTTGTAGGCGACCGGACCTCCGGCCGCGGCCGGCTTGCCCGGCTTGTAGGTGGGGATACCCTCCAGCTCGGCGCGCAGCTTGGGGCTTGTCTCGCTCACCGCAGTCCTCCTCGCGACCACCGGCGGACCGTCGATGCCGCCGGCTTCCAATACTCCTCACCTTAAGAGGATTCGGGCCCGCTGCGTACAGGTCCGGCACCGCCGGACCCGTGGGCCCCGGCCCGGGGAGGGCGCGGAGCGCTTGGCTCCCGTCGGCATCGCGGGCATCACCGCATGAAGGCGTACGTTTCGGGGGGCGCGCCGAACATATATCTATGCGCCGGTGGCTTGCGCCCTGGCGCGCGTCGCCCGTGCAGGTGAGTTGAGACCTCTTCGAGACATCGGACGCTTGCCAGGTCCATACGCCCCGACGCGACATGTCTTAACCTTGAATCGCACAAAGGCCTTACTTTCCAAGGCACTTGGCGCCATATGGCCGTGCAGAAACGTGCCTCCCCAGGTGTGCATATGCGGCCGCACTACCCCGCCGCATGAGCCCTACTATCGGCTCGCCATGACAGCAGCAGGGAAGCACCAGGTGAGCCGCGCGGAAACCTCACGTCGAGGCAGCCGACCAGGCCGGGCGGGCATCAGAGACGTCGCCGCCGCCGCCGGGGTCTCCATCACGACCGTGTCCGACGCCCTCAACGGCAAGGGCCGGCTCCCGGATGCCACCCGGCGCCACGTCCGCGAGGTCGCCGACCGCCTCGGGTACCGGCCCTCGGCAGCCGCCCGGACCCTCCGTACGGGCAAGTCGGGTCTGATCGGTCTGACCGTGACGACGTACGGGGATGAACCTTTCACCTTCACGGAGTTCGCGTACTTCGCGGAGATGGCCCGGGCCGCCACCTCGGCCGCGCTCGCCCGCGGCTACGCCTTGGTCATCCTGCCCGCGACCTCCCGCCACGACGTCTGGTCCAACGTGGCCCTGGACGGCACGGTCGTCATCGACCCCTCCGACCAGGACCCGGTCGTCAGCGAACTCGTCCGGCAGGGACTGCCCGTCGTCTCCGACGGCCGCCCGGCCGGCTCCCTCCCCGTCACCGCCTGGGTCGACAACGACCACGAGGCCGCCGTACTCGGCATCCTCGACCATCTCGCCGACGCCGGCGCCCGCCGCATCGGCCTGCTCACGGGCACCTCGACGGACACCTACACCCATCTGTCCACCACCGCCTACCTGCGCTGGTGTGAACGGGTCGGCCAGGATCCGGTCTACGAGGCGTACCCGGCGCACGATCCATGCGCGGGCGCCGTCGCCGCCGACCGGTTACTCGCCCGCCCCGACCGGCCCGACGCGGTCTACGGACTGTTCGACCCCAACGGCACCGATCTGCTCGCCGCCGCCCGCCGCTACGGCCTGCGCGTCCCCGACGACCTGCTGCTGGTGTGCTGCAGCGAGTCGACCATGTACGCCAGCACCGAGCCGCCCATCACCACGCTCTCGCTGAAGCCACGCCGCATCGGCACCGCCGTCGTCCAGCTCCTCATCGACGCCATCGAGGGCGTCGAGTCCGAGCAGCCGGTCGAGCGGGTGATACCGACCGAGCTGATGGTGCGCACCTCCTCGCAGCGGCGGTCCCCGCGCACGACGGTCAGCCCGCCGCGGACACCGGATGACCGGTAGCGCCCGGGGCCTCCCAGGGCGGTGCGGGCACCCGGCGCGGGAGGCCCGGCGGACGCGGCACGGGGCGCGTCCGGTGGGGCACGAGAATCGGTCGGCCGAGGGATCAATCGGCCGACAGCCGGTCGAACATCTGCCCAAACGGGGCGAAAGCCGCGGTGAACCGGAGTCTTGTTCCGATTCACCACCCCTGGGTCATCACACGGCGCGACGCGCATTCCTATGATGGGCCCCACGACACCGCGGACCGCTGCGACCAGGCAGTCCGAAGCGGTGCAGATGCGGCGCGATGGTGGAGGGGTCTGATGACTCAGGGGGCCGGTCAGGGACCCGAGGCGGAGCGGACGGCGACGCTGCGCGACTTCCGGGTACCCGCGTACGTGCACGAGACCGGTCCGTACGCCGGCGGCACCCACCCCGGCAACGCCGTCCCGGCCGGCGACGAGGCGTACCCCGAGGGCTACACCCCCACCCAGCGCGACCTCCCGGTCATCAACCGCGGCGACACCCTCCAGGTCCCCGTCGAGCCGGTCCCCGCCGCCCCGGCCCCACAGCCCGCGACCGGACCCGGGCCGCTCTACGTCGTCGGTGACGTCCACGGCTACCTGGACGAGCTGGTGGCCGCCCTGCAGGAACAGGGCCTGATCGATGCCTCGGGCCAGTGGTGCGCCGGTACGACCCGGCTGTGGTTCCTCGGCGACTTCACCGACCGCGGCCCGGACGGCATCGGCGTCATCGACCTGGTCATGCGGTTGTCCGCCGAGGCCGCCGCGGCAGGTGGCTACTGCAAGGCCCTCATGGGCAACCACGAGCTGCTGCTGCTCGGCGCCAAGCGGTTCGGCGACACTCCCGTCAACTCCGGCGCGGGCACCGCCACCTTCCAGGCGGCCTGGCTGCTCAACGGCGGCCAGAAGACCGACATGGACCGCCTCCAGGACCACCACTTGCAGTGGATGGCCCGCCTCGACGCCGTGGAGGTGGTGGACGGCTATCTGCTCGTCCACTCCGACACCACCGCCTATCTCGATTACGGCGACTCCATCGAGGCGGTCAACGACACCGTCCGCGAGACCCTGACCCGTAACGACGCCGACGAGGTCTGGGACCTGTTCCGCAAGTTCACCAAGCGCTTCTCATTCCGCGACGAGGGCGGCGCCGACGCCGTGCGCACCCTTCTCGATACGTACGGCGGCACCCGCGTCGTTCACGGGCACAGCCCCATCCCCTACCTCCTCGGCGAGGTCGGCTCCGAGGACGGCGAGGAGGGCGCCGGCCCGGCCGTCGAGGGACCGCACGTCTACGCCGACGGGCTCGCCATCGCCATGGACGGCGGAGTCACGATGGCCGGGAAGCTGCTGGTCCAGCAACTTCCCCTGGATAACTGAACGTTCCCCGGCAAGCGTTCCCCGGGCCGCGTACGCGCAGGCCGCGGGCAGTATCCGGCAACCCCCTGAACGCGGCGGAACCGGAGAGGCCAGAGATGCCGACCCGGAACCCCGTCCCGGGTAACCCGGTCGCGCACCGCGCGCGGGCGAGCCGGCGCGGTGCGCTCACGGGGGGGGGCGGTTCAGTCGGCGATGGGCAGGTACACCCGGTTGCCGGCCGCCGCGAACTCCTGCGACTTGCGGGCCATGCCCTCCTCGATCTCGGCCCGGCTGCCGCCGTGCTCCCGCCGGATGTCCTGCGAGATCTTCATGCTGCAGAACTTCGGGCCGCACATGGAGCAGAAGTGGGCCGTCTTGGCGGGCTCGGCCGGCAGGGTCTCGTCGTGGAACTCCCGTGCCGTGTCGGGGTCCAGGGCGAGGTTGAACTGGTCCTCCCACCGGAACTCGAAACGGGCGTCGGACAGCGCGTCGTCCCACTCCTGCGCCCCGGGATGCCCCTTGGCGAGGTCCGCCGCGTGCGCGGCGATCTTGTAGGTGATGACACCGGTCTTGACGTCGTCCCGGTTGGGCAGGCCCAGGTGCTCCTTGGGCGTGACGTAGCAGAGCATCGCCGTGCCCCACCAGGCGATCATCGCGGCACCGATGCCGGAGGTGATGTGGTCGTACGCCGGCGCGACGTCCGTGGTCAGCGGGCCGAGCGTATAGAACGGAGCTTCATCGCAGATCTCCTGCTGAAGGTCGATGTTCTCCTTGATCTTGTGCATCGGGACGTGCCCGGGGCCCTCGATCATCGTCTGTACGTTGAAACGCTTGGCGATCCGGTTGAGTTCCCCGAGCGTCCGCAACTCCGCGAACTGCGCTTCGTCGTTGGCGTCGGCGATCGAACCCGGCCGCAGGCCGTCACCCAGCGAGTACGTGACGTCGTAGGCCGCGAGGATCTCGCACAGTTCCTCGAAGTTCTCGTACAGGAACGACTCCTTGTGGTGCGCCAGGCACCACGCGGCCATGATGGAGCCGCCGCGCGAGACGATGCCGGTCTTGCGGTTGGCGGTGAGCGGGACGTACGGCAGCCGGACACCCGCGTGGACGGTCATGTAGTCCACGCCCTGCTCGGCCTGCTCGATGACGGTGTCCTTGTAGATCTCCCAGGTCAGTTCCTCGGCCTTGCCGTCGACCTTCTCCAGCGCCTGGTAGAGCGGCACCGTGCCGATGGGGACGGGGGAGTTGCGCAGCACCCACTCGCGGGTGGTGTGGATGTTGCGGCCGGTGGACAGGTCCATGACCGTGTCGGCGCCCCAGCGGGTCGCCCAGGTCATCTTCTCGACCTCCTCCTCGATGGAGGACGTCACCGCCGAGTTGCCGATGTTGGCGTTCACCTTCACCAGGAACCGCTTGCCGATGATCATCGGCTCGATCTCCGGGTGGTTGACGTTGGCCGGCAGCACGGCCCGGCCCGCGGCGATCTCCTCGCGGACCACCTCGGGCGACACGTTCTCCCGGAGAGCCACGAACTCCATCTCCGGAGTGATCTCGCCCCGGCGGGCGTACGCGAGCTGCGTCACCGCCTGACCGTCGCGCCCCCGCCGCGGCTGGCGCGGGCGGCCGGGGAAGACCGCGTCCAGGTTGCGCAGTCCACCGCGCGGTGAGGTGTGCTTGATCCCGTCGTCCTCGGGACGGACGGGCCGGCCCGCGTACTCCTCGGTGTCGCCGCGGGCGATGATCCAGTTTTCCCGCAGCGGCGGCAGGCCCCTGCGGACGTCCGTGTCGATGTGTGGATCGGTGTACGGGCCCGAGGTGTCGTACAGCGTGACCGACTGCCCGTTGGTGAGGTGCACCTGACGGACCGGCACCCGAAGGTCGGGGCGTGAACCCTCGACGTACGCCTTGTGCCAGCCGATGGACTTCCCGGCCTCCGTGGACTTCTCGTCCTGAGCGGAGGCAGGCGTGCGTGCGTCCTTGTTGGTCATCAGACCTACTCCCTACGCCGGCATTACCCGGTAACAGGTTCGGCGGTCGACGCAGCGGTTTCCGTCGGCCGACGTTCCCCGCGGAACACCGTTCGTTCCACGTGAAACATCGCCACCACGGAGGTCAGCGCCCTCTCAGCCCGGTGCTCCGAGCTCCCGCGTGTGCAAAGGTGCCTCCACGCTAGCGCCATGTGTGGCGCGGTGAACAGTGGGCCCCCTCGCGTTCTTGGGATGATCGAGCGGTGACCAGCATGGAGCAGTACCCCCACCAGCCGCCCGAGCCGCACCGCCGAGACGGCTCGGAACAGGGCGCCAGGCACGGCCACGCGGCCCCCGAAAGCGGCCACGGAGCCGTTCCCGGGCACGGTCACGCGCACGGTCACAGCCACAGCCACAGCCACGGGCCCGCCGCTCCCGTCTCGCAGCATCTGCGCAAGGTCATCGCGGCGATCCTGGTCCCTTTCACCGCGGCGGTCCTGGTCGGCCTCGTGGTGCTCTGGCCCGGGCAGGCTCCGGCCCACAAGCGCACCGGCGTCGGCTTCGACCGGCAGACCCAGCAGGCCACGGTCACCCGGGTCGTCGAGTTGAGCTGCGCGTCGGCGAACGCCTCCGGTGTGCCCCCTACCGGTGACACCTCCACCGCCGAGGGCAGCTCGGCGCAGCAGCGGGCCGACGGCACCTGCAAGAAGGCCACCATCCGGGTCGACACCGGCAAGGACAAGGGCCGTACCTTCACCGAGATCGTGCAGCCGGACCAGACGCGCCAGCTCCACCAGGGCGAGCAGGTCGTCGTCGCCTACGAACCCTCGGCCCCGAAGGACCTGCAGTACGCGGTGACCGATGTGAACCGAAAGTTCCCCATGACGCTACTCGCGGGGATCTTCGCGGTGGCCGTGGTCCTGGTGGGCCGACTGCGAGGTGTCATGGCGCTGGTCGCGTTGGCAGTCAGCTTTCTGGTGCTGACGCTGTTCATCCTGCCGGCGATCCTCCAGGGTTCGAATCCGCTGCTGGTGGCAGTGATCGGGTCGAGCGCCATCATGCTGATCGCCCTGTACCTGTGTCACGGGCTGTCGGCCCGTACATCGGTGGCGGTGCTCGGCACGCTGATATCGCTGGCGTTGATCGGTGTGCTCGGCTCGCTGTTCATCGGCTGGGCCGCGCTGACCGGCAACACGGACGACAACACCGGGCTGATCCACGGTCTGTATCCGTCGATCGACATGAGCGGTCTGCTGCTGGCCGGTGTCATCATCGGGTCACTCGGCGTTCTGGACGATGTGACGGTGACCCAGACGTCGGCCGTCTGGGAGCTGCACGAGGCCAATCCGTCGATGGGCTGGCGCGGGCTGTACCGGGCGGGCATCCGGATCGGCCGCGACCACATCGCGTCCGTGGTCAACACCCTGGTGCTCGCCTACGCCGGTGCGGCGCTGCCGTTGCTGCTGCTGTTCTCGATCGCGCAGAGCAGCGTCGGGACCGTGGCCAACAGCGAGCTGGTGGCCGAGGAGATCGTGCGCACGTTGGTCGGTTCGATCGGTCTGGTCGCCTCGGTCCCGGTCACCACGGCGCTGGCCGCGCTGGTCGTGTCGGCCGACCGGACGGCCCCGAACGCCGGGGCGGCCGGGACGGCCGGAGCACCCGCCGGGGACCGGACCACGCCGACGCGCGGCGGCCGGGGCCGACGCCGGAAGCGGTGAGCCGAAGGCGGGTCCGTAAGCGGTGGGCCGGGAGCGGGGCCCGAAGCGGTGAGCCGGGGGCGGGGCCGGTGCCCGTCGCGCAGAAGCGTTCCTGCGTAGCACCGCACGGGGCCGGCGGAGCGCCCCCTCGGCGTCACACCTCAGCCGGCGCTCTGCTCCTCGGCCAGGATGCGGTCGAGGGCCTCGTCCAGATGCGCGTCGAAATCGGCCAGTGCGCCCTCCTGGCCGAGCGGCACCAGTTTGTCCGTGCGGTCGAGGAAGGCCACGAGCGGGGGCGCCGACGAGCGGAACAGGGCGTGGTCGCCGCCGACCTGAAGCCGGATCAGCACCTCGCCCAGCACCTCGGAGTCGGCGGGGGAGATGCGCACGTCTCCCTCACCGCATGGACGGCCGACCCCGTCGACCAGCAGCTCGCGCCCGAACGCCCAGGTCACCGGCGCGTCACCGGGCAGATGAAAGGTCAGCCGCACGGCATAGGGATCACTGGTCTCATAGCGCAACTCCACCGGGATGCGGAAGGAGAGCTCCTCCGACACGAGAAAGCTCATCATGACTTCTGCCTGTACGGACTCGCGCATTGACTACCCCGTCATATGACGTCGACTGGCCGGGATCGATCCCTCGGACCGTGCTCAAATCTAGCTGAACGTACACGGTGAATTACAAGGAGTGAGTTTTCAGATACTGATAGAGAGCGTGAGCGATCCCAGATGGCGCCCGATCTCCGTCTGCAGCCGACGGGCCGCGGGCAGCAGCCGGTCGGCCTGGTGGGCGGGGAGCGAGATGGCCATGGTGGCCGCGGTGGCGCCGACCGTGATCGGAACCGCCGCGCAGACCGTCCCGACGGCGTACTCCTGGCGCTCCACCGTCGGTTCCATCCGGCGGGCCCGGGCCAGCCGCCGTAGCAGCGCGTCGTCGTCCCGCACGGTGTAGGGCGTGACGGGCCGGACGGGGTAGCGCGCGAGATGGTCGCGCCGCGTGTCCTCGTCCAGCTGGGAGAGCAGGCACTGCCCGATGGCGTGGGCATGGCCGGTCTCGCGGAAGTCCGCCCATTCCTCGACCGCCGGTGCCTGCCGGGAGGCGGAGACGCACATGACCTCGATCTCGCCGTCCCGGTACATCGCGTAGTAGACCGGCACACCGATGGAATCGCGCCAGTGCGCGAGCGTGTCCGCCACCATGCTGCGACGTTTCTGCTGTGCTCCGCTGCCGGCCAGGCGTTCCGCGGCGTCACCGAGGAAGAACAGCCCCTTGTCCCGGTGCAGATAGCCCTCGTGCACCAGGGTGCGCAGCAGGTGGTAGGTGGTGGGCAGCGCGAGCCCTGTCTCGCGGGCGAGTTGCTTGGCGGGGGCGCCGTAGGCGTGCGAGGCGACGGTCTCCAGCAGGCGCATGGCGCGCTGGACGGAGCCGATGAGCGTGGCGGCGGGCGGCGCGGGCCTGGCAGCGGGCCGCGGTGCCGGCCGCCCGGCGGAGGACGGTGACCCGCAGACGTCCGCGGCGGGCGGCGGGCCGGGGCTGTCCGCCGTGCGCGCGGAGACCTGGCCGGGGACGAGTGGGGAGGGTGGTCGCTGGAGAGGGGGTGCGCAGGGGCGCGGTGCGACGGCGGGGGCGTGGGGTGCGGTCGGTGCGGTGTCGACGATGGCCAAGGGGTCACTCCCGAAGCGCGAGGGGGGAGCCCGTGCGAGAGGAAGGGCACGGGGGTTGGCGCCGCCCACGGAGCCGGAGCCTATGGGGGGTTCCGGACTTTAACCGTCCGCCACCGCGCCTGGACCGCTCCGGACCGAAACTTCCCTCCCCCGAGGGAACCGTCCCCGTCACCGCTGACCGATGCCCGGGTGCCTCACCACCCGCTGCGCGACGAGGAGTTGCCCGTGAACTTGCGCACGACGTAAATCAGTCCGCCGACCAGGGCGACGAAGACCAGCGCCTTGAACAGCAGGCCGATCACGAACCCGACCACGCTCGCTATCAGGCCGCCGAACACGACCAGGGCGATGACCGGCACCGCGACCCACTTCACCCACCACGGCAGCCCCGCGAAGATCTCTCGCATCGCCTCGTCCTTTGCGCTCTCGTGCGTTGTCTGTAGTACGCACTCGATGCTAGGGCCGCGCGGGCCCCGAGCGGGGGCCTGGCATCCCTTGTCCTGCCCTGACCCGTCCCCTAGGGAACGCGGGGGCCCGGCTCACGCCTCGGGCGGAGAGAACACGACGAGCACCCTGAGGTCCTCGCTGATGTGGTGGAACTTGTGCGGGACCCCGGCGGGCACGTACACGACGCTGCCCCGCGCCACCTGGGTCGTCTCCAGACCGACCGTGAGCGAGGCCCGGCCGCTGACCACGAAGTACACCTCGTCCTGGTTGTGGGGCTTCTGCGGGTCGTGCTCGCCCGCGTCGAGGGCGTACAGGCCGACCGACATGTTCCGCTCGCGCAGGAACTGCAGGTAGGCACCCTCGTTGGCGGCGCGTTCCGCCTCCAGGTCATCCAGCCGGAATGCCTTCATCGCCGCTGCCGTCCTCGCTTCACTGCTCGCCGTTCCCTGTTCCCCGCGGTCCCGCTCGCCGCCGTCCGGCCGGGTTCCGCCCGGTCTGCCACGATCAGACACATGAGGAATTTCCTAGTCAAGACGATCGCCAACGCGGGCGCCCTGGCGGTCGCGGTATGGGCGCTCGACAAGATCACCCTGACCGGTGACGGCACTGCCAAGAAGGCCGGCACGCTGATCGCCGTCGCGTTGATCTTCGGCTTGGTGAACTGGCTGGTCAAGCCGATCGTGAAGGTGCTCACCTTCCCGCTGTTCATCCTGACCCTCGGGCTGATCACCCTGGTCGTGAACGCGCTGATGCTGCTGCTGACCTCCTGGGTGTGCGGCAAGCTCGACCTCAGCTTCCATGTGGAGGGCTTCTGGACGGCCGTGCTCGGCGGTCTGATCATCTCCGTCGTCTCCTGGGCGTTGCATGTCGTCCTGCCCGACGAGGACTGAGCGCGCCGTGACCTACCGCGTCTGTTTCGTGTGCACCGGCAACATCTGCCGCTCCCCGATGGCCGAATCCGTCTTCCGCGCGCGCGTGGCGGAGGCCGGTCTGAAAGACCTGGTGGTGGTCGACAGCGCCGGTACCGGCGGCTGGCACGAGGGGGAGCCGGCCGACCCGCGCACCATCTCGGTCCTGGAGGAACACGGCTACGGCAGCGAGCACACGGCCCGTCAGTTCCTGCCGTCGTGGTTCGCCCGGCTCGACCTCGTGATAGCCCTCGACACCGGTCACCTCAGGGCCCTGCGCCGTCTCGCGCCCGCCGAGGAGGACGCCCGCAAGATCCGCCTGCTGCGTTCCTACGACCCCGCTGCCGGTTCCGACCTCGACGTACCCGACCCGTACTACGGGGGCCGGGACGGCTTCGAGGAGTGCCTTGAGATGGTGGAGGCGGCGAGCACCGGGCTGCTCACCGCCGTACAGGACGAACTGGAAGGACGGGCCGCATGAGCGAGGCCACGAAGGACGAGGGCCGCACGGGCGACGGCACGCGCGCGGTACGGGCGGGCCTGCCCGAGCCGGTCAAGCACGAGCCGACCCTGCCCGGTCCGGTGTTCGCGGCTCACTTCCACCTGCCCGGCGAGGTGTCGGGACCGTATGCGTACGGCCGTGACGACAATCCGACCTGGACCCTGCTGGAGCGGGCCATAGGCGAGCTGGAGGCGCCGGGGCGGGACGACGTCGAGACGCTGGTGTTCGCCTCCGGCATGGCGGCGATCTCCTCCGTGCTGTTCTCGCAGCTGCGCGCCGGTGACGCGGTCGTGCTGCCCTCCGACGGCTACCAGGTGCTGCCGCTGGTCCGCGCCCAGCTGGAGGCCTACGGCATCGAGGTGCGCACCGCGCCGACCGGCGGCGACGCCCAGCTGGCGGTGCTGGACGGGGCGCGGCTGCTGTGGATCGAGTCCCCGTCGAACCCCGGGCTCGACGTCTGCGACATCCGGCGGCTGGCCGAGGCGGCACACGCGCGTGGTGCGCTGGTCGCCGTGGACAACACCCTCGCCACCCCGCTCGGGCAGCGCCCGCTGGAGTTGGGCGCCGACTTCTCCGTGGCCAGCGGCACCAAGCAGCTCACCGGGCACGGTGATGTGCTGCTGGGCTACGTCGCCGGCCGCGACGCCGAGGCGATGGCCGCCGTACGCCGCTGGCGCAAGATCGTCGGCGCGATCTCCGGGCCCATGGAGGCCTGGCTCGCGCACCGGTCCATCGCCACGCTCCAGCTGCGCGTCGACCGGCAGAACGCCACCGCCCTCGCGGTCGCCGAGGCACTGCGGCAGCGGCCCGAGGTCTCCGGTCTGCGCTATCCGGGACTGCCCGACGATCCCTCGCACCCGGTCGCGGCGCGGCAGATGCGCCGCTACGGCTGTGTCGTGTCCTTCACGCTGCCCACGCGCGCGCGTGCCGAGCGCTTTCTCGCGGCACTGCGCCTGGTGGAGGACGCGACGAGCTTCGGCGGGGTGCGGTCCACGGCCGAGCGCCGCCGCCGCTGGGGCGGGGACGACGTCCCGGAGGGCTTCGTCCGGATGTCCGTCGGCGCGGAGGACCCGGAGGACCTGGTGGCCGACGTCCTGCGTGCCCTGGACGAGTCCGCCGAGTAGCCCCTCCCCACAGTGGCCCGCCGCCGGTTCCGGGACGGTCCGAGCCTCCCCCCCTCGTGGCTCGGACCGTCTGCGGCCTGGGTGGAAAGACCGCCCGGACAAGGCTAGTTGACTCTGCGTCAGTGTCCAATCACGCTAGCGACAGAGGCGTATCGACATATTTATAGTTGGTGCCTGCCTGACGGCCGGCGGAAGGGCTGGGAGGGCGGGGACAGGGAGGGCACGCCATGGATCTGGCCTTGCTGCGGACCTTCGTCACCGTGCACAGGGCCGGTTCCTTCACCCGCGCCGCCGCTCTGCTCGGCCTCTCCCAGCCGGCCGTCACCTCGCAGATCCGCACGCTGGAACGCCAGCTCGGCAGGCCGCTCTTCCTTCGTCAGGCACGGGGAGTGACCCCGACGACCATCGGTGACGAACTCGCGCACCGGGCCGCCCCGCATCTCGATGCCCTGGTGGAGATAGCCGAGAGCGGGCCGGACGACGACTCCTCGACGCGGACGCTGTACCTGGCGGGCCCTCCGGAGTTCACCGCCGAACGCGTGTTGCCCGCCCTCACGGGGCTGACCGGCGACGACGGCCAGGGTTTCGCGCTGCGTGTCTCCTTCGGCACGGCCGAGGAGGCGCTGGAGGGGTTGGCCTGCGGCCGGCACGACCTGGCCATCGGCACGTCCCGGCCGCGTGGGGCCCTGCTCTCCGGCACTCCGCTGTGTGACGAGGAGCATGTGCTGGTCGCGGCTCCGCGCTGGGCGGAGCGGATCGGCCCGGACACCGTGCGGCTGAAGGGCGCGCCGGCCCTGGCGGACCTGCCCGTCGTCGAGGTCCACGAGTCGCTGCCGTTCGTCTCGCGCTACTGGGCTTCCGTCTTCGACTGCCTCCCGGCCACCACGGGCACGGTGATCGTGCCGGATCTGCGGGCGGTGCTCTCCTGTGCGATCGCGGGGGCCGGCCTTGCAGTGGTGCCCCGCTATCTGTGCGCGCATGCCCTGGAGCAGGGCACGGTCGTCGCCCTGCTGGACCCGGTGGTGCCACCATTGCGCACGTACTTCCTGGTGGTGCGGGCCGGGACACTCGCCCTGCCCCATGTCGCGCGGGCCCACGGGTGGCTCCAGCGTGCGGCTGCCACCTGGGGCTGACGCCGCTCGGGTGGGGTGCACGCGCAGCGGTCGGCTCGTGGCGCTTTGCGATGTTTCACGTGGAACCAGCGGGGCCACATTTCTCCCATGACCGTCCGACCCGTGGTCAAGCGCACCGCCCGTGCCGTTCTCCTGGACGGTGACGACCTGATCCTGATCAAGCGCACCAAGCCCGGCGTCGATCCCTACTGGGTCACTCCCGGTGGCGGGGTCGAGCCCGGGGACTCGACCGTCGTGGACGCCCTGCACCGGGAGGTGTACGAGGAACTCGGTGCCAAGATCACCGACGTGGTGCCGTGCTTCGTGGACACGGTGGAGCACATCGGTGAGGATGGCGGCGCGACCGGCGTGAAGGTGCAGCACTTCTTCGTCTGCCGGCTGGAGTCCATGGACCCGGCCCTGCGACACGGCCCCGAAGTGGATGAGCCGGCCGGTGAGTACGAGATCGTCCGCGTCCCGTTCACCCGCGTCGGCATCGCCTCCGTCCACCTCGTCCCACTGTCCCTGCGCCACTACCTGGACGGGAACATCGAGGGAGTACGGGCCATGCACGCCCCCGATCTCGGGTGACTCGAACGTCTCGCGGCCGCTCCGGGAACTACCGCGCCGGTCCGACCAGTTCATAGGCCTCCCACAGGTCTCGTCCCGAGTAGGAGTGGGTGGCGAGGTCTGCCACGTGGGCATCGGCGTTGACCGCCACGGACACCGGCACGGCGGCGAACAGGTCCTTGTCCGACGCCGAGTCGCCGTACGCCACGCAGTCCGCCCGGGTCACTCCGAATTCCGCGCAGAGCCGTTCGGCGATGACCACCTTGGCGGCGGCGTTGAGCACCCCCGACGGATCGACGGGCTCGGTGAACGGTACGGCCGGGAAACGGGAGCCATGGGCCGCGTGGGCGCCCCAGTCCAGGAGGCGCTCGACGAAGAAGGAGGGCGAGAGGGAGACCACCGCGCAGTATTCGCCCGCGCTCCTGATCTCCGCCCACACCTCGCGGATCCGGGCCAGCCAGGGAGCCGTCTCGAACGCGGTCCGTACATGCGCGTCGGTAAGGCGGGCCCACAGGTCGTACACCTGCGCGGCATACTCCGGCGGTCCGATCCGCCCGTCCGCGATCGCCCGCTCCAGCGCCACCGTCTCGCTTTCCAGGCCCAACTGGCGCGATATCTCCAGGGGAGCGGTGGTCCCGTGCAGCAACGTGCCGTCCATGTCGAAGAGATGGAGTCTGGTCATGGCGCCGAGGCTAGTGGGCTGTGCCCTGTTTCACGTGAAACACCGCACAGCTGACCGATGGCTGTACGGATGGCCATGAGATGGCCAAAAGCACGTGCGTCTGCATCGAAACAGGTGGACGGCGGGGGCGCCGTTCGGACAGCCTGACCTGCGTGCCAACTCCTTCCCTCACCACTCTGCCCATCCGCCGTCTGACGCTTCGCGATCTCACCGCCTGCGCCGACCTGTCCGAAGACCGGGGGTGGCCACGCGAGGAACACAAGTGGGGCTTCCTCCTCACCGCCGGGAAGGGATACGGCATCGACGACCCCGAGGGCGGTCTGGTCGCCGCGTGCGTCGTCACGGAGTACGGCGGGTGGGGGCGGCCGGATCTCGGTGCCATCGGCATGGTCCTGGTGGCTGAACGTCATGCCCGCCAAGGCGTCGGCCGGCGTTTGATGCGGCACATCGTCTCGTCCATGGGAACCACCCCGCTGACCCTGCACGCCACACTCCACGGCCGGCCCCTCTACGAGGAACTGGGCTTCAAGGTGACGGGCCGGGCCGAGATGCTGAGGGGCCGCTTCACTCCCGGCGGCCCGGAGTCCGCGGTCGACACACGCGCCGCCACGGCGGAGGACCTCCCGGCGATCGTGCGCCTCGACGAGGAGGTGTTCGGCACCGATCGCACGCCTCTGATCACCCGGTTGCCCGCGTTCGCCGATCAATTGCGCGTCGCCGAGGAGTCCGGCCGGCTCATCGGCTACGCCGCCGCGTGGCCCAACATGGACACCCATGTCGTCGGCCCGCTGATCGCCCGCGACACGGAGACCGCCAAGGCGCTCATCACCTCGCTCGCGGCCCGTACCGAGCGCCCCCTGCGCACCGACGTCGACGTGCGACACGAGGAGCTGCTGGCCTGGGCCAAGGAGCGGGGGCTGACCTCTGTCGCCTTCAACTCGGTGATGACCTACGGAATCGCGGATCTGCCGGGGGACTGGACCCGGCGGTTCGCGCCCCTGACCGTCGCCGCGGGCTGATCCGCGTACGGACGTGCGCCGGCCCCGCCGCTCGGTGCGACGGGGCCGGCCTCACGAGGTCTGCCCACCGGATCAGGCGAGCGCCGCCACGGCCACGGTGGCGAACCCGTGGTCCTGCTCCGGGGCACCGCCACCGACGCCGATGGCGCCGATCAGCCGGCCGTCCCGGTGGACGGGGACACCGCCCGCGATGAACAGCAGGGGCCGGTCGAGAGCGGTGGGCAGGGTGTGGAAGAGGCCGCCGGGCTGGACGGCGTCGACGAGGTCGGCGGTGGGCGCGTTCAGCTGGAGAGCCGTGTAGGCCTTGCGGGTGCTGGTCTCGCCGGAGATCAGCACGGCCCGGTCATCCCGGCGGAAGGCGAGCAGGTGGCCGCCGGCGTCCAGGACGGTGACGCTGACGGTGACTCCGGCGTCCTCGGCCGCCCGGCGGGCCGTGGCGACGAGCAGCTCGGCGTCCTCGGTGGTGAGCGGGGCGACGGCGGTGGTGCTCATGGAGCTGTTCTCCTTAGGTGGTGCTGTGGTTGGTGCTTGCCGTACCGGGACGGAACCCCGGTACGGACGTCTGGAGGGTTACGGGTGAGGCGTCCGGAGTGCGGGCGGCTCAGTGGTGGACGGGAGCCCCCCGCTCGGCCGGCGTCCCGGAGGCGACCACGGTGGGGTGCGTACCGTCCCGGCGCTCCAGGGCGGCCGAGAGGAAGGCGAGGAGCAGCGCGGCAGCAGCGAGGGCGGCACCGACCCAGTTGGGGGACGTGTAGCCGAAGCCGGCCGCGATCACGACGCCACCGAGCCAGGCGGACAGGGCGTTGCCCAGGTTGAAGGCGCCGATGTTCACGGCGGACGCGAGCGTCGGGGCGCCGTGCGCCTGGTCGAGGACGCGCTTCTGCAGCGGCGGCACGGTGGCGAAGCCCAGGGCGCCGATCAGCGCGATGGTCACCGCGGCAGCGATCTTGTTGTGGGCGGTGAGCGTGAAGAGCGCCAGGACGACGGCCAGCGCGCCCAGGGAGATGTACAGCATCGGCATCAGGGCGCGGTCGGCGAACTTGCCACCGATCAGGTTGCCGCCGACCATGCCGAGGCCGAACAGGACCAGCAGCCAGGTGACCGACCCGTCGGAGAATCCGGCGATGTGGGTCATCATCGGCGCGATGTAGGTGATGGCCGCGAAGACGCCGCCGAAGCCGAGGACGGTCATCGCCATGGCGAGCAGCACCTGGGCGTTCTTGAAGGCGGCCAGCTCGTGGCGCAGCCGTACGCCCTGCGGGCGGGGCAGCTCGGGAACGAGCTTGGCGATGCCGGCGAGACCGACGACGCCGAGCGCGGCGACGATGCCGAAGGTGACGCGCCAGCCGACGCTCTGACCGATGAGCGTGCCCAGCGGTACGCCGACGACATTGGCGACGGTCAGACCGGTGAACATCATCGCGATGGCGCCGGCCTTCTTGTCCGGTGCGACGAGCTCGGCCGCGACGACCGAGCCGATGCCGAAGAAGGCGCCGTGCGCGAGGGAGGCGATCACCCGTCCGAGAAGCATGATCGCGAAGGCCGGTGCCACGGCGGAGAGCAGGTTGCCGGCGATGAAGAGGCCCATCAGCAGCATCAGCATGCGCTTGCGCGGGACCTTGGTGCCGAGCACGGTCATGATCGGGGCACCGATGACCACGCCGAGCGCGTAGCCGGTCACGAGCAGGCCCGCCGTGGGGATGGAGACCCCGAAGTCGTTCGCGACCTCGGGCAGCAAGCCCATGATCACGAACTCTGTCGTTCCGATTCCGAAGGCCCCGATCGCGAGGGCCAGAAGCGCGAGAGGCATGTGGGGGTACACCTTCCCAAACGGTTGCAGGAGCGCTTTGCGTGCGTCCACAATAATTGCAGACGCCGGATAATTGCAAGCGCCGACTATTGCGGCGGTGCTCTACTCTTGTGGAAGCCACTCCGGGACGGAGGAAACGCCAATGACAGCGACGGACCCAGCGCTCACCGCCCTCGCTCAGGGCTGGTGCGCCCTTTCTGCGCTGCACGGAAGGATCGAGGCGCACATCGAGCGCGCCTTGCAGGCCAAGCACGATCTGAGCGTGCGCGAGTACTCGCTGCTGGACGTACTCAGCAGGCAGCACGCCGGCGAGGGCGGACATCTGCAGATGAAGCAGGTCGCCGACGCGGTCGTACTCAGCCAGAGCGCCACCACCCGCCTGGTGAGTCGGCTGGAGGACCGCGGCCTGCTGGAGCGCTACCTCTGCCCCACCGACCGGCGCGGCATCTACACCAACGTCACCGAGACGGGCCTGCGCCTGCTGGAGGAGGCGCGGCCCACCAATGACGCCGCCCTGCGGGAGGCTCTGGACAGCGCCGCGAAGAGTCCCGAACTGGCCCCGCTGGTCCGGGTGGTGGAGTCGCTGAGCGTGCCCGCATAAGGTGCGCGCATGGGAGATCTTGAGATACGCGCCGCGACCACCGACGACCTTCCGGCGATCGTCGCGATGCTCGCCGACGATCCGCTCGGAGCCCAGCGCGAGTCGCCGGACGACCTGACGCCGTACCGGACCGCGCTGGAACGCCTGGCCGCCGACCCGAACCAGCACCTCGTCGTCGCCGTGCGCGAAGACCGTGTCATCGGGACCCTGCAACTCACGATCATCCCCGGGCTCTCGCATCAGGGAGCCAGCCGCGCGCTCATCGAGGCCGTGCGCATCCATGCCGACGAGCGGGGCAGCGGGCTGGGCAGCCAACTGATCGGGTGGGCGATCGACACCGCCCGCCGGCTCGACTGCCGGATGGTGCAGCTGACGTCCGACAAGACACGCACCGACGCCCACCGCTTCTACGAGCGGCTGGGCTTCACGGCCTCGCACGAGGGCTTCAAACTACGGCTCTGACCATGCTCCGGGGCGCCTGAACGGCCAAAGGGGTGTGTTCCACGTGAAACACACCCCTGCGGCCGGGGGTCAGCCGATGCCCCGCCACCCCTCCGCATCGACGCCCCCGGGCACCGCTGCCTCGGGGTCGTACGGCTGCCGGGTGAACACAAACGAGCCGAGGTCGAGATGGCTCACGGACCCGTCCGGGCGCCGCACCGGCCGCAGCAGTTCACCGGCGTAGTAGCCCTCCAGCCCGGTCCAGGTGCCGTCCCCGTTCGCGCGGAAGCGGGCCCTGCGGCCTCCCCCGGTCAGCGGCGCCAGGGAGAGCAACCCGTCGGCGGTCGCGCGCAGGCCGAAGGCGTGGGTTCCCCAGTACCACTGCCCCACCAGTTCCAGCACCGCCGGATCGACCTCGCGCAGGGGCCGCCAGGGCTCCGGGATGCGGGGTTCCGCCTCGGCGACGATGCGTACCAGGTCCGCCGCCACGGCACCGGGCAGCGGCCCGCTGGTGCAGTTGGTGAGCACCACCGCGGCGACATCGTCCGCCACGCTGATGGTCAGGTTCGCCAGGAAGCCCGGCAGCGAACCGCTGTGCCCGACGAGCAACCGGCCGTCCTGGTGCCGGATCTGCAGCCCGAGGCCGTACGTGATCCCGTCCATCACGTCCGCGCTCTCGGCCGGTGCCGCGGGCGTCCGCATCTCCGCCACCGACCGCGCGCTGAGGACCCGGTCGTCTCCCCGGGCCAGAAACGCGGCGAACCGCGCCAGGTCCCCGGTGGTCGACCAGAGCTGGCCGGCCGGCGCCATCCGGCCCAAGTCCTCCATCGGCTCGGGCAGCATCGCGTCGGCCCACGGGTGCACCGCCCAGCCGCCCGCGTGCGGAGCCTGCGGTCGCGTACTCGTCCGGTGCAGCCCGAGCGGCTCCAGGACCTCCCCGCGCAGCACCTCCTCCCAAGGCGCACCACGCACCTCCTCCACCAGCGCGCCGAGCAGGGTGTAGCCCGGGTTGGAGTAGTGGTGCCGCCGGCCGGCGGGGTGCAGCAGGGGCTGCTCGCCCAGCACATCGCTCAGCTCGGGCCGCAGCGAGCCTGGCGTCCGCTCCCACCAGGGCGCGGGTGATTCGGCCGCCAGCCCCGCGGTGTGGGCGAGCAGTTCCGCGATGGTCGCCTCCCCCACACCGGTGCCCGGCAGATGCTTCTCCAGCGGATCACCGAGGTCGAGCAGGCCCTCGTCGCGCAGCCGCAGCACCAGCACGGCGGTGAAGGTCTTGGTGATGGACCCGATCCGGTACTGCACGTTCTCGTCCGGCCCGTGTCCGTCCACCGAGGTCCGCGCCCCGTGCCAGACGGTCCGCCCGTCCCGTACGACGGCGGCCACCAGCGAAGGAGCCCGTCCCTCGGCCTGCGCGACGGCGATTCGGTGCAGCAGTGCCCGCCGGGTGCCCGGCAGCAGCGATTCCTGAGGTGTCGTCATGTGCCCCAGTCCACCCCGTGCCGATGGCGGCCGTCGAATCCATTTACGCGCCCGGGCCCTGTGGCGGCATCCGCCGCCGTACGGCTCGTCGGGTTCGCGGCCTCTCAGTCGATACAGAACTCGTTGCCCTCGATGTCCTGCATCACGATGCACGAGTCGTGGCCGTCGTACAGCAGTCGCTGACGTACCGCCCCGAGCGGCACCAGTCGCGCGCACTCGGCTTCGAGCGCGGCCAGACGCTCCTCACCCACGAGCCCGGTGCCGACCCGCACGCAGAGATGCACCCGGTTCTTGACGACCTTGCCTTCGGGAACGCGCTGGAAGAAAAGGCGCGGACCCACGCCGGAGGGATCCACGCAGGCGAACCGCGAACCCTGGTCCTCGGGCGGCAGCGAGCGATCGAACTCGTCCCAGCTGGCGAACCCCTCCGGGGGCGGAGGCACGACGTACCCCAGCACCTCGCACCAGAAACGGGCGAGTCGCTCCGGTTCCGCGCAGTCGAAAGTGACCTGGAACTGCTTGATCGACACCATCGGGCCACCATAGTGGCGCCTGTCGCGCACCGGAACCCTGGAGCGCCCTCACCGCCCGGGCCGGGGTCACGCCCCTCACGGCATCAGGTCTGGGCCATGTCCACGAAGCGGGAGTAGTGACCCTGGAAGGCGACCGTGATGGTGGCCGTGGGGCCGTTTCGGTGCTTGGCGACGATCAGGTCCGCCTCGCCCGCGCGCGGGGACTCCTTCTCGTACGCGTCCTCGCGGTGCAGCAGGATGACCATGTCGGCGTCCTGCTCGATGGAGCCGGACTCACGCAGGTCGGACACCATCGGCTTCTTGTCGGTGCGCTGCTCGGGACCACGGTTCAGCTGGGAGAGCGCGATGACCGGGATCTCCAGCTCCTTGGCGAGCAGCTTGAGGTTACGGGACATGTCCGAGACCTCCTGCTGACGGCTCTCGGCGCGCTTGGAGCCGCCGGACTGCATCAGCTGGAGGTAGTCGATGACGACGAGTTTCAGGTCGTTGCGCTGCTTCAGGCGCCGGCACTTGGCCCGGATCTCCATCATCGACAGATTCGGGGAGTCGTCGATGTACAGCGGCGCGGCCGACACGTCCGGCATCCGGCGGGCGAGCCGCGTCCAGTCCTCATCCGTCATCGTGCCGGACCGCATGTGGTGCAGGGCGACCCGCGCCTCGGCGGACAGCAGACGCATCGCAATCTCGTTGCGGCCCATTTCGAGCGAGAAGATCACGCTCGGCAGGTTGTGCTTGATGGACGCGGCCCGCGCGAAGTCCAGCGCGAGCGTCGACTTACCCATGGCGGGGCGGGCCGCGATGACGATCATCTGCCCGGGGTGGAGGCCGTTGGTGAGGGAGTCGAAGTCGGTGAACCCGGTGGGCACGCCCGTCATCTCGCCGCTGCGCGAGCCGATCGCCTCGATCTCGTCGAGGGCGCCCTCCATGATGTCGCCGAGCGGGAGGTAGTCCTCGCTGGTGCGCTGCTCGGTGACGGCGTAGATCTCGGCCTGGGCGCGGTTGACGATCTCGTCCACGTCGCCGTCGGCCGCGTACCCCATCTGCGTGATGCGCGTACCGGCTTCCACCAGGCGGCGCAGGACGGCCCGCTCGTGGACGATCTCCGCGTAGTACTCCGCGTTGGCCGCCGTCGGAACGGTCTGGACGAGGCTGTGCAGATACGCGGCGCCGCCGACCTTGTTGATCTCACCGCGCTTGGTCAGCTCGGCGGCGATGGTGATCGGGTCCGCCGGCTCGCCCTTGGCATAGACGTCCAGGATGGCCTGGTAGATCGTCTCGTGCGCGGGCTTGTAGAAGTCGTGGCCCTTGAGGATCTCCACGACGTCGGCGATGGCGTCCTTGGACAGCAGCATGCCGCCCAGCACCGACTGCTCGGCGTCCAGGTCCTGCGGCGGCACCCGCTCGAAAGAGGAAGCTCCGCCGTCCCAGGTGCCGGTCTCCCGGCCCCGGTCGTGCTGTTCGTCGCGGCCCCGGCCGCCGTCACTCCGCCGGCGGGAGGCCGGCAGACGATCGCTGGGTCCGCTGTCGGCCCACGGATCGTCCAAGGGCTCGGAAATGCTCACCGAGCCACCTCCTCCCGTCCGCACGGCGGACCTCGCCGTGGCCTCTTTTGTACGGCACGACACTGACAAATCGAGAAGCCCGACTCCGGTTCTCGCGCGTCGGATTTGTGACGGTTCCCGGGCCGGAAGAGGGTCACTCGCCGGGCCGTGGGAAGGAGCGGGCGCCGCACCACGGTAGGCCCGTCGGCACCGTCAGCCAATCTGGTTATCCACAGGCCATGTGGACGACGGGCCCGATGCTGTGGAGAACTCGCCGAAACCTGTGCACGACCCGGTGGACAGCCCTGTGAACAAGCCCTCGATCTTCCCGACAACATGCCCCTGACCTGCGGCTTTGCGATCCACTGGCTGTGCAGAAGAAAAACTTTCCCGGTCGGGCCAAGATCACTTCGAACGGTGCCCGAAAGGACACGGCCCGAGAGGACAGGTAAGGACAGGTAAGGACCACAGGACGGTTGCATCTCTTACCTGTGGACGATTAGATTGATGCGCATGACACAGGCTCCAGACATCGCCCAGGCCACCCGTCGGCGGCACGACCGAGAAATCGTCGCGCTGGCCATCCCGGCCTTCGGTGCCCTCGTCGCCGAGCCTCTTTTCGTCATGGCCGACAGTGCGATCGTCGGTCACCTCGGGACCGCCCAACTGGCCGGTCTCGGTATCGCCTCCGCGCTCCTCACCACCGCCGTGAGCGTGTTCATCTTCCTTGCCTACGCCACCACCGCCGCGGTGGCCCGTCGTGTGGGTGCCGGAGACCTCCCGGCAGCGATCCGGCAGGGCATGGACGGCATCTGGCTGGCGCTGCTGCTCGGCATCGCCGTCATCGCCGTCTTCCTGCCGCTGGCCCCCGTCATCATCGACCTCTTCGGCGCCTCGTCCACCGCGGCTCCCTACGCCACCAGTTACCTGCGCATCTCCGCGCTGGGCATCCCCCCGATGCTCATCGTCCTGGCCGCGACCGGAGTACTGCGCGGACTGCACGACACCAGGACCCCGCTCTACGTCGCCGTCGGCGGCTTCGTCACCAACGCCGCCCTCAACGCCGGCCTCGTCTACGGCGCCGGACTCGGCATCGCCGGCTCGGCCTGGGGCACCGTCATCGCGCAGTGCGGCATGGCCGCCGTCTATCTGACGGTGGTCGTCCGCGGGGCCCGTCGGCACGGCGCCTCCCTCCGGCCCGACGCCGCCGGAATCCGTGCCTCGGCCCAGGCCGGCGTACCCCTCCTGGTCCGTACGCTCTCCCTGCGGGCGATGACCATGATCGCCACGGGGGTCGCGGCCCGCCTCGGGGACGCCGACATCGCCGCGCACCAGATCATCCTCTCCCTGTGGAATCTGCTGTCCTTCGCGCTCGACGCGATAGCGATCGCGGGGCAGGCCATCATCGGCCGCTACCTCGGTGCGGACGACGCCCAGGGGGCTCGCCAGGCCTGTCGTCGCATGGTGCAGTGGGGCATCGCGACCGGTGTCGTCCTGGGTGTGCTCGTCGTGGTCGCGCGGCCGCTCTTCCTGCCGCTGTTCACCGGCGACTCCGGGGTGAAGGACGCCGCGCTGCCGGCCTTGCTGCTCGTGGCGCTGGCGCAGCCCGTCTGCGGGATCGTCTTCGTTCTCGACGGAGTCCTGATGGGCGCGGGAGACGGCCCTTATCTGGCCGGGGCCATGGTCGTCACCCTGGCGGTATTCGCCCCGGTGGCCCTGCTGGTGCCCACGCTCGGCGGCGGGCTCACGGCGGTCTGGGCGGCGATGGCCCTGATGATGACGGTCCGGATGCTGACGCTGTGGCTGCGGACCCGCTCGGGCCGTTGGATCGTGACGGGCGCGACCCGCTGACCCTTCCGCCCGCTTCCGGGCGTTGACCGTTTCACGTGAAACATGCCGCGGTGACCACCCCGGACACGGGACGCACAATCATGCGAAAGGGGCCGCACCCTTCACGGGTACGGCCCCTCTCAACGGCTCAAGCGAGCGTTGCGATCACGCGCCGATCAGGCCGCGACGACCTCGATGTTGACCTTGGCGGCAACCTCGGGGTGCAGACGCACGGACGTCTCGTGGGCGCCCAGGGTCTTGATCGGGGCACCCAGCTCGATGCGGCGCTTGTCCACCTCGGGGCCACCGGAAGCCTTGATCGCGGACGCGATGTCGGCCGGGGTGACGGAACCGAAGAGACGGCCGGCGTCGCCGGAGCGGACCGCCAGGCGGACCTTGACGCCCTCAAGCTGGGCCTTGACCTGGTTGGCCTGCTCGATGGTCTGGATCTCGTGGATCTTACGGGCGCGGCGGATCTGCTCGACGTCCTTCTCGCCACCCTTGGTCCAGCGGATAGCGAACTTCCGCGGGATCAGGTAGTTGCGAGCGTAACCGTCCTTGACGTCGACGACGTCGCCCGCGGCACCGAGGCCGGAGACCTCGTGGGTGAGGATGATCTTCATGAGTCGGTCACCCTTCCCTTATCGCGCGGTGGAGGTGTAGGGCAGCAGCGCCATCTCACGGCTGTTCTTGACGGCCGTGGCGACGTCACGCTGGTGCTGCGTGCAGTTGCCGGTCACGCGGCGGGCACGGATCTTGCCGCGGTCGGAAATGAACTTCCGCAGCATGTTCGTGTCCTTGTAGTCCACGTACGTGACCTTGTCCTTGCAGAAAGCGCAGACCTTCTTCTTCGGCTTGCGCACAGGCGGCTTCGCCATGGGTGTTTCTCCTGTGTGATCAAGAAGTGGGGGTATGCCCACCCTCGGCCCAAAGGGCCTGGCCCGGAGGCTTAGAAGGGGGGCTCGTCCGAGTAGCCGCCACCGCCGCCGGAGCCGCCGCCCCAGCCGCCGCCACCCTGGTTGCCACCGGCGGGAGCGCCGCCGGTCGCCCACGGGTCGTCGGCCGGAGCGCCGCCCTGACCGCCACCGGGGCCACCGCCCCAGCCGCCGCCCTGGCCGCCACCGCCGCCGTAACCACCCTGGCCACCGCGGGCACCGCCACCGGCGGTCTTGGTGACCTTGGCCGTGGCGTTGCGCAGGCTGGGGCCGACCTCGTCGACGTCCAGCTCGTAGACCGTGCGCTTGACGCCCTCGCGGTCCTCGTAGGACCGCTGCTTCAGCCGGCCCTGCACGATGACGCGCATGCCTCGCTGGAGCGACTCGGCGACGTTCTCCGCCGCCTGGCGCCAGACCGAGCAGGTCAGGAACAGGCTTTCGCCGTCCTTCCACTCGTTCGTCTGGCGGTCGAAGGTGCGGGGAGTGGACGCGACGCGGAACTTCGCGACCGCCGCACCGGACGGGGTGAAGCGCAGCTCGGGGTCGTCGACAAGATTGCCGATGACCGTGATGACGGTCTCGCCTGCCATGGGGGAACCTCTCGGCGGGTTTGCTGCTCTGGCTGCTTGGTTGCTGCTACTCGAATCCCGGGATCAGCTGAGCGCGGGGCTCAGTGGGTCTCGGGGCGGAGGACCTTGGTCCGGAGGACCGACTCGTTCAGGTTCATCTGGCGGTCGAGCTCCTTGACGACCGCAGGCTCGGCCTGCAGGTCGATGACCGAGTAGATGCCCTCGGGCTTCTTCTTGATCTCGTAGGCGAGACGACGACGGCCCCAGGTGTCGACCTTCTCAACCTTGCCGCCACCGTCACGGACGACGGACAGGAAGTTCTCGATCAGAGGGGAGACAGCGCGCTCCTCAAGATCGGGGTCGAGGATGACCATCACCTCGTAGTGACGCATGTGGAACCCACCTCCTTTGGACTCAGCGGCCACGGTCGTTCCGTGGCAGGAGGGTTGTGATGCGTACGCAACGGTATCGGCCGCCACTGACAATCGGGGTTCCCTCGGGGGAGCCGGTCGGTGTGACCTGGACAGGTCTGGGCAGACACCAGTGCAGACGGTACAGACTACCCGCACACCGGCTTCCGGTTGAAATCCGGCCGCCGGACCGGACAATCTGTACACAACGGGTGTGTACGGCGCTACGATGCGCCGCCTTCCGCTGGAGGTGCCCATGGCACAGGCATTGCAACCCAACACCGCCGGTTCGCTCTTCGCCACGGACGGCAAGCCTCATCCGCTGCAGGACGCCCTGATGGCGGTGACGCTCGTCCTCGGCCTGTTGTCCTTCATCACGGCCTTCTTCCACGGTCTGCACCTGCTGACCTCGTGGGCGGGCCTGGTGGCGCTGTGCACCGGCGTGTACGGACAGTGGGTCTCGGTGACCACGCGCGAGCGGTTCGGCCTCATCCTGGGCCTCGGTGCCGCGGGGGTCGGCTTCCTGATCGGCATGGCGCACGGTGGTCTGTTCGGCGGTGTAGTGGGCTGACTCCCGGGCTCAAGGACCGTATGCCCAGTCGGGGCGCTCGCAAGGCGCAGTAGGCTTCGGCGCGAGAGCCGGAGCCCCTGAACCCATGGGGACACACCAGCCCGAGGAGCGCCCCGAATGAGCCTGACCCTGAGGACCATCAGTCGCGAGCAGCATCTGGCCTTCATCCAGAGCCTGCCGGCGGCGAGCCACATGCAGGTCCCGGCCTGGGCCGATGTCAAGGCGGAGTGGCGTTCGGAGAACCTCGGGTGGTTCGACAAGAGCGGTCATCTGGTCGGCGTCGGCCTCGTCCTCTACCGCCAGCTGCCCAAGATCAAGCGCTACCTCGCCTACCTGCCCGAGGGCCCGGTCATCAACTGGTACGCGCCGAACCTGGACGACTGGATCCAGCCGATGCTGGCGCACCTGAAGCAGCAGGGCGCCTTCTCCGTGAAGATGGGCCCGCCGGTGATCATCCGCCGCTGGAACGCGGACACGATCAAGCGCGGCATCCAGGACCCGGACGTCAAGCGGCTGCGTGACCTGCAGGCCGACTACATCGAGCCGCGTGCCTTCGAGGTGTCCGACAAGCTGCGCCGCATGGGCTGGCAGCAGGGCGAGGACGGCGGCGCCGGCTTCGGCGACGTGCAGCCCCGCTACGTCTATCAGGTGCCGCTGGCCAACCGCTCCCTGGAAGAGGTCCACAAGAACTTCAACCAGCTGTGGCGCCGCAACATCAAGAAGGCGGAGAAGGCGGGCGTCGAGGTCGTCCAGGGCGGTTACCAGGACCTGCCCGAGTGGCAGCGGCTGTACGAGATCACGGCCGTCCGTGACAAGTTCCGGCCGCGCCCGCTGTCGTACTTCCAGCGCATGTGGACCGCCCTCAACACCGAGGACCCCAACCGCATGCGGCTGTACTTCGCGCGCCACAACGGCGTGAACCTCTCCGCGGCGACGATGCTGATCGTCGGCGGGCACGTCTGGTACTCCTACGGCGCCTCCGACAACATCGGGCGCGAGGTCCGGCCGTCGAACGCGATGCAGTGGCGGATGCTGCGCGACGCCTACGCGATGGGCGCCACCGTCTACGACCTGCGCGGTATCTCCGACTCCCTGGACGAGACCGACCACCTGTTCGGTCTGATCCAGTTCAAGGTGGGCACCGGCGGTCAGGCCGCCGAGTACCTCGGCGAATGGGACTTCCCGCTGAACAAGCTGCTCCACAAGGCGCTCGACATCTACATGTCGCGCCGCTGAGCCGCGCGGGCGTTTGATTCCATAGCCTTCACAGCTCTTCCCTCTCTGATCCACCCCAGCCACGAGAAAGGTCCCGGGTCCGGCCATGGCGCTCACGCTCTACGTCGACACCGCGCGCTGGCGGGCGCACCACAAGCACGTGCAGGAGCAGTTCCCAGGGCTCGTCCCGGTCTGCAAGGGCAACGGCTACGGCTTCGGGCACGAGCGGCTGTCGGAGGAGGCCACCCGGCTCGGTGCCGACCTGCTCGCCGTCGGCACCACCTACGAGGCCGCGCGCATCAAGGACTTCTTCAGCGGTGACCTGCTGGTGCTGACGCCGTACCGCCGCGGTGAGGAGCCCGTCCCGCTGCCCGACCGGGTGGTGCGCTCGGTGTCGTCCGTCGACGGCGTCTACGGCCTCGTCGGCGCCCGTGTCGTCATCGAGGTGATGTCCTCGATGAAGCGGCACGGCGTCAGCGAGCACGACCTGCCGCAGCTGCACCAGGCCATAGAGAACGTCCGGCTTGAGGGCTTCGCCATCCACCTGCCGCTGGACCGCACCGACGGCTCGGACGCCGTCGAGGAGGTCATCGGCTGGATGGACCGGCTGCGTGCGGCCCGGCTGCCGCTGCACACGATGTTCGTCAGCCACCTCAAGGCGGAGGAGCTGATCCGCCTTCAGCAGCAGTTCCCGCAGACCCGGTTCCGCGCCCGTATCGGCACGCGGCTGTGGCTCGGGGACCACGAGGCCACCGAGTACCGCGGCGCGGTCCTGGACGTCACGCGCGTGGCGAAGGGCGACCGGTTCGGCTACCGGCAGCAGAAGGCGGCCTCGGACGGCTACCTGGTGGTCGTGGCGGGCGGTACGTCGCACGGGGTGGGTCTGGAGGCCCCGAAGGCCCTGCACGGCGTCATGCCGCGCGCCAAGGGCGTCGCCCGGGCCGGCCTGGCCACGGTCAACCGGAACCTCTCCCCGTTCGTCTGGGGCGGCAAGCAGCGCTGGTTCGCTGAGCCGCCGCACATGCAGGTGTCGATCCTGTTCGTGCCCTCCGACGCCCCCGAACCGCACGTGGGCGACGAGCTGGTGGCCCACCTGCGGCACACCACGACCCAGTTCGACCGCATCGTGGACCGCTGAGGCGGGCCACGACGGCGGGAAGGCCGTATCCTGAGCCCCGGATACGGCCTTCCGTGTACCTGCGCCCCGTCGCCGGGATGCCCGGCGCTCTCAGAGCGAGCGGTCGCCCGGAGAGGGTGTCCCTGGGCGGCCCCAGTCCACCGGCGGTGCTCCGAACCGCGTGTCCTGCTCCGGCGGACCGGCCGCCGCCGCACCGAGCGCGAAGGCGTCCGGCGCCCCGTCGAGCACCCCGCCCGAGGGGTCGTCGTCCCCGGACCTGCGTACCACGTCCCGCTCCGGCATGAGGATGTCCCGTACGACGACGGCGCACAGGTACAGCGTGCCCAGCAGGTGGACCACGATCGCCCAGTGGTAGCCCTGCGTCGGCAGTCCCTTGTGGGCGTCTCCGCTGGTCGTGTAGGCGAGGTACAGCCAGATGCCCAGGAAGTACGCCACCTCGCACGCCTGCCAGATCAGGAAGTCCCGCCACTTGGGCCGGGCGAGGGCCGCCAGCGGCACCAGCCACAGGACGTACTGCGGCGAGTAGACCTTGTTGGTGAGGACGAAGGCGGCCACCATCAGGAAGGCGAGCTGGGCGAAGCGCGGCCTGCGCGGGGCGGTGAACGTCAGCGCGGCGATGCCGAGGAAGCACAGCACCACCAGCACGGTGGCCGCGTTGTTGATGAATCCGGTGGTGGGCGGGTCGCTGGAGTTCTGTGCCCAGATCAGCCAGAAGGAGCCGAAGTCGACGCCGCGCTCCTTACTGAAGGTGTAGAACTTCGCCCAGCCCTCGCGGATGTGGAAGCCCGACGAGTCGTGGGCGAGCATCACCGGCAGGTTGACCACGAGCCAGGCACCCACCGCGCCCGCCAGGCCCTGGAAGAACGCGCGCCACTTCCCGGCCCGCCAGCACAGCACCAGCAAGGAACCGAGCAGCAGGAAGGGATACAGCTTGGCGGCCGTTGCGAGGCCGAGGAGGACACCGAAGGCGAGGGCCCGGCCCCGCGACCACATCAGCATCGCGGCGGCCGTCAGCGCCACGGCGAGCAGGTCCCAGTTGATGGTCGCGGTCAGGGCGAAGGCGGGTGCCAGGGCGACCAGCAGGGCGTCCCAGGGGCGCCGGCGGTGGGTACGGGCCACGCAGACGGCGATGACGGCGGCACACGCCATCAGCATCCCGGCGTTGACGAACCAGTACCACCGTTCCTGGTGCTGGATGGAGCCGCTGTGCGGCGTCAGCCAGGAGGCCACCTCCATGAAGAGCCCGGTGAGTACCGGGTATTCGAGGTAGTCCATGTCGCCGGGGAGCTTGTCGAAGTACGGCACGAGATCGTCGGCGAATCCGCGGCCCTGGTAGAGGTGCGGAATGTCCGAGTAGCAGGCGTGCGTGTACTGGCTGCTCGCGCCGAAGAACCAGGCGTCGTGGTAGCAGGGTGCCTTCTGGACCAGACCGAGGGCGAACATGCCGATGGCGACGAGCGCCACGATCCGCACCGGAGTCCACCAGGAGGTCCCGGTCAGGGCGTGCCGCCCCAGGGGTCCGCCGATCAGCTCACTGCCGGCGGCGGCGACCTCGTCCTCCCTGGTCGGCTGCACCGGTTCTGCCGCGGCGGGCCGCACGGGCTCGGGCTCGTGCTGGCGCGCGGGCGTCGTCTCTGCACTGGGCATGGGGCTCATCCTGCCGTACGTGTCCGGGAAGCCGTACCCGTCCAGGAATACGCCATGGGCCGTCGCACCTCGGGGGTGCGACGGCCCATGTTTCACGTGAAACACTCCTGGCGGGCTATACCGCGCCAATCGTCCGGAACCGGATCAGCTCTCCTGACCTGCGAAGAAGCCTCCGTCGGTACTGCCGTTGCCGTTTCCATTGCCCCGGCTGTTCCCGGTTCCGGTGGTCTCCGTGCCCGTGGGCGTCGGGAAGGTGCCTCCGTCGGTACCGCCGGTATCGGTGCCTCCGATGCCGTCGCCGCCGCCGTCGCCGCCACCGTTGCCGTTGTCACCGCAGTCGTCGCCCCACCCGAAGCCGCAGGTTTCGCTCGCCGAGGGGGTCGGCGTGGGCGTCGTCTTGCTGGGAGTCGGGGTCGGCGTGGCGCTCGGGGTCCGGCTCGGTGTGGGGGTGAAGCTCGGAGTGGGCGTGGGGGCTCCCGCCTGGTTCTGGACCGTGCCGATCGGGGTGGCCTTCGGGAAGCCCGGGTCGCTCTGGCCCTTGAGCGCGGCCTTCATGTACTCGGTCCACACCTGCGTCGGGATGTCACCGCCGTGGATGGAGTCCGTGTTGGCGGTGCCGTTCATGGACAGGAGCTTGTGGTCCTTGGGGTTCTCGCGGAACATCGCCACCGAGGTCGACAGCTGCTGGGTGTAGCCGACGAACCAGGCCGACTTGTTCTCATCGGTGGTACCGGTCTTGCCCGCCGCCGCACGACCGAGAGCGAGGGCCTTCTTGCCGGTTCCGTTCTGGATGACGTTCTCCAGAACGTCCGTGACGTTGTTGGCGATATTGGGGTCCATCGCCTCCTTGGGCGCGGGCTTCGGCTTGACGAAGCTGGGCGCGTCGGTGCCGTTGTACTTGACGGCCGTCACGGAGTACGGGTCGGTCTGCTTGCCGGACGCGGCGAAGGTCGCGTAGGCGTCGGCCATGCGGATCGCGCTGGGCGTGGACGTACCGATGGCGAAGGACGGGTTGAGGTCCTGCGACATGCTCTGGGGGAGGATGCCGGCCGCCTTGGCGACGTCACGGACCCTGGACATCCCGACATCCACACCGAGCTGCACGAACGGTGTGTTGACGGACTGCTCCATCGCCTTGTGCAGGGTGATGTAACCCCAGGGATGGTCGCTCTCGTTCTCCTGGAAGAAGTAGGAGTTGTCCTTGTTGAGGAAATACGTCCCGTCCGGCTTGCGGACCTTGAGATGGTCGTCGCCGTTGTACTTGCTCAGCGGGGACACACCCTGTCCGCCGGACTTGTACGTGCCGTACTCCATGGCCGCGGCGAGCACGAAGGGCTTCCAGGTGGAACCCACGGGGACACCGGAGGTGTCGGCGTTGTTGGTGAAGTGCCCGTTCTCGTAGCCGTCACCGCCGTACAGCGCGACGATCGCGCCGTCGTCGGGCTTCACCGAGGCCGCGCCGAACTGCACGTACTTGTCCAGATCCCGGTGCTCCGGGTCGAGCTTCTCCTCCTGCACGTTCTTCACGGCCTTGGCCAGCGCGCTGACCTTGTCCTTCTCGAAGGTCGTGTAGATCTGGTAGCCGCCCTTGTCGAACTTCGCCTCCGTGATGTCGGAGTGGGCGAGGACGTACTTCTTCGCCGTGTCGACCAGATAGCTGACCTGGCCGGTCATGCCCTTGGTCGCCTTGCGGCCGTCGGGCTTGGGGTACTGGGCGATGGCTTCCTTGTACTCGGCGTCGCTGAGGTGCTTGTCCTTGTGCATCTCGCCGAGGATCCAGGCCCAGCGCTCCTTGGAGCGCTTCTCGTTGGCCTGCGGGGTCGCCGTCTCGTCGAGGTCCTGGTTGCCCGCGGGGTCGTAGTACGTCGGGCCCTTGAGCAGCGCGGCCAGGACGGCGCACTCGCTCGGCTTGAGGTCGACCGCGTCCTTGCCGTAGTAGGTCTGCGCCGCGGCCTGGATGCCGTACGCGCCCCGGCCGAAGTACGAGGTGTTCAGGTAGCCCTGGAGGATCTGGTCCTTTTTGAGCTTCGTGCCCACCTTTATGGAGATGAACATCTCCTTGAACTTGCGGGTGACGGTCTGCTCCTGGCTCAGATACGTGTTCTTCACGTACTGCTGGGTGATCGTCGAGCCACCCTGCGTCTGGCCGCCCCGGGCCATGTTGGCCATGGCGCGCGCGATGCCCATGGGATCGACGCCGGAGTCGTCGTAGAAGGACTTGTTCTCGGCGGAGATCACCGCCCACCGCATCGCCTCGGGGATCTGGGCGATGCTGACGTTCTGCCGGTTGACGCCGGTGCCCGTGGCCACCATCTGGGTGCCGTCGGCCCAGTAGTAGACGTTGTTCTGCGACTTCGCCGCGTCGTTCTCGTTGGGGATCGACACCATCGCGTAGCCGACGCCGATCATCACCACCAGGCCGCCGACGAAGCCGACGAACACCCCGCTGACCAGTTTCCAGGACGGCACCCAGCGCCGCCAGCCGTCCTTGCCGGTCCGGGGGTAGTCGATGAACCGCTTCTTTCCGGGCGCCGTCGCCGCGCGGCCCTTGCCGCGTCCGGGGCCGCTCGCCCCGCCCGGTCCGCCGCGCCGGCCGCCGGGGCCGGTCTCCTCGGCCCCTCTGCGCCGGCCGCCTCTCTGCGCCGCACGGCGCGCCTCGGCCCGGCCGCCGTAGGGACGCTCCTCGCCCCCAGGGCCAGGGGAGCCCGGCCCATAGGATCGGGACCCATAGGAGTCGGCAGCAGACCCGGTGGCGCCTCGCGGTGCCGCACGGCGGCCGGAGGACGAGCCGGACTGGCCGCGTCGGGCCGCGGCACGTCCGCCTCCCTGCGGCTGCGGCGGTTTGCGACGGTGCTCGCTCATCGAACGATTACTCCTCGGGCAGGCGCACCCGTGCGCGCCTGGAACGGCGGCTGGTTTCCGGTCCCCCCGAAGTACGGATGTGGTCGGTTCCGCATTCACCCGTACTGCACCGGGGACCAGGACGCTCCCCAGGCGTCAAGCAGTTCCCGGTGGTGTCCATGCCGCACAGACTACGCATCGCCAAAACGCGTCGAGCCCCGAAGTTCACCCCAAAACAGGCAACTTGCCTCCTACGAATCGGTGATGTGATCCCGTTCACCGCCGTCCCCCTTGTCGCATGTGACGGGCCGTTCTATCGTCGTGATGTATCGAACCGATACATCAGCGCGAGATAAAGCGCTGACAGGCACTGCGAGACCTGCGGGACTGCCCCGCGGGCCGGGAGGAGGCGACGATGAGCCGGCGCTCCGGCATCCTTGAGTTCGCCGTGCTCGGCCTGCTGCGGGAGTCCCCGATGCACGGCTATGAGCTGCGTAAACGGCTGAACACATCGCTGGGTGTGTTCCGTGCGTTCAGCTACGGGACGCTCTACCCCTGCCTCAAGACGCTGGTCGCCAACGGCTGGCTGATCGAGGAGCCCGGGAACACGCAGGAGGACGCCCTCGCCGCTCCCCTCGCCGGACGCCGCGCCAAGATCGTTTACCGGCTGACGGCGGAAGGCAAGGAACACTTCGAGGAGCTGCTCTCGCAGACCGGCCCCGACGCCTACGAGGACGAACACTTCGCCGCGCGGTTCGCCTTTTTCGGGCAGACCTCGCGCGATGTGCGCATGCGCGTCCTGGAGGGCCGGCGCAGCCGCCTGGAGGAGCGCCTGGAGAAGATGCGCGCCTCTCTGGCGCGCACCCGGGAACGCCTCGACGACTACACGCTTGAGCTCCAGCGCCACGGGATGGAGTCCGTGGAGCGCGAAGTGCGCTGGCTGAACGAGCTCATCGAGAGCGAGCGGGCCGGGCGGGACCTGAGAGGTTCCGCGTCCGGGGGGCCCGCTCAGCAGGACACCACCACTGGATCGACGGGCGGCCTGCCCCGTCGCGGGGAGGCTCCCCGCACGGATACGCCCGACGACACCGCCACGTGAGACCCAGTCAGGGCCTCACTCGTACACACAGGGAGCAACCGGAATGGGTTCGGTTCGCGTAGCCATCGTCGGCGTGGGCAACTGCGCCGCGTCGCTGGTGCAGGGAGTCGAGTACTACAAGGACGCCGACCCGGCGTCCAAGGTCCCCGGCCTGATGCACGTGCAGTTCGGTGACTACCACGTGCGCGACGTCGAGTTCGTCGCGGCGTTCGACGTCGACGCCAAGAAGGTCGGTCTGGACCTGGCGGACGCCATCGGCGCCTCCGAGAACAACACCATCAAGATCTGCGACGTGCCCAGCACCGGTGTCACGGTCCAGCGCGGCCACACCCTCGACGGCCTCGGCAAGTACTACCGCGCCACCATCGAGGAGTCCGCCGAGGAGCCGGTCGACGTCGTCCAGGTCCTGAAGGACAAGCAGGTCGACGTCCTGGTCTGCTACCTGCCCGTGGGTTCCGAGGACGCGGCGAAGTTCTACGCCCAGTGCGCCATCGACGCCAAGGTCGCCTTCGTCAACGCCCTCCCGGTCTTCATCGCCGGCACCAAGGAGTGGGCGGACAAGTTCACCGAGGCGGGCGTCCCGATCGTCGGTGACGACATCAAGTCCCAGGTCGGCGCGACCATCACGCACCGTGTCATGGCGAAGCTGTTCGAGGACCGCGGTGTCATCCTCGACCGCACGATGCAGCTGAACGTCGGCGGCAACATGGACTTCAAGAACATGCTCGAACGCGAGCGCCTGGAGTCCAAGAAGATCTCCAAGACGCAGGCCGTCACCTCCCAGATCCCCGACCGGGACCTCGGCGAGAAGAACGTCCACATCGGCCCGTCCGACTACGTGGCCTGGCTGGACGACCGCAAGTGGGCCTACGTCCGCCTGGAGGGCCGTGCCTTCGGTGACGTCCCGCTGAACCTGGAGTACAAGCTGGAGGTCTGGGACTCCCCGAACTCCGCCGGTGTCATCATCGACGCCCTGCGCGCCGCGAAGATCGCCAAGGACCGCGGCATCGGCGGCCCGATCCTGTCGGCCTCCTCGTACTTCATGAAGTCCCCGCCGGTCCAGTACTTCGACGACGAGGCCCGCGAGAACGTCGAGAAGTTCATCCGCGGCGAGGTCGAGCGCTGAGGCGCTGAGAACCGCTCGCACGAAACGCTCCTGCCAGGGCTGTGAAGGTCCCCGGGTCACGTGACCCGGGGACCTTCCGCATGTGTGAGGCTGTCGCCCATGCCCGTCGTACGTGACCTGCGCCTGCTGTGGAGCCTGCGGCATTTCCGGCGCCTGCTGTACGTCCGCCTTCTGTCCCAGGGCGCCGACGGTGTCTACCAGGTCGCGCTCGCCGCCTACGTCGTGTTCTCACCCGAGAAACAGGCCTCGGCCGCCGCCATCGCCTCGGCCATGGCCGTCCTGCTGCTCCCCTACTCCCTGGTCGGCCCCTTCGCCGGTGTCCTGCTGGACCGCTGGCGGCGCCGGCAGGTCTTCGTGTACGGCAATCTGCTGCGCGCCCTGCTGGCGGCGGCCACCGCCGCGCTCATCACGAGCCAGGCCCCCGACTGGCTGTTCTACGTCTCCGCGCTGTGCGTCACGGCCGTCAACCGCTTCGTACTCGCCGGACTCTCCGCCGCCCTGCCCCGGGTGGTCGACGCCGAGCGCCTGGTACTGGCCAACTCGCTTTCCCCGACGGCCGGCACTCTGGCCGCGACCGTCGGAGGAGGCCTGGCCTTCGGCATCCGGATCGTGACGTCCGACTCCGACGCGGCAGTGGTCCTGTGCGGTGCCCTGCTCTATCTGAGCGCGAGCCTCGCGTCCCTGCTCCTGCCCACCGGTCTTCTCGGCCCCGACCGGCGCCCGGTCCGGCCCCGCCTCGGCGCGGCGCTCGCCGAGACCGCGCGCGGGCTGCCGGCGGCCATCCGGCATCTGACGGACCCCGGGCGCCGCGAGGCGGCCTGGGCCCTGGCCGCGATGACGTTGATGCGCTTCTGCTACGGGGCGCTCCTCGTGCTGCTGCTCATGCTCTGCCGCTATGCCCTGGCCGGCTCTCCCTCGGAAGGCCTGCGGCTGCTGGGGGTGGCGCTGACGCTGTCCGGCGCGGGGTTCTTCGCGGCGGCCCTGGTGACTCCCTGGGCGGCGGGACGACTCGGCCCCCGGCGCTGGATCGTGGTCTGCTCCGGCGCGGCCATGGTGCTGGAACCCGCCCTGGGACTCCCGTTCACCACCGGACCCCTCATGGTCGCCGCCTTCGTCCTGGGGCTGATCACCCAGGGAGCCAAGATCGCCACGGACACGATCGTCCAGGCGTCCGTGGAGGACGGCTTCCGTGGCCGGGTCTTCTCCCTGTACGACGTCCTCTTCAACGTCGCCTTCGTCGGAGCGGCGGGGGTGGCTGCGCTGATGCTGCCGCCGGACGGCCGCTCGGCAGTGCTGGTGCTGCTGGTCGCCCTCATCTACGGCGTGATCGCCCTGGCCCTGGCACGCTTCGGGCGGCGATGAACCGGTGAGCCCGCCCGGAGTCCCGCCAGGACGGGCCGAGGGCCGACGTTTCACGTGAAACATCGGCCCTCGGTGTCGCCGCCCCGGGGGTGTTTCACGTGAAACACCCCCGGGTCCGGCTCAGCTCTGCGCGGCCCACCACTCCTTGAGGGCCGCCACCGCGACATCGTGCTCCATGGGGCCGTGCTCCAGGCGCAGCTCCAGCATGTGCTTGTACGCCTTGCCGATGGCCGGGCCGGGCCCCACTCCCAGGATCTCCATGATCTGGTTGCCGTCGAGGTCGGGGCGGATGGCGTCCAGCTCTTCCTGCTCCTTCAGCTGGGCGATCCGCTTCTCCAGGCCGTCGTAGGCCCGGGAGAGCGCCACCGCCTTCCGCTTGTTGCGCGTGGTGCAGTCGGAGCGGGTCAGCTTGTGCAGACGGTCCAGCAGCGGGCCCGCGTCCCGGACATAGCGGCGGACCGCCGAGTCCGTCCATTCCCCGGTGCCGTAGCCGTGGAATCGCAGATGGAGTTCGACCAGCCGGGAGACGTCCTTCACCAGCTCGTTGGAGTACTTCAAGGCGGTCATGCGCTTCTTGGTCATCTTGGAGCCGACCACCTCGTGGTGGTGGAAGGAGACCCGGCCGTCCTTCTCGAAGCGGCGGGTGCGCGGCTTGCCGATGTCGTGCAGCAGCGCGGCCAGCCGGAGGGTGAGGTCGGGGCCGTCCTCCTCCAGCGCGATCGCCTGCTCCAGGACGATCAGCGTGTGTTCGTAGACGTCCTTGTGCCGGTGGTGCTCGTCGCTCTCCAGGCGCAGCGCCGGCAGCTCGGGCAGCACGTACTCGGCGAGCCCGGTGTCGACCAGCAGCGTCAGCCCCTTGCGCGGGTGCGCGGACAGGATGAGCTTGTTGAGCTCGTCCCGGACCCGCTCCGCCGAGACGATCTCGATCCGCCCGGCCATCTCCGTCATGGCCGTGACGACCTCGGGGGCCACCGTGAAGTCCAGCTGGGCGGCGAACCGGGCGGCCCGCATCATCCGCAGGGGATCGTCCGAGAAGGACTCCTCGGGCGTGCCCGGCGTCCTCAGCACACGGGCGGCGAGGTCCTCCAGGCCACCGTGCGGATCGATGAACGTCTTCTCCGGCAGCGCCACGGCCATCGCGTTCACCGTGAAGTCGCGCCGGACGAGGTCCTCCCCGATGGAGTCGCCGTACGACACCTCCGGCTTGCGCGAGGTGCGGTCGTACGCCTCCGACCGGTAGGTGGTGATCTCGATCTGGTAGCCGCCCTTGTGCGCGCCGACCGTACCGAAGGCGATCCCCACCTCCCAGACGGCGTCCGCCCATGGCCGGACGATCTTCAGTACGTCCTCGGGGCGGGCGTCGGTGGTGAAGTCCAGGTCGTTACCGAGCCGGCCGAGCAGCGCGTCACGGACCGATCCACCGACCAGGGCGAGCGAGAACCCGGCCTCCTGGAAACGGCGGGCGAGATCGTCGGCGACGGGCGCCACCCGCAGCAGCTCGGCGACCGCGCGCTGCTGCGCCTGGCTCAGGGCAGAGGGAGTGTCTTCGTTGGGGTTCGGCACAACAGAAGAGGGTACGTGCCCCGCGCCCGCGGGGGCGGCGTGGCCGGTGGCGGTCTTCGGCGGGCGCTCGTCACCCACCGCCCCGCCGGAGTGGTGGGACAGCTCCTGGCATACCCACCACAAGCGCAGCTCTCGCGGCGTAAGGCCGCTCTCCCCTCGATACTGGATATAGGGGACGCGCCACGGTTGTTCGCCGATCTTGTGAAGGAGACCGCGGCACTTCCCTTCAGCGCGCATCGTTACCATGCGTGGACGCACATTCCGACGACCACTGACGACGACGAGGGACGGGCGAGCGCGTGGCCGAGGCGGCTGACTTCCAGGGGACCAGTGCCTCACCTGCCCGCCGGTGGCTGCGGCGTGCCGGAGCCCTGCTCACCGGCGCGCCATTGCTGGCCGGTCTGCTCCAGCTGCCCGTCGCCGCGCCCGCGCAGGCCGCCTCCTCCGACTCGGTGTCCGTCGCCTTGGACTCGCTCACCCCCAGTGCCCCCACGGACGGCGACACGCTGACCGTGTCCGGCACGGTGACCAACCACGGCAAGCAGGCCGTCACCGACGCCCATGTGGGACTCCGGGTCGGCCCCCAGCTGACCACCCGCTCGGACATCGACTCCGTCGCCCGGCACTCCGACGATCCGCAGGGCGGCACCGGCTCCGAGGTCGGCGACAAGTACGAGGAGAAGTTCGACAAGCTCGCCCCGGGCGTCTCCCAGCACTTCAGCATCTCCGTCCCCGTCGACAAGCTGGGCCTCGGTGACGACGGGGTCTACGAGTTCGACGTCGCCCTTTCCGGCGAGACCTCCGCCCAGCCCTGGCCCCGGGTGCTCGGCATCCAGCGGACCTTCCTGCCGTGGCAGCCGTCCGACGCCGACACCAAGACCAGGACGACGGTCCTATGGCCGCTGCTCTCCACGGTCCACATGACGGCCAAGACCGGCGCGGGTGACCTCCAGACACCGGAATTCCTCGATGACGACCTGGCGAAGGAACTGGCACCGGGTGGCCGGCTCGCCCAGATGGTGGACCTGGGCAAGGATCTCGACGTCACCTGGGTGATCGACCCGGATCTGCTGGCCTCGGTCGATGCGATGGCCGTGGGCAACTACCGGCTCCAGGTCGCCGACGGTACGAGCACCCCCGGCCCGCGCGAGCACCAGGCGCTGGCCAAGCAGTGGCTGGCCGCCCTGCAGAAGGCGGTGGCCGGCAAGGAGGTCGTCGCCCTGCCCTTCGCCGACCCCGACCTGGCCTCCCTCGCGCACAACGGCACCAGCGTCACCGGCTCGCTCAGTCACCTCAAGGACGCCACCGACGTCGCCGCGACCACCGTCAAGACCGTGCTCCACGTCACCCCGAGCACCGATTTCGCCTGGCCGGTCGACGGCGCCGTGGACCGGTCGATCATGAAGGTGGCGACCTCTGCCGGAGCCGACCGGGTAATCGCCCGCAGCGACAGCCTCCAGGAGACCGCCGGGCTGCCGTACACGCCCTCCGCCGCCCGCCCGGTCGGCGGGGGCACCACGGCCGTGGTCGCCGACAGCCGGCTGTCCACGGCGTTCGAGGGCGATCTGACGAAGGCGGGCTCGGCCACCCTGGCCGTGCAGCGGTTCCTGGCCCAGAGCCTGGAAGTGAACACGCAGACCGACAAGCAGCGCAGCATCCTCGTCGCCCCGCAGCGCATGCCCACGGCGAGCCAGGCGCAGGCGATGGCGGCAGCGGTGAAGGCGCTCCAGGGCGGCACCTGGTCCCAGCCCCAGGACCTCACCGCGACCGCCAAGGACAAGCCCGACCCGTCCGCGACCACCCGCATCCCCCCGGCGTCCGCCTACCCCTCCTCGCTGCGCCGGCAGGACCTGCCGCGCACGGCCTTCGAGCAGATCGCCCGCACCCAGACCAAGCTCGACAGCTTCCGCGTGATCCTCAGCGACCAGTCCCGTGTCGTCACCCCGTTCGGACGGGCCATAAACCGGGACATGTCCACGTCCTGGCGGGGCGACCGCGACGCGGCGGAAGGCTACCGGGACGGCGTGGAGGCCTGGCTCGACGAGCTGGTCGACCAGGTCAAGCTGATCGACAAGTCCGAGACCAAGCTCTCGGGCCGCAGTGCCACCATCCCGGTGACCGTCCAGAACAACCTGGTCCAGCCCGTCGGCCACCTGGTGCTGCGCCTGGAGTCGACCATGCCGACGCGTCTGGAAATCGGCGGCAAGGCCTACTTCGAGCAGCACGTGGAGGTCTCCGGCGGGCACAGCCAGTCGGTGAAGTTCACCACCTCGGCCAACGCCAACGGCCGCGTCACGGTCATCGCCCAGCTGTACACCGAGGACGGCCGCAAGTACGGCGAACCCGTCACCTTCGACGTGAAGGTCACGGAGGTCACCCCCACCGTGATGCTGGTCATCGGCGGTGGTGTCCTGCTCCTGGTCCTCGCCGGTTTCCGGATGTACACCCAGCGCAAGCGCGCCGCCGCCCGGCAGCCCGAGGACGACGACCCCGACACGGCGGCACAGGACCCGGACGAGCCCGGGAACCCCGGGGCACCCGAGAGCCGTCTCCCGCAGGAGTCCGGCTCCGCCTCCGGGGCAGATCACCCGGACCAGCCGAGTGACCCTGCGCCGGACACCGCACCGGAAAGCGCCGACCCGTCCGGGACGGGTGAGAGAGTGGACCGTTGAGCGATGTCGTGGCCGGTGGGCCCGGGACGATGAGGTGGGGTAAGCATGAACGCGCCGTACGACGGTGATCGCGGCCAGGGCGCGGCCGGCTCGGGCTACCCCGAGCCGCCGCCCGAGCCCGGCCAGGTGCCGCCGCAGCACGCGGCGGACATGTATCTGCAGGATGCCTACGAGCAGGATCCCTACCGGGCGCACGACCTGGCCGCACAGGACCCGGTCGCCGAGGCGCTCTACGACCGTGCCGCGCACCCGCCACCACCCCCGGGCTCCTACGACCCGCAGCAGCAGCCGTACGCACCGCCCGCCCAGTCGCCCTACGCCCCCGATCCCCGCGTGTGGGCGCAGCCGCCCGCGCCCGAGCCGGGCGCCGCCGCCACCCAGTACCTGCCGTACGGCGAGGACCCGCGCACGACCCAGTTCGTGGGCGTGGACGATCTGGTCACGCACTCCGGCGAGGAGTACCAGGAGCCGGACGCCTTCGCCCATCTCTTCAAGGACCAGCAGCACAGCGGCGGACACGCGCCGATGGATCCCCCGGCCGTCCACGGCCAGTACCCGCAGCAGTACGGGCAGGCCCCGCAGCAGGGCCACGCGTACGCCGGCGGCTACCCGGCCGGTCCCGCCGCACCCGGTTACCCGGCGCAGTCCGCGGACCCCGCGCCGGCCGTCGCCGCGGACTCCGCCTCCGTCCAGCCGGAGGTCCCCGCGGCCGGTGACACCCCCGCCGGTGCGGTGGCTCCGGTGGCTCCGGTGGCTCCCGCGAAGAAGGGCGGGAAGGCCGCCGGGCTGCTGAAGTCCAGCGCCGTGATGGCGGCGGGCACGATGGTCTCCCGCCTGACCGGTTTCATCCGCTCCGCGCTGATCGCCGCCGCGCTCGGCCTCGGCTTCCTCGCCGACTCCTTCCAGGTGGCCTACCAGCTGCCGACCATGATCTACATCCTCACCGTCGGCGGCGGTCTGAACTCCGTGTTCGTGCCCCAGCTCGTGCGCTCCATGAAGGAGGACGAGGACGGCGGCGAGGCCTTCGCCAACCGGCTGCTGACCCTGGTGATGGTCGCGCTGGCCGCGCTGACCGGACTCGCGATGTTCGCCGCGCCGCTGCTGGTGCGGCTGCTGGCCAACCCCGTGGCCAGCGACCCCGAGGCCAACGAGGTCGCGGTCACCTTCACCCGTTACTTCCTGCCCTCGATCTTCTTCATGGGCATCCACGTGGTGATGGGGCAGATCCTCAACGCGCGCGGGAAGTTCGGCGCGATGATGTGGACCCCGGTCCTGAACAACATCGTCATCATCGTGACGCTCGGCATGTTCATCTGGGTCTACGGCACCGCCGCCAACTCCCACATGGACGTCACCAGCATCCCGCCGGAGGGCCAGCGGCTGCTCGGCGTCGGCGTGCTGCTCGGCCTGGTCGTCCAGGCCCTGGCGATGATCCCCTACCTGCGCGAGACCGGCTTCCGGATCCGGCTGCGCTTCGACTGGAAGGGCCACGGCCTGGGCAAGGCCGCGATGCTCGCCAAGTGGACGGTCCTGTTCGTCCTCGCCAACCAGGCGGGCGCCATGGTCGTGACCCAGCTGTCGACCGCCGCCGGCGCGGACTCCGGCGTCAAGGGCACCGGTTTCGCCGCCTACGCCAACGCCCAGCTGATCTGGGGCCTGCCGCAGGCCATCATCACCGTGTCCCTGATGGCCGCGCTGCTGCCGCGTATCTCGCGCTCGGCCTCGGAGAACGACACGGGTGCCATCCGCGACGACATCTCCCAGGGCCTGCGCACCACCGCCGTCGCCATCGTGCCCATCGCGTTCGGGTTCGTCTCGCTCGGCGTCCCGATGTGCACGCTGATCTTCGGCTCCGCCGGTACGGGCGCGGCCACCAACATGGGCTACATGCTGATGGCCTTCGGTCTCGGCCTGATCCCCTACTCCGTGCAGTACGTCGTCCTGCGTGCCTTCTACGCGTACGAGGACACCCGCACCCCCTTCTACAACACGGTCATCGTGGCCGCCGTCAACGCCGGCGCCGCGGCCCTGTGCTACTTCCTGCTGCCGGCGCGCTGGGCCGTCGCGGGCATGGCCGCCGCCTACGGTCTCGCCTACGCCATCGGGGTGGGCATCGCCTGGCGCCGGCTGCGCAAGCGGCTGGGCGGGGACCTGGACGGGGGCCGGGTGCTGCGCACGTACGCGCGCCTGGGTATCGCCTCGGTGCCGGCCGCCCTGCTCAGCGGAGCGGCCTGCTACGGCGTCGGGCACACCCTGGGCCTCGGCGTCACCGGCTCCTTCGCCGCGCTGATCGCCGGCGGTGCCGTCCTGTTCGGCGTCTTCTTCGTCGCCGCCCGGCGGATGCGCATCGAGGAACTCAACTCGCTCGTCGGAATGGTGCGGGGACGTCTGGGGCGTTGAGGCGAGGGTAGGCGCACAACCATCGTCCGCCGCCGTGTGTCGTGCATAGCGGCGGACTGTGGGCACAATTGGTTTCGGCGTCGGACAGCGTGCAACGGATGGGGAGGCAGGGACGACGGTGGCGGAACGGAGCACAGCTGCCGTCGACGTGGCAGATACCAGCGGTGAGCAGCCGCTGACCGCCAAGGCGGACCAGTCCACGGCCGACGGGGTGGCCAAGAACCCGGAGCGGGACACGGACAGCGACGAGGCACAGGGGAGCGGCGGCACCGAGGGTCCCGGACGGAAGGCCTCCACGCCGGAGTTGCACAGCGGTCACAAGCTCGCCAGGCGCTACCGACTGGAGGAGTGCGTCACCCGTCTGGACGGGTTCAGCAGCTGGCGTGCGGTCGACGAGAAGCTCCGCCGGGCCGTCGGCGTCCACGTCCTGCCCGCGGACCATGCCCGGGCCCGCTCCGTCCTCGCCGCCGCCCGTTCCTCCGCGCTCCTCGGCGACCCCCGCTTCGTCCAGGTCCTCGACGCCGTCGAGGAGAACGACCTCGTCTACGTCGTCCACGAGTGGCTGCCCGACGCCACCGAGCTGTCCACCCTCCTCACCGGCGGCCCGCTGGAGCCGCACGACGCCTACCAGCTGGTCAGCCAGGTCGCGGCGGCCATGGCCGCCGCGCACCGGGAGGGCCTCGCCCATCTGCGGCTGAACCCGAACGCCGTCCTGCGCACCTCCACCGGCCAGTGGCGCATCCGCGGCCTCGCCGTGAACGCGGCGCTGCGCGGCATCAGCTCCACCACCCCGCAACGCGCCGACACCGAGGCGATCGGAGCCCTGCTGTACGCGGCGCTGACCCAGCGCTGGCCGTACGAGAACGACGCCTACGGTCTGGCCGGCCTGCCCAAGGACATCGGTCTCATCCCCCCGGACCAGGTGCGGGCCGGTGTGCACCGCGGCCTGTCCGAGCTGTGCATGCGCGCCCTGGTCAACGACGGGGCCACGGCGTCCCGTCACGAGGCGCCGTGCACCACGCCGGAGGAGCTGGTGAAGGCGATCGGCGAGATGCCGCGCATCCGCCCGCCCGAGCCGGCGTTCGCGGCACCGCCGGACTACCAGCCCACGGCCTACCAACAGGGCAGCTACGGCCGCCCCGCGCCGCACGCCGGTGCCGCCCAGCCCATCGTGCCCCCGCCGCCCCCCTTGCAGAGCCGCACCGGCAAGGCCCTGAAGTGGGCGGTGTCGGCCCTGCTCATCGCGGCGCTGGGCCTGGGCAGCTGGCAGCTGGCGGACGCCCTGATGGACCAGGGCGACAAGCCGGACGACACCAACAAGAGCCAGACGACGGACGGCGGCGGCAAGAACGCCGTGAAGCCGAAGCCGGTTCCGATAAAGATCCAGAACGGCCGGGAGTTCGTCGCCGAGGGCGGCGCCCAGAGCCCCGGCAACGTCCCCAACACCTACGACGGCAACACCTCGACGTACTGGAAGACCAAGAGCTTCAACGAGGGTCCGCCGATCGCGCCGTTCAAACCCGGCGTCGGCATCGTGTACGACCTCGGCTCGGCCAAGAAGCTCAGCACGGCCACCGTCGACCTCCGCTACAGCGGCGACCACACCACGGTCGAGCTGTACGCCGCGGACTCGCTGTCGCCGGCCTCGCTGGACTCCATGACCAAGATCGGTGACGCCACGACCACGAGCACCACCGCGACGGTGAAGGTGGCCAAGCAGGTCACCACGCAGTACGTCCTCGTCTGGCTGACGGCCGTGCCGAACTCGGGCTATGACTCCGCCCTGTACGCCAGCGCCGGTTACAAGCAGGCCATCGGCGAAGTGAAGTTCACGGGCTGACGTCTCACCCGGACCGGAGGGGGCAGATGGCGGAGGGCGCCGGATACGACGGAGTGGACGACCGGGATCTGCTCGCCCGCCACGTGGAAGGCGACCCGGAAGCCTTCGGTGAGATCGTGCGACGGCATCGGGACCGGCTCTGGGCGGTGGCCCTGCGGACGCTGGGGGACCGGGAAGAAGCGGCGGACGCCGTTCAGGACGCCCTGGTGTCGGCCTACCGGGCCGCCCACACCTTCCGGGGCCAGTCGGCCGTCACGACCTGGCTGCACCGGATCACCGTGAACGCCTGCCTGGACCGGGCGCGGAAGGCCGCCTCCCGCAAGACGGCTCCGGTGGACGACACCGAGCGGCTGGAGCAGCTGCTGGAGCCACATGAGGCGGCCTCGGCGCCGGCCGAGCGGAAGGACGTGCACCGCCAGCTCCTCGAAGCTCTCGGCACCCTGCCGCCGGAACAGCGCGCCGCTCTGGTCCTGGTGGACATGCAGGGTTACCCCGTGGCGGAGGCCGCGCGGATCCTGGAGGTGCCGACGGGGACGGTGAAGAGCCGGTGTGCCCGGGGCCGGGCCCGGCTGCTGCCCCTGCTCACGCATCTGCGGCCCGAAGGCACCGGACGTCCACAGCCGGGCGAGACCGGGGACGCCAAGGAAAACGGCCCGGGACGGAACCGGCGACCAGGGCCATCCGTCCCACCGGCGACGGGGTCACCGAGCGGACATTCCAAGGGTGCGGGACCAAGCGAGTCAGCAGTAGTGAAGGGCGGAGGTGGGCGAGGGTGACGTCGACGACGGATACGACCGGGCACCCGGACGTCGCGGAGATCTCCGACCTCACCGAGGGCCTGCTCGCACCGGACCGGGACAGGGACGTACGACGCCACCTGGACGTCTGCGCCTGGTGCGCGGACGTGTACGCCTCGTTGGAAGAGATCCGGGGCCTCCTCGGATCCATGCCGTCGCCGGAGCGCATGCCGGACGATATCGCCACACGTCTCGACACCGCCCTCGCCGCCGAGGCCGCGCGGAGCCCGGGTGCCGACAACGCCACGGGCCATGTTTCACGTGAAACATCGCTCGCTGCGGATCACCGTGCCGAGCTTCCAGGGGATCACCGTCACGAGCGTCCAGCCGATCAGCCCGCCGCCCGCCCGACTGGGCGTCCCCGTGCGGCGACCGGGCCGGGACGCAAGGGCACCGAGCGTGGCCGACGGCGCGGTCGGATCGTCCTGGGCGCCGTGCTCACGGCCGCGGTCCTGGGCGCTGGAAGCCTGCTCGTGACGTCCCTGTCCGGCACCTCCGACCACCCGTCGGCCCAGAGGACACCGACCGCCTCGGCCGGCACCTTCTCCGGCGACAGTGTGGAGAACCAGGTCCACTCCCTTCTCACCGCCGACAAGACGCTGCCGCACGGCGGTGACAGGCCCCGGCAACGCCCGGACGACGGATCGCACTCGTTCGGGGCCACCGAGGGACCGAACACCTTGCTCCGGACCGCGGTCCCGGTACCCGACTGTGTCCGGCAGACGCTCCGGGAGAGCGCCGACGTGCTCGGCGCCAAGACGGGAACCTACGCGGGCAGGTCCGCCTACCTCGTCGTGGTGGCCGACACCCGTGACAGCCAGCGGGTCACGGCCTATGTGGTCGACGCATCCTGCGTACAGCACCAGCCCTCGGCGCCCGGCAAGGTCCTGCTGAAGCGGTCCCTCGCGCGTCCCTGAGACCGCTGCTCCACTCCTTCAGCGCCCTGGGGCATGCGTGTGCCCGGACACACCGGGAATGCACGCCCCGTAGGATCCGTTGGGTGGGGTGAGAGTCCCGAAAGGGGCTCTCACCGGTCGACTGACGCAGACCAGAGACGAGGAATCAAGCCGTGAGCGATGTCCGTAATGTGATCATCATCGGCTCCGGGCCCGCAGGCTACACGGCGGCGCTGTACACCGCCCGTGCATCGCTGAAGCCCCTGGTGTTCGAAGGCGCCGTCACCGCGGGCGGTGCGCTGATGAACACCACCGAGGTCGAGAACTTCCCGGGCTTCCGCGACGGCATCATGGGGCCGGACCTCATGGACAACATGCGCGCCCAGGCCGAACGCTTCGGCGCCGAACTCGTTCCGGACGACGTCGTCTCCGTCGATCTGACCGGTGAGATCAAGACCGTCACCGACACCGCGGGCACCGTCCACCGGGCGAAGGCCGTCATCGTCACCACCGGCTCCCAGCACCGCAAGCTGGGACTGCCGAACGAGGACGTGCTCTCGGGCCGCGGTGTCTCCTGGTGCGCCACCTGTGACGGGTTCTTCTTCAAGGACCACGACATCGCCGTGATCGGCGGCGGCGACACCGCGATGGAGGAGGCCACGTTCCTCTCGCGGTTCGCCAAGTCGGTGACGATCGTCCACCGCCGGGACACCCTGCGCGCCTCCAAGGCGATGCAGGAGCGTGCCTTCGGCGACCCGAAGATCAAGTTCGTCTGGGACAGCGAGGTCGCCGAGATCCAGGGTGACCAGAAGCTCTCTGGCCTGAAGCTGCGGAACGTCAAGACCGGCGAGCTGTCCGAGCTGCCCGTGACGGGCCTGTTCATCGCCATCGGTCACGACCCGCGCACCGAGCTGTTCAAGGGCCAGCTGGACCTGGACGAGGAGGGCTACCTGAAGGTCGCCTCGCCGTCCACCCGTACCAACGTGACCGGTGTGTTCGCCGCCGGTGACGTGGTCGACCACACCTACCGCCAGGCGATCACCGCGGCCGGTACCGGCTGCTCCGCCGCTCTGGACGCCGAGCGCTACCTCGCTGCCCTCGCGGACGAGGAGCAGGCGGAGCCCGAGAAGACGACTGTCTGACCTTTCCCTTCCCCCGCCCCACCGCGTAACCGAGGTAAGGAGCCCACTGTGGCCGGCAACGTGAAGACTGTGACCGACGCTACCTTCGAGGAGGAGGTCCTCAAGAGCGACAAGCCCGTTCTGGTGGACTTCTGGGCCGAGTGGTGCGGCCCGTGCCGCATGATCGCTCCGTCTCTTGAGGCGATCGCGGCCGAGCACGGTGACAAGATCCAGATCGTCAAGCTCAACATCGACGAGAACCCGGGCACGGCCGCCAAGTACGGCGTCATGTCCATCCCCACCCTGAACGTGTACCAGGGCGGCGATGTCGCCAAGACGATCGTGGGTGCCAAGCCGAAGGCGGCGCTCCTGCGCGACCTCGACGAGTTCATCACGAAGTGACGTTTCACGTGAAACACGATGGGGCCAACCCGCTCGGGTTGGCCCCATCGCTATAACGGCCCCACGCCGGAGCGGTCTCTCGTTAGAGCGGCCTCAGCGCCGGTTCCTTCTGGACCGCTCCCAGAAGCCGGTCCAGTGCCATCTCCACGTCTTCCTTCCAGGAGAGCGTGGACCGCAGCTCCAGCCGCAGCCGCGGATGCGTGGGATGCTGCCGGACCGTCTTGAAGCCCACGGCCAGCAGATGGTCTGCGGGCAGCAGACAGGCCGGCTGCTCCCAGCGGGCGTCCCCGAACGCCTCGATCGCCTTGAAGCCCCGGCGCAGCAGATCCTTGGCGACCGTCTGCACCAGCACCCGGCCCAGGCCCTGCCCCTGATAGCCGGGCAGGACGAACCCGGTGATCAATTGCACGGCGTCCGGCGCGACCGGGCTCGTGGGGAAGGCCGTCGAGCGCGGGACATAGGCCGGTGGGGCGTAGAGCACGAAACCCGCCGGGACGTCATCGACGTACACCACCCGTCCGCACGATCCCCAGTCCAGCAGGACGGCGGAGATCCAGGCTTCCTTCTCCAGCGCGGTGGTGCCCGCGGCCACCGCCGCTTCGCCGCTGACGGGGTCCAGCTCCCAGAAGACACAGGAGCGACAGCGATCGGGAAGATCCTGAAGGTTGTCCAGAGTGAGCGGCACGAGCCGACGCCCCATGAAGGCTGATCCTCGCTTCCTTCGCCCGCCGCATCGCGAGCGGCTGTCAGCTGCTGACCGGTGGATATGCCCTAGCTGATCGCATCGTATCCACGATCCGATTCACTCGATACCGTGCCAAAGCAAAGAGCGGGCCGTGTTCCGGTACACACCGGACACGACCCGCTCCACTGCTCGGCAGACGCGAACGTCTGGGAATCAGTCCTGCGTCTCGTCGCCGTCGCCGTCCTGAAGGCTCTTCTGGAGGGCCAGCTTCTCGCCCGGGGCGAGCGTGCTGAGGATCCTTTCGAGGTCCTCGGCGGAGGCGAACTCGACGGTGATCTTGCCCTTCTTCTGTCCCAGCTCGACCTTCACCCGGGTCTCGAAGCGGTCCGACAGCCGGGTGGCCAGCTCGTTCAGTGCCGGGGAAGGCACGGAACCGGCCCGGAGCCCTCGGGAGCGCGAGGCCTTCTGAGGCCGTGAGCCCATCAGCGTCACGATCTCTTCCACGGACCGCACCGACAGGCCCTCGGCGACGATCCGATGGGCCAGCCGGTCCTGTTCCTCGGAGTCCTCCACGGCCAGCAGCGCGCGGGCGTGGCCGGCCGAGAGCACCCCGGCGGCCACCCGCTTCTGGACGGTCGGGGACAGCTTCAGCAGACGCAGCGTGTTGGACACCTGCGGACGGGAGCGCCCGATCCGGTCGGCCAGCTGGTCGTGGGTGCAGTTGAAGTCCTTCAGCAGCTGGTCGTAGGCAGCGGCCTCTTCGATGGGGTTCAGCTGCGCGCGGTGCAGGTTCTCCAGCAGCGCGTCCAGGAGGAGCTTCTCGTCCTCCGTGGCCCGCACGATGGCCGGGATGGCCTCCAGACCGGCCTCACGGCACGCGCGCCAGCGGCGCTCGCCCATGATCAGCTCATACCGACCGGGCCCCGTCTGCCGTACCACGACCGGCTGCAGGAGGCCGACCTCCTTGATGGAGGTGACCAGCTCCTGAAGCGCGTCCTCGTCGAAGATGTCGCGCGGCTGGCGCGGGTTCGGCGTGATGGCGTCCAGGGGGATCTCGGCGAAGTGGGCACCCACCGGGGGCGCGGGCACCTCGGCGGCGAGGCTCGCCCGAACCGCCTCGATGTCCTGCGCGGTGGGCGGCAGCGTGGCCACCTTGGCCGCGGCCACTCCGCGGTCGCCGGTCAGCACCGGGACCGCTGCGGGCGAGGTGGAACCTCCCCCTCCCAGCGCCGCGGGTGCCGGCGTCCTCTCGGTCGGGGCAGCGGGGATCAGTGCGCCGAGACCACGGCCCAGACCCCTCCGTCGCTCGCTCACTGAATCCCCTCCACCATGCTCTGGTCTTTCTGGGCGCCGATGTGGGCCTGGCTCGCGTCATAGCTGATGCCGACGCCCCTCAGCGCGATTTCCCGGGCCGCCTCAAGGTACGAGAGGGCACCGCTCGATCCTGGATCGTAAGTCAGCACCGTCTGCCCGTAACTCGGCGCCTCGGAGATACGGACCGAGCGGGGAATGCTCGTCCGCAGCACCTCGTCACCGAAGTGGCTGCGCACCTCTTCCGCGACCTGGGAGGCGAGACGCGTCCGGCCGTCGTACATGGTGAGCAGGATGGTCGACACATGCAGGGTGGGGTTGAGGTGCCCCCGCACCAGGTCGACGTTGCGCAGGAGTTGTCCGAGGCCCTCCAGCGCGTAGTACTCGCACTGGATCGGAATCAGCACCTCGGCGCCCGCGACGAGCGCGTTGACCGTCAACAGGCCCAGCGAGGGCGGGCAGTCGATGAGGATGTAGTCCAACGGCTGCTCGTACGCCTGGATGGCCCGTTGCAACCGGCTCTCCCGGGCCACCAGGGACACCAGCTCGATCTCCGCACCGGCGAGATCGATGGTGGCCGGGGCGCAGAAGAGACCCTCGACGTCGAGGACGGGCTGGACCACCTCGGCGAGTGGCTTGCTCTCCACCAACACGTCGTAGATGGACGGAACCTCGGCGTGGTGGTCGATCCCGAGGGCGGTGGACGCGTTGCCCTGCGGGTCGAGGTCGATCACCAGGACCCGGCCACCGTGCAGAGCCAGCGAGGCGGCAAGGTTGACGGTCGTCGTCGTCTTGCCCACGCCGCCCTTCTGGTTGGCGACCACGATGACTCGGGTCTGCTCCGGTCGCGGCAGGCCTGCGCCGGCGCGGCCGAGAGCCTCCACCGCCAGTTGGGCCGCTCGACCGATCGGAGTGTCGTCCATCGGGGGCGGTGTTTCACGTGAAACATCCGCTCCCATCGACTCGGTACGGGGACCGGGGACCGGATCGGTCATCGGTCCCGCGATGTTGGCGTCGGACCGCAAGGATTCACTCTCCTCGACTTCAGGCTCGCGATGAACAGAGCCTCCCATGTCTTCGGGGTCGTGAACCAGTGAGGCCTGGCCATCTGTGGAGAAATCCACCTCTGTGGACAACTCCGTGCCCCTGGAGAGGGACGGAGCCTCCAGGGATCGGGGCGGGACCTGCGGGGAATCGGGGTCCTCTCCGAGGGCGCCGAGAGGCTTCCGGTCGCGAGGTTCGGCCGCAGCGCGGCCACGACTGATGATGCCGTGCAGCAGTGAGCGACGTTTCACGTGAAACACGATGCACAGCGGCTGCGACCGGACCTTTGCGACACTCCGGCTCGCCCGGGTCCGGCAGCTTGTGTGGAGTACGTTCCGTCGTCAGGACGGGTCAGCGTCGGCAGGCCCCCCCCGGCCCACCGACGCCCACCCGTCCTCCGGATTACCGACGTCGGCGGACCCGGCCGGTGCGGGCGGCCTTGGCCCGCTTCGCGGCGAAGCGCACACCGCCCGGGCTCTCCCCGACCTCGACCCGCACGACGGTGGACGGCGGATCCACCAGGCCCTCACCCACATGCAGGATGGACGTCTCCACCGCCCCGAGCTTGCTCAGCGCGGCGGCCGCCGCCTTCAGCTCCTCCTCGGCGGTGTCGCCCTTGAGGGCGAGCATCTCGCCGTACGGGCGCAGCAGCGGAATGCCCCAGGTCGCCAGGCGGTCCAGCGGGGCCACGGCCCGTGCCGTCACCACATGGACCGGCGGCAGCTTGCCCATGACCTCCTCGGCCCGGCCGCGCACCACGGTGACATGGTCCAGGCCGAGCAGCTCCACGACCTCGGTGAGGAAGTTGGTGCGCCGCAGCAGGGGTTCCAGCAGGGTGATGTTGAGGTCGTCGCGGACCAGGGCCAGAGGGATGCCCGGCAGTCCCGCGCCGGAGCCGACGTCGCAGACCGTCACCCCCTCCGGAACGGCCTCGGAGAGCACCGCGCAGTTCAGCAGGTGCCGCTCCCACAGGCGGGGCACTTCCCGCGGGCCGATCAGGCCGCGCTGCACGCCTGCCTCGGCGAGCAGCTCCGCATAGCGGACCGCATCGGCGAAGCGCTCACCAAACACTTCCCGCGCCTGCTCGGGTGCGGGGGGAAGCTCCGCTGCCTCCGTCACGGGGACCGTCCTTCCGTACAGCGCCGGCGCTTCGCGCACCGGCCACCAGAACTACCAGGCTGACAAAGTTCGGCCCCGCCTGCTCAACAGACGGGGCCGGTGGAACGGGGGCCGATCAGGCGGGCAGCACGACGACGAAGCGCTGCGGCTCCTCGCCCTCGGACTCGCTGCGCAGCCCAGCGGCCTTGACCGCGTCGTGCACGACCTTGCGCTCGAACGGGGTCATCGGCTTGAGCTTCACGGGCTCGCCGCTGCTCTTCGCCTCGGCGGCGGCCTTGGCGCCCAGCTCGGACAGCTCGGAGCGCTTCTTGGCGCGGTAGCCCGCGATGTCCAGCATCAGCCGGCTGCGGTCACCGGTCTCCCGGTGCACGGCCAGCCGCGTCAGCTCCTGCAGGGCCTCCAGCACCTCGCCGTCCCGGCCGACCAGCTTCTGCAGGTCACGGCTGCCGGTGTCGCTGATGATCGACACGGAGGCGCGGTCGGCCTCGACGTCCATGTCGATGTCACCGTCGAGGTCGGCGATGTCCAGCAGACCCTCCAGGTAGTCCGCCGCGATCTCACCCTCCTGCTCCAGGCGGGTGAGGGTGTCTGCACCCTCGGCAGCGGCGGAGGTGGTGCCTTCCGTCACGGGATGGGCTCCTTCTTACTTCTTGGACGGGGACTTGGGCCGCTGCGGGCCACCCTTGCGCTGGCCGGACTGGGCCTTGCTGCGGGTGCCGGAGCCGGGCTTCTGGGGCTGCTTGGCAGCGGCGGGCTTGACGTCCTGCGGTGCGTCGGACTTCTCCAGCGACAGGGAGTCACCCGCCTTGGTCCCGCCGGACTGACGCTGGGACTTGCTCTGGCGCTTGGGCTGCTGGCGCCGGGGGGTGGTAGCGGTGGCCGTGGCGGTACCGGCGGTCGCGCCTTCCTCGGTCTCCGCCGCGGCCTGGGCCACGCTCTTCGTCACGGTGCCGTCGGCCTGGGCGGCGAGACCGGCCTTGTTGAGCGCGTTGACGAACTTGCGCTCGAACTCGTTGCGGTCGCGGCCCTTGGCGACGATCGCCTTCACGATGGCCTTTTCGCTGCGCCGGCGGATCTTGCCGTGGTGCGTGACGTGCTTGGTCAGGCGCTCCAGGTAGGCGGCCTGGGCCTTGGAACCCGGGGTCGGGTTGTTGTGGATGACGTACATCTGCTGGCCCATGGTCCACACGTTGGTGGTCAGCCAGTAGATGAGGACACCGACCGGGAAGTTCACGCCGAGGACGGCGAACATGACCGGGAAGATGTACATCAGCATCTTCTGCTGCTGCATGAACGGCGTCTTCACGGTGGTGTCGACGTTCTTCGTCATCAGCTGGCGCTGCGTGTAGAACTGCGACGCCGACATCAGCACGATCATGATCGCGGTCACGACGCGAACGTCGGTCAGCGAGGCGTGCAGGGCGCTGACCTGGCTGTCGCTGCTGAAGAACTTGGCGGCCAGCGGGGCACCGAAGATGTGCGCGTTCCGGGCGCTTTCGAGCAGATCGGCGTCGATGACGCCGATCTTCTTGCCCGACGCGATGCCGGAGAGCACGTGGTACAGGGCGAAGAAGAACGGGGACTGCGCCAGGATGGGAAGGCACGAGGAGAGCGGGTTGGTGCCCGACTCCTTGTACAGCTTCATCATCTCTTCGGACTGACGCTGCCGGTCGTTCTTGTAGCGCTCCTGGATCTTCTTCATCTCCGGCTGGAGCGTCTGCATCGCGCGGGTCGCCTTGATCTGCTTCACGAAGAGCGGGATCAGGCAGATGCGGATCAGGATCACCAGGGACACGATGGACAGGCCCCAGGCCCACCCGGTGTCAGGTCCGAAGATCGCCCCGTACACCTTGTGGAACTGGACGATGACCCAGGAGACGGGCCAGGTGATGAAACTGAAAAGGCTGGCAATCGTGTCCACTAATCATGCTCCTTGGGCATGGGACGAGGTCTCTGCGGCCGGGCTCGAAGGAGACTCCGTTGGTGGCTTCGCTTCGGTGGCCGTTTCGGCGGCGGAGGACCCGCCCCTGCGTGCGCGCCAGGCGTCGCGCAGCATTTCGTGCCACCGCGGACGCTTACGCGGCGGAACATGGTCCACGCCACCCGGCGACCACGGATTGCACCGCAGGATGCGCCAGGCGGTCAGTGCGGTCCCCTTGACGGCACCGTGCCGGTCGATGGCCGTGTAGCCGTAATGAGAGCACGACGGGTAGTACTTGCATACCGGCCCCAGCAGCGGACTGATCGTCCACTGGTACAGCTTGATCAGAGCCAGCAGCGGGTACTTCATCGCGCGCCCCCTCCCAGTAGCCGCTGAAGGGCGGCGTCCAGGTCTCGGGCCAGCTGTGCGTGGTCTGCGTCGCCCGCTCCGGGCAGCGCTCGTACGACTACCAGGCTACCGGGGGGAAACAGGCCGACTCGGTCACGCATCAGGTGGCGCAGTCTGCGCTTCACTTTGTTGCGCACGACCGCGCCACCCACGGCCTTGCTGACGACGAAACCCGCACGCGTCGGGGGAGCGCTCTCCCCAGGCGCGTGCGGGTCCGTGGCACCGCTACGAAGGTGGACGACGAGCGTCGGGCGGCCTGCCCGACGCCCTCGTCGTACCGCGGTCGCGAAGTCCTCGCGCCGCCTCAGCCGGTTCTCGGTGGGCAGCACGATGTCATGACCTGACCGGGATCAGGCGGACAGACGGGCGCGACCCTTGCTACGGCGGGACGCGAGAATCGCGCGGCCGGCACGGGTGCGCATACGCAGCCGGAAGCCGTGGGTCTTCGCGCGACGACGGTTGTTCGGCTGGAAGGTGCGCTTGCTCACTCGGGGGCTCCAGAAAATCGGTAGTGGCGGGGTGCCGTCCTGGCTGTCACCGTGCGCCCACGAGTAGCTCGCGTCACGCCCGAGTGCACCGCTTCCCGATCACCTGACGTGACCTGTGCCCATCGGAGGCAGGCGGCAGCAGCCATCGACAACTCGACCTGGTTACGGTACGCGGGGCCGACCCATCCGGTCAAACCGAGGGCCGCCGGGGGACACTGTCCACAGGCTGGGGACAACAACTTGAACCGTACCCGCCGCGCTGACTACCGTGGCTGGACTCCGATTCGTTCCCTTATCCCCGCCCGACCCGATTTTCATCCCGACCCGTCCCCGAACCACACGTTCGTGGGACCTGTGAGAGAGCGTGCCCTGTGGCTGACGTACCTGCCGATCTTGCCGCAGTGTGGCCGCGAGTACTGGAACAGCTGCTCGGCGAGGGCCGCGGTCAGGGTGTGGAGGCCAAGGACGAGCACTGGATCCGGCGCTGCCAGCCGCTCGCGCTGGTCGCCGACACCGCCCTTCTCGCCGTGCCGAACGAATTCGCCAAGGGCGTGCTGGAGGGGCGTCTGGCGCCCGTCGTCAGCGAGACCCTGAGCCGGGAGTGCGGCCGTCCCATCCGGATCGCGATCACCGTGGACGACTCCGCGGGCGACCCCCCGGCGCCTCCCGTCCAGCAGCCGGCCAAGCCGCGCTACGAGGAGCCGGAGCTGCCCTCGGGGCCGTACGAGGGCTACGGCCGGTCCCGCGGCGGCGAGCAGCCGGGCGGCGAGCCGCGCTCCGAACAGCCCCCGGCCGGCCGCCCCGACCCGCTCCCCACGGTCCGCCCGGTCTATCCGTCCGAGTACCAGCGGCCCGAGCCCGGCGCCTGGCCGCGCCCGGGGCAGGACGAGTACGGCTGGCAGCAGCCCCGGCTCGGCTTCCCCGAGCGGGACCCGTACGCCTCGCCGTCCTCCCAGGACGGCTACGGCTCCGGCGCGGACGCGTACGGCGCGCCGTCCCAGGACTACCGCCCGCAGGGCATGGACCGGCCGCCGTACGAACAGCAGCGCGGCGACTACGACACCGCGCGGGGCGAGTACGACCCGTCCCGGACCGAGTACGACCAGCGCGACCCGGTCCGCCGTGAGCTGCCGGATCCGGCGGCGCACCGCGGTGGCCCCGGCCGTCCGGACGGACCGCCCACCGGTGCCCCGGGCCCGCTGGCCGCGCAGCCGGCGCCGGCGAGCGGTCCCGGCGAGCCGACCGCGCGGCTGAACCCCAAGTACCTGTTCGACACGTTCGTCATCGGCGCGTCCAACCGCTTCGCGCACGCGGCGGCGGTGGCGGTCGCCGAGGCGCCGGCGAAGGCGTACAACCCGCTGTTCATCTACGGGGAGTCCGGGCTCGGCAAGACCCATCTGCTGCACGCCATCGGGCACTACGCGCGCAGCCTGTACCCGGGCACGCGCGTGCGGTACGTCAGCTCGGAGGAGTTCACCAACGAGTTCATCAACTCCATCCGCGACGGCAAGGGCGACAGCTTCCGCAAGCGCTACCGCGAGATGGACATCCTGCTCGTCGACGACATCCAGTTCCTGGCGGACAAGGAGTCGACGCAGGAGGAGTTCTTCCACACCTTCAACACGCTCCACAACGCCAACAAGCAGATCGTGCTCTCCAGCGACCGGCCGCCCAAGCAGCTGGTCACGCTGGAGGACCGGCTGCGCAACCGCTTCGAGTGGGGCCTGATCACCGACGTCCAGCCGCCCGAGCTGGAGACGCGGATCGCGATCCTGCGCAAGAAGGCGGTCCAGGAGCAGCTGAACGCGCCGCCGGAGGTGCTGGAGTTCATCGCCTCCCGGATCTCGCGGAACATCCGTGAGCTGGAGGGCGCGCTGATCCGGGTGACGGCGTTCGCGTCGCTCAACCGGCAGCCGGTGGACCTGGGCCTGACCGAGATCGTCCTGAAGGACCTCATCCCCGGCGGCGAGGACAGCGCCCCGGAGATCACCGCCACGGCGATCATGGCGGCGACCGCGGACTATTTCGGGCTGACGGTGGAGGACCTGTGCGGCACCTCGCGCGGGCGCGCGCTGGTGACCGCGCGGCAGATCGCGATGTACCTGTGCCGCGAGCTGACGGATCTGTCGCTGCCGAAGATCGGCGCGCAGTTCGGCGGCCGGGACCACACCACCGTGATGCACGCCGACCGCAAGATCCGCGCGCTGATGGCCGAGCGGCGCTCGATCTACAACCAGGTCACCGAGCTGACCAACCGCATCAAGAACGGCTGAGCCGGCCGTACGCGGGCGCGCAGGGCGCCCCGGGGCACACCCGCCCCCGGGGCGCCCTCCGGCGTTCCCGGGCCCATCGGGGCACCGGCCGACTCCGGCCCCCAGCTGGCGGTCCCCACGCTGACGCCCCCGCTGACGACTCCGGCGCCGACGACCCCGTCGCGAACGACCCCGTCGCTAACGACCCATCGCGAACGACCCCAATACCGTCGGCCTCCGCGGCCGTACGGACGGACCCTGATCCCCCCGCCACGACCGGCTCCTCGACCGTTCACAGGCGCCCGGCCGACGACGTGCCTGGCAGCCCCCGCGACGGCCTTCCGGCAGCTCCTCGCCACCCGCGAACGGCCTCCGGGGCAGCCCCTCGCCCCCCTCAAACAGCCCTCCGGCGGCCTCGACGGGCGCCCGAGGCGACGGTTGTGGGGCTGTGGACCGTTTCCTGCCCGTCATCCCTTGTTCGATTACCTGCCTGGTTACGGCCTTCCTCCACAGATTCGGCGACTTTCTTCCGTCCACAGACTGGGGACTGCGAAGTTGTCCCGAGCTGCGTCCACAGGGAGGCTGGTCTCACGACATCCACCCAGCTCAAGGGCCTGTGGAATCGTGGACGAAGGATCTCCACAGGCTGTGGAAAACCACACCGTCCCCAGCCCCGGCGTCGCGTTGTCCACCGGTACCCCACAGGCTGGGGGCGGTTGTCCCCAGCAAACCCGGGCTTCTCCACATGGCTGTCCACTGTTCGGCAACCCGACGCCCCCACTCACCGCGTCGAGTGAAAGGCGTCACAGGAAGCTGCCGGATTGGGTTGTGGGAAACCTGGGTATTCCTGGGGACACAGCTGGGGAGAACTGCCCTCAGCCTGTGGGCGGTGTGTGCAGAACTTTCCGTTCTCCACAGACGGGCCAGGTTGTCCACCGCCTCCACCCACAGGGCCGGTGGATAAAAAACCTGCGCTGAGCTGGGCAAACGTGGTTATCCACCGTATCCACAGGCCCTACTACTACTTCCGACTAGAGAGAGCTCGGCAATCGTTTTGAAGCGGGGGCTGTGCACAACTCGCCCTCTCGCGCCCGGCTGCCCCTCGGACCGACTTGACCCCGACGGGCACCTACTGTCAGTGCCGTGCGTCAGACTGGTCCCCGGTGTCCTTCCCGTCACAGAGGGCGGTGACACCGAGTCGGAGGACTCAGTAGCAACAGCAGGAGGCGGCTTACGGTGAAGATCCGGGTGGAACGCGACGTACTCGCGGAGGCAGTGGCCTGGGCGGCACGCAGCCTCCCGGCCCGTCCGCCGGCGCCTGTCCTCGCTGGCCTGCTGCTCAAGGCCGAGGACGGCCAGCTGAGTCTGTCGAGCTTCGACTACGAGGTCTCCGCACAGGTGAACGTCGAGGCGGAGGTCGAGGAGGAGGGCACCGTCCTGGTCTCCGGCCGGCTGCTCGCCGACATCTCGCGTGCCCTGCCCAACCGGCCGGTGGAGATCTCCACAGACGGTGTACGGGCGACCGTGGTCTGCGGCACCTCCCGGTTCACCCTCCACACCCTGCCTGTGGAGGAGTACCCGGCCCTGCCGCAGATGCCGAACGCGACCGGCACCGTCCCCGGCGAGGTCTTCGCCGCGGCCGTCGCCCAGGTGGCCATCGCCGCCGGCCGTGACGACACGCTGCCGGTGCTCACCGGTGTGCGCATCGAGATCGAGGGCGACACGGTCACCCTGGCCTCCACCGACCGCTACCGCTTCGCGGTCCGCGAGTTCCTGTGGAAGCCGGAGAACCCGGACGCCTCCGCCGTCGCCCTTGTCCCGGCCAAGACGCTCCTGGACACCGCCAAGGCGCTGGGCGCCGGGGACAGCGTCACGCTGGCGCTCGCCGGGGCCGGTGCCGGTGAGGGCCTGATCGGTTTCGAGGGCGCCGGGCGGCGTACGACCACGCGTCTGCTGGAGGGCGACCTGCCCAAGTACCGGACGCTGTTCCCGACCGAGTTCAACTCCGTCGCCGTGATCGAGACCGCGCCCTTCGTGGAGGCCGTCAAGCGTGTGGCCCTGGTCGCCGAGCGGAACACCCCGGTGCGGCTGAGCTTCGAGCAGGGCGTGCTGATCCTGGAGGCCGGGTCCAGCGACGACGCACAGGCTGTGGAAAGGGTCGACGCGCAGCTGGAGGGCGACGACATCTCGATCGCCTTCAACCCGACGTTCCTGCTGGACGGCCTGAGCGCGATCGACTCGCCGGTGGCGCAGCTGTCGTTCACCACGTCCACGAAGCCGGCGCTGCTCAGCGGGAAGCCGGCGGTGGACGCCGAGGCCGACGACGCGTACAAGTACCTGATCATGCCGGTCCGGCTCAGCGGCTGACGTTTTCCACAGGTGTGCACGGTGCCGGTCGTCCCTGTGGATGCCCGGCACCGTGACCGGGTGGGGGCACCGGACCGCGCTCACGGGGTGGGTCGCGATTGTCCATGGCTACGTTTCCGCAGGTCAGCGCGGGTCTCGCATGAGCGCGTATGCCCACAGCTGTGCGTGAGCGTCCGGGTTTAGGCTCGGCTCGGCACCCAGGTGCCTCTCACGCCACACAGCGACCTAAGGAACACAACTGATGGAGCTCGGTCTCGTCGGCCTCGGCAAGATGGGCGGCAACATGCGCGAGCGGATCCGCCGCGCGGGCCACACCGTCATCGGGTACGACCGCAACGCGGACGTCGCGGATGTCCACAGCCTGGAAGAGCTTGTGGGCAAGCTCAGCGGCCCGCGCGTGGTCTGGGTGATGGTCCCGGCGGGCGAGCCCACCCAGTCGACCATCGACCGGCTCGCCGAGCTGCTGGAGCCCGGCGACGTGGTCGTGGACGGCGGCAACTCCCGCTGGACCGACGACGAGCGGCACGCCGAGGAGCTGGCCGCCAAGGGCATAGGCTTCGTCGACTGCGGTGTCTCCGGCGGCGTGTGGGGCCTGGAGAACGGGTACGCGCTGATGTACGGCGGCGACGCCGAGAACGTCGCCAAGGTGCAGCCGGTCTTCGACGCCCTGAAGCCGGAGGGCGACTTCGGCTCGGTGCACGCGGGCAAGGTCGGCGCGGGCCACTTCGCGAAGATGGTCCACAACGGCATCGAGTACGCCATGATGCAGGCCTACGCCGAGGGCTGGGAGCTGCTGGAGAAGGTCGACTCCGTGGAGAACGTCCGCGAGGTCTTCCGCTCCTGGCAGGAGGGCACGGTGATCCGGTCCTGGCTGCTGGACCTCGCGGTCAACGCCCTCGACGAGGACGAGCACCTGGACGCCCTGCGCGGTTACGCACAGGACTCCGGTGAGGGACGCTGGACGGTGGAGGCGGCCATCGACAACGCCGTGCCGCTGCCGGCGATCACCGCCTCGCTGTTCGCGCGGTTCGCCTCCCGGCAGGAGGACTCGCCGCAGATGAAGATGATCGCCGCGCTGCGCAACCAGTTCGGCGGTCACGCCGTAGAGAAGAAGTAAGCCGCAGCACAAGCAGGGAGGTCGGCGGGACGACCATGCACGTCACGCATCTTTCGCTGGCCGACTTCCGCTCGTACGCCCGGGCCGAGGTCCCGCTCGACCCGGGCGTCACCGCCTTCGTCGGCCCCAACGGGCAGGGCAAGACCAACCTGGTGGAGGCGGTCGGCTACCTGGCCACGCTCGGCAGCCACCGGGTCGCCTCCGACGCCCCGCTGGTGCGCATGGGCGCCGAGCGGGCGATCGTCCGGGCCCAGGTCCGCCAGGGCGACCGGCAGCAGCTGATCGAGCTGGAGCTGAACCCCGGCAGGGCCAACCGCGCCCGCGTCAACCGTTCCTCGCAGGTCAGACCGCGGGACGTGCTGGGGATCGTACGGACCGTGCTGTTCGCGCCCGAGGACCTAGCCCTCGTCAAGGGCGACCCGGGCGAGCGGCGGCGGTTCCTCGATGAGCTGGTCACCGCCCGGTCCCCGCGGATGGCCGGTGTGCGCTCGGACTACGAGCGGGTGCTCAAGCAGCGCAACACCCTGCTGAAGTCGGCCGCTCTCGCGCGCCGGCACGGCGGGCGGTCCATGGACCTGTCCACGCTCGACGTGTGGGACCAGCACCTCGCGCGCGCGGGCGCCGAGGTGCTCGTCCAGCGGCTCGACCTGATCGCGGCGCTTCAGCCGCTGGCCGACAAGGCGTACGAACAGCTGGCCCCCGGCGGCGGTCCGGTCGCGTTGGAGTACAAGCCGTCGGCGCCGGGCGAGGCCCACACGCGCGAGGAGCTGTACGAGCAGCTGATGGCGGCCCTCGCCGAGGCGCGCAAGCAGGAGATCGAGCGGGGCGTCACCCTCGTCGGTCCGCACCGGGACGACCTGCTGCTGAAACTCGGGCAGCTGCCCGCCAAGGGCTACGCCTCGCACGGCGAGTCCTGGTCCTACGCCCTCGCCCTCCGGCTGGCCTCCTACGACCTGCTGCGCGCGGAGGGCAACGAGCCGGTGCTGATCCTGGACGACGTCTTCGCCGAACTGGACGCCCGCCGCCGGGAACGGCTGGCGGAACTGGTCGCCCCCGGGGAGCAGGTGCTGGTCACCGCCGCCGTGGACGACGACGTACCCCATGTGCTGGCCGGCGCCCGGTACGCGGTGGCCGGCGGGACGGTCGAACGCGTATGAACACCGAGGACCCCCTGCCGAACACCCCTGGGGCGGCGAAGGGCTCCGCCCGCAAGGAGCCCTCCGGCGTCGACCTCGCGCGCGTGGCGTTGCGCGCCGCGAAGGAGCAGGCACGCGCGCGTGGGGACGCGGCACGGCAGAAGAAGCAGGCCCGGCGCGGTGGCGGTCTGCGCTCCGGTGCCCGCGCCGACGGACGCGATCCGCTGAAGCTGGGGGCGGCGATCAACCGGCTGATCACCGAGCGCGGCTGGGAGACGCCCGCCGCGGTGGGCGGGGTGATGGGCCGCTGGCCGCAGATCGTCGGCGAGGACCTGGCCAAGCACTGCGTGCCGCAGCGGTACGACGAGGACGAGCGGGTGCTGGTCGTGGCCTGCGACTCCACGGCCTGGGCGACCCAGCTGCGGCACCTCGCGCCCGCGCTGGTGGCCCGGCTCAACCAGGATCTGGGGCAGGGCAGCGTACGAATGATCAAGGTGCTCAACCCGGGCGGCCCGGCCCGCCGCTACGGCCCGCTGCGGGCGCCGGGCAGCACCGGCCCCGGCGATACGTACGGGTGACGTACATCACGTCTGCAGGGGTGCGGGAGAAGGCCGTCGCGGCCGTATGAGCGGGCGGGGGCGGCGTCCGGATCGTCCCCGGATGGCCTTCTGACCCGCCGGTAGCCACGGGTTGACGGCTCGAAGCGCTGAGTGCCGCTGTGAGCCCCTTGGAGCCCCCATCCGCATATCGGGACCCGCCCGAGACCGGTTCAGGGCGGCACATGGGGGCTCAGGTGCCCGCAAACCCCCATCGATGTCAGTGCTACCGGTAGACTGGAAGACAATCCCGCCCCAATGTGGGGACCGCCCGGGAAAAGCTGAGCAACGCTGATCAAGGCTTACCAACGCAACATGCCGCAGCCGCTCCGGCAACCCGCCGACGAGCCCGGCTCGTGCTGTGCCAGAAAGGGCGCTTCGTGGCCGATTCCGGCAACCCCAACGAGAACATCCCGTCCACCGACGCCGGCGTGAACGGCGAGGCAACCGAGTCCGGCGCGGCCTCAGCCTCGTATGACGCCAGCGCCATCACCGTGCTCGAAGGGCTGGACGCGGTCCGCAAGCGGCCCGGCATGTACATCGGCTCCACGGGCGAGCGCGGTCTGCACCACCTGGTGTACGAGGTCGTCGACAACTCGGTCGACGAGGCGCTGGCCGGCTACGCGGACACCATCGACGTGACGATCCTCGCCGACGGCGGCGTGCGCGTCGTGGACAACGGCCGTGGCATCCCGGTGGGCATCGTGCCCTCCGAGGGCAAGCCGGCCGTCGAGGTCGTGCTGACCGTGCTGCACGCGGGCGGCAAGTTCGGCGGCGGCGGCTACGCCGTCTCCGGCGGTCTGCACGGTGTCGGCGTGTCCGTGGTGAACGCGCTGTCCACGAAGGTCGCCGTCGAGGTCAGGACGGACGGCCACCGCTGGACGCAGGACTACAAGATGGGCGTGCCGACGGCCCCGCTGGTCAAGCACGAGGCGACGGAGGAGACCGGCACGTCGGTCACCTTCTGGGCCGACCCGGAGATCTTCGAGACCACCGAGTACTCCTTCGAGACGCTGTCCCGGCGTTTCCAGGAGATGGCGTTCCTCAACAAGGGCCTGACGATCCGGCTCACCGACGAGCGCGAGTCGGCGAAGGCCACCAGCGGCGCGGACGAGGCGGGCGCCGACGAGAAGGCCGAGGTCAAGACCGTCACGTACCACTACGAGGGCGGCATCGTCGACTTCGTGAAGTACCTCAACTCCCGCAAGGGAGACGCGGTGCACCCGACGGTCGTCTCGCTGGAGGCCGAGGACAAGGACAAGAGCCTGTCCCTCGAAGTCGCCATGCAGTGGAACAGCGGCTACAGCGAGGGCGTGTACTCCTTCGCGAACATCATCCACACCCACGAGGGCGGCACCCACGAAGAGGGCTTCCGCGCCGCGCTGACCAGCCTGATCAACAAGTACGCGCGCGACAAGAAGCTGCTGCGCGAGAAGGACGACAACCTCACCGGCGACGACATCCGCGAGGGTCTGACCGCGATCATCTCGGTCAAGCTGAGCGAGCCGCAGTTCGAGGGCCAGACGAAGACCAAGCTGGGCAACACGGAGGCCAAGACCTTCGTGCAGAAGGCGGTCTACGAACACCTCAACGACTGGCTGGACCGCAACCCGGTCGAGGCCGCCGACATCGTCCGCAAGGGCATCCAGGCGGCCACCGCGCGTGTGGCGGCCCGCAAGGCGCGCGACCTGACCCGCCGCAAGGGCCTGCTGGAGACGGCGTCGCTGCCGGGCAAGCTGGCCGACTGCCAGTCCAACGACCCGGCCAAGTGCGAGATCTTCATCGTCGAGGGCGACTCCGCCGGCGGCTCGGCCAAGTCCGGCCGGAACCCGCAGTACCAGGCGATCCTCCCGATCCGCGGCAAGATCCTGAACGTCGAGAAGGCGCGGATCGACAAGATCCTGCAGAACCAGGAGATCCAGGCGCTGATCTCGGCCTTCGGCACGGGTGTGCACGAGGACTTCGACATCGAGAAGCTCCGCTATCACAAGATCATCCTGATGGCGGACGCCGACGTCGACGGCCAGCACATCAGCACCCTGCTGCTGACCTTCCTGTTCCGCTTCATGCGGCCGCTGGTCGAGGCCGGGCACGTGTACCTGTCCCGCCCGCCGCTGTACAAGATCAAGTGGGGCCGGGACGACGTGGAGTACGCCTACTCGGACCGTGAGCGGGACGCGCTGATCGAGATGGGCCGCCAGCGTGGCAAGCGCATCCGCGAGGACTCCATCCAGCGCTTCAAGGGTCTGGGCGAGATGAACGCCGAGGAACTGCGCGTCACCACCATGGACCAGGAGCACCGGGTCCTCGGCCAGGTCACCCTGGACGACGCCGCCCAGGCCGACGACCTGTTCTCCGTCCTCATGGGCGAGGACGTGGAGGCCCGCCGCCAGTTCATCCAGCGCAACGCCAAGGACGTCCGCTTCCTCGACATCTGAGTCGGTCTCAGCTGACCGCACCAGGAAGGATCTTCACCAGCAATGGCCGACGAGAACACCCCCGTCACCCCGGAAGAGGGCGGCGAACTCGCGATGCGTGTCGAGCCCGTCGGGCTTGAGACGGAGATGCAGCGCTCGTACCTCGACTACGCGATGTCCGTCATCGTCTCCCGCGCGCTGCCGGACGTCCGGGACGGTCTCAAGCCCGTCCACCGGCGTGTGCTGTACGCGATGTACGACGGCGGCTACCGCCCCGAGCGCGGCTTCTACAAGTGCGCCCGTGTCGTCGGCGACGTCATGGGCAACTACCACCCGCACGGCGACTCCTCCATCTACGACGCCCTGGTGCGCCTCGCCCAGCCGTGGTCGATGCGGATGCCGCTGGTGGACTCCAACGGCAACTTCGGCTCCCCGGGCAACGACCCGGCGGCGGCCATGCGCTACACCGAGTGCAAGATGGCGCCGCTGTCGATGGAGATGGTCCGTGACATCGACGAGGAGACCGTCGACTTCACGGACAACTACGACGGCCGCTCCCAGGAGCCGACCGTCCTGCCGGCCCGCTTCCCGAACCTGCTGATCAACGGCTCGGCCGGTATCGCGGTCGGCATGGCCACCAACATCCCGCCGCACAACCTGCGCGAGGTCGCGGCCGGCGCCCAGTGGTACCTGGAGAACCCCGAGGTCTCCCACGAGGAGCTGCTGGACGCGCTCATGGAGCGCATCAAGGGCCCGGACTTCCCGACCGGCGCCCTGGTCGTGGGCCGCAAGGGCATCGAGGAGGCGTACCGCACCGGGCGCGGCTCCATCACGATGCGCGCGGTGGTCGAGGTCGAGGAGATCCAGGGCCGTCAGTGCCTGGTGGTCACCGAGCTGCCGTACCAGGTGAACCCCGACAACCTGGCGCAGAAGATCGCCGACCTGGTGAAGGACGGCAAGATCGGCGGCATCGCGGACGTCCGCGACGAGACGTCGTCCCGTACGGGCCAGCGCCTGGTGATCGTGCTCAAGCGCGACGCGGTCGCCAAGGTGGTGCTGAACAACCTGTACAAGCACACCGACCTGCAGACGAACTTCGGCGCCAACATGCTGGCGCTGGTGGACGGCGTGCCGCGCACCCTCTCGCTGGACGCGTTCATCCGGCACTGGGTGACGCACCAGATCGAGGTCATCGTCCGCCGGACCAAGTTCCGGCTGCGCAAAGCCGAGGAGCGGGCGCACATCCTGCGCGGTCTGCTGAAGGCACTGGACGCCATCGACGAGGTCATCGCGCTGATCCGGCGCAGCGAGACGGTCGAGATCGCGCGCGGCGGCCTGATGGACCTGCTGGAGATCGACGAAATCCAGGCGAACGCGATCCTGGAGATGCAGCTGCGGCGCCTGGCCGCCCTGGAGCGGCAGAAGATCGTCCAGGAGCATGACGAGCTCCAGGCGAAGATCAACCAGTACAACGAGATCCTGGCCTCGCCGGTCCGCCAGCGCGGGATCGTCAGCGAGGAGCTGGCCGCGATCGTCGAGAAGTACGGCGACGACCGCCAGACCAAGCTGATCCCGTACGAGGGCGACATGTCCATCGAGGACCTGATCGCCGAGGAGGACATCGTCGTCACCGTCACGCGCGGCGGTTACGTCAAGCGGACGAAGACGGACGACTACCGGGCGCAGAAGCGCGGCGGCAAGGGCGTGCGCGGCGCGAAGCTGAAGGAAGACGACATCGTCGACCACTTCTTCGTCTCCACCACGCACCACTGGCTGCTGTTCTTCACCAACAAGGGCCGGGTGTACCGGGCGAAGGCGTACGAGCTGCCCGAGGCCGGCCGGGACGCGCGCGGCCAGCACGTGGCGAACCTGCTGGCGTTCCAGCCGGACGAGGCGATCGCGGAGATCCTGGCGATCCGGGACTACGAGGCGGCGCCCTACCTGGTCCTGGCGACCAAGTCCGGTCTGGTCAAGAAGACGCCACTGAAGGATTACGATTCGCCCCGCTCCGGCGGTGTCATCGCGATCAACCTGCGCGAGCGCGAGGACGGCAGCGACGACGAGCTGATCGGCGCCGAGCTGGTCTCCGCCGACGACGATCTGCTGCTGATCAGCAGGAAGGCGCAGTCCATCCGGTTCACCGCCTCGGACGAGTCCCTTCGCCCGATGGGCCGTGCCACCTCCGGTGTCAAGGGGATGAGTTTCCGCGGAGGCGACGAGCTTCTCTCGATGAATGTCGTCCGACCCGGTACGTTCGTGTTCACTGCCACCGACGGTGGGTACGCGAAGCGGACCGCCGTCGACGAGTACCGCGTCCAGGGCCGCGGCGGCCTCGGCATCAAGGCCGCCAAGATCGTGGAGGACCGCGGTTCGCTCGTCGGCGCGCTGATTGTCGAGGAGCACGACGAGATCCTCGCGATCACCCTCTCCGGCGGTGTGATTCGTACGCGAGTCAGCGAGGTCAGGGAGACGGGCCGTGACACCATGGGCGTCCAACTGATCAACCTGGGCAAGCGCGATGCCGTGGTCGGTATCGCACGTAACGCCGAGGCCGGGCGCGAGGCGGAGGAAGTCGACGGCGACGTGGCCGTGGACGACGCCGCCGAGGGTGTCGCGACCGCCGGCACGGACGAGGGTGAGGCACCCTCGGCCGAGTAGCACGAGGAGTGAGTCATCGTGAGCGGAGCCACGGGCGCCGGATCGGCCGGTACCTCCACGGGTACGGAAACGGACGGCGGCGGCCGTGGCTCCGCCGCGCGTGCGGCAAGTGCGAGCGACCCGCACACGACCAACCTGAAGCCGGTGAAGGCGTCCGAGGCGGACGCTTCCCGTACGTCTGGATCCCAGGGGGCAACGGTGACGGACACCCGAGGCCAGGCCGCGGCGGGGGCGGCGTCGCCGCTGCCCGGCGAGCGGCAGCCGGAGCAGCCGGCCGGTCCGTACCACCCGCCGCAGGCCTATCCCGCGCAGGACGCGGTGCGCAGGCCGCGCACGGGCCTGCGGCCGACGGCGCCGCGCACCCGCAAGGCGCGACTGCGGGTGGCCAAGGCCGACCCGTGGTCGGTGATGAAGGTCAGCTTCCTGCTCTCCATCGCGTTCGGCATCTGCACGATCGTCGCCTCGGCGGTGCTGTGGATGGTGATGGACGCGATGGGTGTCTTCTCGACGGTCGGCGGCACGATCTCGGAGGCGACCGGCTCCAACGAGGCCAACGGCTTCGACCTCCAGGCGTTCCTGTCCCTCCCGCACGTCCTGACGTTCACCTCGGTCATCGCGGTCATCGACGTGGTCCTGGCGACCGCGCTGGCGACGCTCGGCGCGTTCATCTACAACCTCTCCGCGGGCTTCGTGGGCGGCATCGAGCTGACCCTCGCGGAGGACGAGTAACGCGCCGGCCGGCGGTGCCCCGACGGGCCCCGACAACCGATTTTGGGACTGACGGTGTCGTGCGCTAATCTTCAGGAGTCAGCGCGCGGGACACACACCGCAGAGCGCGGCGGGGCTATAGCTCAGTTGGTTAGAGCGCATCCCTGATAAGGATGAGGCCACAGGTTCAAATCCTGTTAGCCCCACCAGCGAGAAGACCCCCGGTCCAATGGGCCGGGGGTCTTCTGCTGTGCCGGGGGGATGGTGGCCGGAGAAAGGAAAGGCCCGACCGCTGGCGACGGGGGATGCACCAGCGATCGGGCTATGGCCAAGGGTAACAAGGTTGTCGGTTGTCTGGGGCCAAGTCCGGGAGAAATCAGGCAGGTTGGCCGATCATCGACCGCACGGGGGGTCGTAGGAGAGGCGGGGCAGGTACTCCTGCCAGCGCTGCTTCGTCAGGACGCCCCGGGTGACCGAGCAGACATGGCGGATCGCCGTGTCCGCGTCCAGGCTCCACAGGCGGACCGTGTCGGTGCCGCTGGAGACGCCGAGCACGTGGCTGTTGGGGCTGAAGGAGAGGAAGTGGCCCGTCTTGGCGTTGGGGCTCATGGACTGGCCGATCGGGGTCGCCCTGGCCGGGTCGGCGATGTTCCACAGGCGGACCGTGTTGTCGTTGCCGCCGCTGGCCAGGGTGTGGCCGACGGTGCTGAAGGTCACGGACGTCACCGCCTCGGTGTGGCCGGTGAGCGGCCTGCCGAGCGGCTCGGCGTGCGCGGGGTCGGTGACGTTCCACAGGCGGACCGTGTCGTCGTCGCTGCCGCTGGCCAGGGTGTGTCCGTCGGCGCTGTAGGCGAGCGCGTTCACGGGGCCCGAGTGCTCGGTCAGCGGGGAGCCCAGAGGGACGGCGTGGGCGGGTGCGGTGACGTTCCACAGCCGGATCTCGCTGTCCGCGCTGCCGCTGGCCAGGGTGTGACCGTCGGGGCTGAAGGCGAGCGCGTTGACATAGCCCCGGTGGCCGGTGAGCGGTCTGCCGAGCGGTACGGCGCGCGCGGGGTCGGTGACGTCCCACAGCTGGATGGTGCGGTCGTCGTAGGCGGTGGCCAGGGTGTGCCCGTCCGGGCTGTAGGCCAGCGCGTCCGGTCCCATGAAGCGGGTCCGCAGGGCCAGCGGCGGGCCCGCGGCGACCGGGTGGGCGGGGTCGGAGACGTCCCACAGGTACACCGTGCGGACACCGGTGAGCACGGCCAGGACGCGGCCGTCGGGTGAGAACACCATGGAGCGCTGGTCGCCGTCGGCCCGCATGAACGGCTTGCCCAGCAGGACCGGCCGGCCGGGCCGCGTCACGTTCCACAGCCGCAGCCGGCCGTCCCGGGCGGCGGTGGCCAGCACCCGGCCGTCCGGCCGGAACGCCCCGCTCCGGCCGACCATGTCCGAGGTCGGGACCGACCACAGCCGCACCTTGCCGTCCCCGCTGCCGGTGGCGAGGGTACGGCCGTCCGGGCGGAACCCCAGGGCGTACATCTCCCCGCTGCTGCCCGAGAGCGGCTCGCCGACCTGGGACGGGGACGCCGGGTCGACGACGTTCCACAGGCTGGCCGTGCTGTCCGCGCTGGCGGCGGCCAGCCGGTGCCCGTCGGGGCTGAACGCCACCGACCAGATCGGCCCGGTGTGGCCGGTCAGCGGGGAGCCGAGCGCCGTCGCGCGGCCGGGCAGGCGCACGTCCCACAGCCGGATGGTGTCGTCCGCGCTGCCGCTGGCCAGGGTGCGTCCGTCGGGGCTGAAGGCCACCGAGTGCACCAGGTCCGTGTGCCCGCGCAGGGTGTGCAGCGGCTCGGGCCGGTGCGGGTCGGCCACGTTCCACAGGCGGATCGTGTTGTCGTCGCCGCCGGTGGCGAGGGTGCGCCCGTCCGGGGAGAAGGTCACGCAGCGCACCGCGGCGGTGTGTCCGCGCAGCGTTCCGAGCGGCTTCGGCCGGCGCGGATCGGCCATGTCCCACAGCCGGACCGTGCGGTCCTCCCCGGCCGAGGCCAGGGTGCGGCCGTCCGGGCTGAACGCCACCAGGTAGATCGTGCCCCGGTGGCCGGTGAGCGGTGCGCCGAGCGGCTCGGGGCGCGTGCGGTCGGCGACGTTCCACAGCCGGATCGTGCCGTCGTCGCCGGCCGAGGCCAGGGTGCGGCCGTCCGGGCTGAACACGGCGCTGCTCACCCAGCTGGCGTGGCCGGTCAGCGGTCTGCCGAGCGAGGCCGGGCGGTGCGGGTCGGTGACGTCCCACAGCCGGACGGTGCGGTCGTAGCTGGCCGTGGCCAGGGTGCGGCCGTCCCGGCTGAAGGAGGTGAGGTAGACGGCGCCGGTGTGCCCGGACAGCGGGGTGGCCAGCGGCGCGTTCACGATCGACAGCAGGCGGCTGTACGTGCCCTCGTCACCGGGGCGCAGCTGGTGCGCGACCAGGTCGAGCTGGGCGGCCAGCGACGGGTCGCTGTGCTGGACCCGGTCGGCCTCGGCGAGCACCTGCGCGAACACGGCGTCGTCGCGCTGCTTCCAGGCGATCACGGCGGACCCGGCGGCCAGCACGGCCAGCACCACCAGCGCCGCCACCGCGGCCCGGCTCAGCCACACCGTCCGCTTGCGCAGCCGCACCGAGGCGGCCAGGAACTCCATCGCGCTGCGGGTCAGATAGGTGTCCCCGGCCGACCGGGCCCAGCTGCGGGCCTGTTCCAGCCGCGACCCCCGGTACAGCAGCGAGCTGTCCCGGCCCGAGTCCTCCCAGGCCCGGCCGTCCTCCTCCAGCCGCTGGCGCAGCAGATGGTCGCCCCGGCCCTCGTCGATCCAGTGCCGCAGCCGGGGCCAGGCGTGCAGCAGCGCCTCGTGGGTGATCTCCACGGTGTCCGCGTCCAGCGTCACCAGCCGGGCCCGCACCAGGGCCTCCAGCGACTCCTCCGTCTTGCCGGGGTCCGCGGACTCCTCGGCCAGCTGCCGCCGGGTGCCGCGCCGCCGGGTGGCCTGGGTGTCCTCGCCCAGCCGGACCAGCCGCAGCAGCAGCAGCCGGGCGGCGGTCCGGGCCGCCGGGTCCAGGCCGGACCAGGCACGCTCGGCGGTCGCCGCCACCGCGCCCTGGATGCCGCCCGCCGCGCGGTAGCCGGCCAGCGTCAGCTTTCCGGCCTTGCGGCGCTGCCAGGTGGCCAGCAGGGCATGCGACAGCAAGGGGAGCACGCCCGCGTCGTGCGCCCCGCGCGGGCCGTCGGCGCTCACCTCGCGCACGATCAGCTCGGTGAGCCCCGGCTCCAGCTCCAGGCCCACCGCCTTGGCCGGCCCGGTCACCGCCTCGCGCAGTTCGGTGCTGGTCAGCGGGCCGAGCACCATGTGCCGGTGCTGGAGCGCGTCGGCCAGGTCCGGGTAGCCGAGGCACTGCTCGTAGAAGTCGGCCCGTATGCCGAGGACGACCCGGACGGGCGCGGGCTCCGCCGAGCCGGCCGGCGGGGTGCAGGCGGCGTGCAGGAACTGGATGAAGGTACGCCGGTCCGCCTCGTCGGCGCAGAGGGTGAACGCCTCCTCGAACTGGTCCACGATGACCACCGGCCGGGTGCCCGGGGAGCACGCCCGGCGCGCCCAGGCCGCCACCGCCGCGCGCACCGCCCGGGTGACGTGGGGGGCGTCGCTGCCCGGCAGCGCCGGGTTGCGTGCCGCCTCCCGCTCGGCCCGGCGGGCCTCGGCGGCGACGGCGGCCAGTTCGGGGACCCGGCGGACCAGCTCGCCCAGCGGATCGGCGCCGGGGACGAGCTGGAGGATGGGGTCGGAGGGTCCCGACGACTCGGAGGGCTCCGCGGCCTCGGAGGGCTCCGCGGCCTCGGGGGGCCCTGAGGGCTGGGCGGACCCGGAGGGCTGGGGAGACCCGGAGGGCTCAAAGGGGTCGCGGGGCTCGTCGGGCGGCGGTGTGCCCTGGGGGGCGGGGGACTCGCCGTCGTGCAGGGCGCCGTCCCGGATCGCGGGGACGAGGCCGGCGTTGAGCAGGGACGACTTACCCGCCCCCGAGGCGCCGACCAGCATGACCAGGCCGCCGGACCGCTCGGCCGCGCGGAGCTGGGCGACGAGGGCCTTCGTGCTGCGCTCCCGGCCGAAGAACCACCGGGCGTCCTGGCGCCGGTAGGGGGCCAGCCCCCGGTACGGGCACACACCGCCGGCCACCGGCGGCGCCTGGGCCGGCGGTCGCCGGTTCTCCTCCGCGGGCGGCGCGGCCCGGTCGCCGGCCGGACCGGCCACGGCCAGCTCCCACAGCCGCTGCCAGTGGGCGAGGTCGTACAGGCCGGCCGAGACGGGGGTGGGCCGCAGCCGCCGGGCCTCCGGGATCAGGATGTGGAGGACCGCCGCGAGGGCGGCGAACTGGGCCGGTACGTTCCGGGCCCGCCGCCAGTCGCTGATCCGCTGCGCGGACACCCGCACGGGCCGGCCGCGCTCGTCGACCCGCTGGAGCCGTACGACCGCCTGCGCGACGCTTTTGAGGGGAGGATTTCCGGCCTCCTTGTAGAGCAGCGCGAGCCGCTCGGCGAAGGCTGTGCGTGCCCCTGAGTCGGAACTCAAGGTTCCACCCCTCACTTCCCCCGCGTGTCGGACGTCCGGACCGGAAAACTCACCCTATACGTCTGACCTGCGGTTAAGGGGCGGACCGGCGTCCGGGGCCTCCTCGTCGGCGATGACAAATGGCAGGATCCGAACCCGGTAGCGGACTCGTCACACACCGTCCGGACAGGCCACCGGCCCGGTGCTCGGATAGACAGCCCATGGCGCCGAATGTTCTCGGTCAAAATTCGGCCACCCTGTGCCGCGCCCGCCGGATGAGCCCGCGAGCACCCCGGAAACCGTCCCCGTACTTCGGCCCGCGCCGCGCCGACATGGCGTGGGTCGACGTTCCCGCACCGTTCGGCACCGGTCCCCGCGAGGGGAGGGACCGGTGCCGGGCGGGCGGGAATCGGTTGGGAGGGCGGCCGGGTGGGCAGTGACGTTGCGAAGGTTCACCGCCGACGGCTGGAGGACGTATGGAGGTCTCCGTCGACCGCGCCCTGTGCTACGGCTCGGCCGAGTGCGCGCACCGGGCACCGGACGTGTTCGCGTTCGAGGACGGCTACGGCGTGGTGCGCCCCGGTGGCGTCCGGGCCGTCGGTGATCCGCGGATACGGGAGGCCGTCCTGGAGGCGGCGGAGAAGTGCCCTTCGCAGGCCGTCGTGCTGAGCGAACGGGCCGACGCGGCAGGGCAGCGGACCGGCGGCCCCGGGGAGTAGGCCGACGAGGTCAGGGCGCGGGACGTCCGGCGGACGCCGGAGGGGTGGGTGGCGTCGGTGGAAAGGTCCAGCCCAGGGCGGCGAGTGCGCGGGCCCGGGACTCGGCGACCGCTGTACGGGCCGCCCGCTCGGCGGGGTCCACATGGGCCGCCTGCCCCGTGACCTGCCCGTCCCACTTGCGGTACAGCAGCCCGTCCTGCGCCGAGAACCAGCCGCGGCTCACCGCGTCCAGCGCCAGCAGCAGCCCGGTGTCCTCGGAGGCCGGCAGCGCCATCCAGCCGCCCAGCGCGAGCAGCAGTTCCCGTCGTACGCACAGGGTCGCCGGATGGACCGGCAGGCGGTAGTCGTTGCGCTTCCAGTGGCCGAGGACGGTGCCGCGTTCCAGCGGGCCGTCGTCGGGGTCGCCGGGGAAGCCGGCCGTGGTGCCGTCGGGCAGCAGGTCCAGCACGCGGGAGGTGGTCCAGCCGACGCCGGGATGCGCCTCCAGCACGGCCAGGTCGCGGGCGAGCGCGCCCGGGGTGAGCCGGTCGTCGGCGTCCAGCACCTTGACGTAGGCGCCCCGGGCACGGGACAGCGCGATCGTCCGGGCCACGCCGGGGCCGCCCGGCCGGCCCTGGCGGAAGGACACCCGCGCGTCGTCCGGGACGTAGGGGCGGACCTCGTCCGTCGTCCCGTCCTCCTGCACGACCCACTCCCACTCCCAGCCGGCGGGCAGCCGCTGCGCGCACAGGGACGTGTACGCGTCCGGCAGGAAACGGGCGGACGGGCCGTGGACAGCGGTGACTACGGTGACGCGCCGGCTCACGGCAGCGCTCACCACCTTTCGGTGCGGTCGGGAGCCTGTTGTCGCTGCCAGCATGGCGTACCGCGGGTCCGGGCATCCGGCGGGCCCCGCAACAGCGCGGTACCGGCCCCGGAACAGCGCGAGACCCCCGGCCGGGGCGGCCGGGGGTCTTCCGTGTCGACTGGTGCGTACGCAAGTCGCCTTGTTGTCGAGACGTTGCGGTACTGCGGGCGGGGCGGGGGCTCAGCAGTCGAGCGCCGCCGGGGCGTGGTCGGGGCTCTGCGCCTGCTCTTCGGCCCGTGTCCGGGGCCGGGTCTGCTGCTGGAGTTCCGTCTCGCTCTGCTGGGTCTCGGTCAGCGGCCGGTGCCGGCAGCTGGGGGACTTTCCGTGGGCCTCGGCCCGGATCCGCTGCTTCATCGTGGGGGGCAGGGCCCTGGCATGCGACCAGGCCCAGTGGTGTGCCGCCGGGATCGTCGGGAGCGTGCGGTGCGCGGTGCCGGTGTCGGCGCTCTCGGTCCGGGGTCCGGCCGGGGCGGCGGTGGCGGTGGCCGTGCCGGCGGAGACGAGTCCGAGCGCCGTGCACAGCGCGAGGAAGGCGGTGACGATGGCGGTCCACAGCTTCATGACCTTGGTCCGGGCCATGATCCCCTCACTTTCGGGTTGGGCGATTTGCGTACTTTGTTCATCATGTGTATGAGGGCTGCGATGTGGTGGACCGACGCCCGTGGCGCATCGATGTTCCGATGAACACCACTCGGATGGCCGCAAGAGCGGAGAAAACCCTCCAAAAGGCGATGAGCGCGGAGGAAAAGGGAGCAAAGTCACCGTCCGTGGGGGCGTGGTCACGCTCCGGCCGGAACGGTGCCCCGGGCCGGGCTACTGCGCCGCCGGGGACGGGAGTTGGGCGCCGACGCAGGTCACCGACCGATATCGGACGGTGTGTATAGTCGGGCGCCAGAGGTCCCCTACGTCAAGGAAAGACGAGGTCGCGCGGTGAAGAAGCTGCTCCTGGTCGCACTGGCCGCCATCGGCGGGCTCCTCGTGTACCGCCAGATCCAGGCGGATCGCGCCGAGCAGGACCTGTGGACGGAGGCGACTGACTCCGTGCCCACGGGTTCGTGAGTCCCCCTACCGAAGCCGATACCCCATCTGTACAGACCCCGGTCGCCCGAGCGGCCGGGGTTCTGCGTTGTCCGGGGACGTCCCGGGTTGCGCGGGCCCGCGGGCCGGGGTAGCCGGGGGACCCGATGCCGCGCGGGCCGGACGTTTCGGACGGGTGTACCCGTTGCCCGGATGGCGCGGGGCCGGCCGGGGCAGGATGGAGCCCGCGGCGCGGTGGTCCGACGAGTGGGGGTGTGGCGCGTGCGGGGCCGAGGGGGTACGGCGCGGGGGCGCGGGGGCGCCGCCCGGTGTGCGGTGGTGCTGCTGCTGGGACTGTGGGCCGTCGTCGGTCCGGCGGCCGGCGCGCGGGCCGAAGGGGCCTACGCCTTCACGCCCGGCGCCCGTACCGTCGTGGGCGCGCCGGACACCGCACGTGCCGTCCTGCTGGATCCCCGCCACACCTACCGCAGTTCCCTCCCCCGCGGCGCCAAGCTCTATTACCGCCTCCGGCTCACCGCCGCGGAGACGGCGTACGTCCCCGTCACCGCCGTACCGCCCCCCGACGCCGCCGTCTCCGCCACCGACGGCATCCGCGTCTCGCTCCGCGACGCGAACGGCACCTCCTGCTCCTACGCCTCCGCGCGCTTCGGCGCCGGGATCAGCCCGCGTCCGGTCACGGCCCTGGGGCAGCGCGAGACCGGCAAGGCGCTGTGCCAGGGCGGGGGCACCTTCCACCTGCTCGTCGAGCGTCTCGACGCCGGGCATCCGGGCGTGACGGCCGGGGCCGGGCGGTGGGACCTGGAGATCGCGCCCGTCACGGAACCGCGCCTGGTCCGGGCCGGCTCCACGACCGCGCCGCCCGCCTGGGACCCGGCCAGTCCCGAGCCCCCCTCCGGCCGGCCCCGTGAACGCTCCGGCGGCACCGGGTTCGCGACCGCGGCACCCCTGGGCCAAGGCGTGTGGCGGACGGCGCTCGCACCCGGCGAGACCCGGTTCTACAAGGTCCCGGTGGACTGGGGCCGACGGCTGCACGCCTCCGCCGAGCTGGGCGGCGCCCAGGGCCACGGCTATGTCGGCGGTGCCCTGACCCTCTCCCTCCACAACCCCGTCCGCGGCGCCGTCGACGACGCCACCGCCGGCTACACCGGCACCGCCAAGCCCACCGCCCTCGCCCCGCTGCCGCCGGTGGAGTACGCCAACCGGTACGCCGTCCCGGCCGGGGTGACCTCCGTACGGTTCGCCGGTGACTACTACCTCGTCGTGCACCTCAGCACCCGGCTGGCCGGGCCGTTCGGGCGGGGGCCGTACGAGGTGACCCTGCGGGTGCGGGTGGACGGGCGGGCGCATGCGGGCCCCGCGTACGACGGCGGCCCCGTGCCCGAGGACGTCTTCACGATCAGCGACGCGGACCGTGCCGCCGCGCTGACCGGGGGCCTGGGGGACGCGGTCGCCGGGGCCGCCGGGGGGCAGGGGGACGGGGACGGTGCCGGTGGCGGGGTGATGCGGCTGGTCGCCGTCGGGGGGATCGGCTCGGGGACCGCGCTGCTGCTGATCCTCGGCGGCTGGACGGTGGCGGCCCGGCGGACGTACGCGCGGACCCGGTGACGGAGGGCCGGGTGCCGGTGACGCGGCCTGCGTGCGGGTGACGGCGGGCCCGGTGCCGGGTCAGAGCCGGGTCAGCGCCCAGAAGCCCACCGCGTAACAGACGAGTGCCAGCAGCAGGATGGGGATCACGGCCTTCGCCGGCGGGCCCGGACGCCGGAGCGCGCGCCGTCCCCGGTGACGCCGGCCGGGCGCGGGCGCGGGTGACGGGGCCGGGAGGGGTGGCGCGGAGGGCGCCGGGTGCGGGGCGCGGGCGGTGTAGGCGGCGGTGGTGGTGTCGACGGGCGGGGCCGGCAGGGGGTCCGGCACCGGGACCGGGGGTGGGGGCGCCGGCGGGAGGGGGCGAGGGGCCGGGGTCGGCGGCTGCTGGGGTGGGGGGAGACGGAAGCTGCCGGTGTCCGAGAGGGAGCCGGTGGGGGAGTCGGCCGCGCTGGGATCCGTATCGGCACCGGCGTCCGTACGCACAACCGGTCCCGTTCCCGCCCCTGTGCCGGTACCGGTATGCGGGCTCTCTCGCGGGGCTTTCCCGGGGGCCGGGGCCGAGGAGCTGCCCGGGGCCGGTTCCACGGCCACGCCGGGGGACGGCTGTAGCGGGCCGTCGGGACCGAAACCGGGGGGCAGGGGGCCGAGTTGGTCGAAGATCTCGATGAGTTCGTCGTCGATGCCGGGCTCCGGCAGGAGTTCCGCGGCGGCGGCGAGGGCCTTGCGCGCCCCCGTGGCCGTACGGAAACGGTCCTCGGGATCGGGCTGGAGCAGCGAGGCGACGACCTGCCAGAGCGGTTCCGGGATGCCCTTGGGCGGGCCGGGCGTGCCGTGCTCCACGAAGTACCGCACGAGCTCCTTGGCGTCCGGCTTGGCGCCTTCCAGGAGATAGAGGGCGACCAGTCCCACGGCGAACAGGTCGGCCGGGAAGTCGGGTTCGGCGCCCAGCAGTTGCTCGGGGGCGAGATAACCGGGCGTGCCCACCACGAGGTTGGTCTCCGTCAGGCGGGGTTCGCCGAGCCGCATGGCGATGCCGAAGTCGGACAGCCTGAGCCGGGGGCGGCCGGTGCCGGTGGCTTCGAGGAGCACGTTGGCGGGCTTGATGTCCCGGTGGACGACGTTCTCGGCGTGGACGGCGGCGAGCCCGGACAGCAACTGGTCGAGCAGCGTGCACACGAAGGCGGGCGGGAGGGGGCCGTAGTCGTTGACCAGGTGGACCAGGGAGCCGCCGGTGACCAGGTCCATGGTGAACAGCACCTTGTCGTCGTCGGCGGCCCAGCTGGCCGGGGCGACGACGTGCGGATGGTCGATGCGCAGTCCCTGTTCCCGGACGAAGCGGAGCAGGGAGTGGGCGTCGCGCTGCTGGAGGACCTTGGCGGCCACGTAACGCCGCCGGCGGTGGTCCCAGGCCCGCCATACGGCGCCCACGCCACCGCGTCCGATCGGGTCGGCCAGCTCGTACCGGCCGGCGAAGACCTCACCCATGCAGCCGCCGCTCCTCCTCCTGGCCCTGTGCGCTCCCGCCGGTGATCCCCTGCCCCGTGCCCCGGCCGGTCCGCCCCCCGGTGCACCGGGGGGCGGGTCAGCTCTGGTGGGACTGGTAGTGCGCGACGGCGTCGGCGGTGCGGCCGGCGCCGTAGACGCGGAGGAACTCGGCGAGTTCGGGGTGGCTCGGTGCGAGGGCGTCGGCGGCGTCGATGATGTCGCCGGCGGCGGCCACCGAGCGCAGCAGCGACTGGATCTCCCGGACCACGCGCTTGACCGTGGGCGCGCCGGAGCTGCTGGTGGTCTGGGTGGTGTTGCTGAGCACGGAGCCTCCCTGGGACTTCTTGATCTCCTCCATGCGGTCGGTCGCCTCGGCGGCGCTGACGCTGCCGTCGGCGACCTGGGAGGCCAACTCCTGGAGCAGCTGGACACGCTGGACGACGGCGGGGTTGCCGATCTTGGCGCGCTGGCCGCTCATCAGCTGGGAGAGCATCGGGGCGGACAGGCCGAGGACCGCCGCGAGCCGTGCCTGGTTCAGCCCGAGATCGTCGATGAGCTTACGGAAGAGCGCCCCCAGCGGCTCTCCGTACCAGTTCCGCTGCAGCTCCCGCGCTCTGGCGGTGGCTTCCTGCTGTGCGGCGTCCATTGCGTCTCCCCATCGCTTCCCCTGAAAACCGCGGTTCGCTGTAGCGAACCACGTCGAGCATCTTACGGAGAGTGGTCATCCGCGGGGACCCCCAATCTTTTTGCGGGATACGGGGGGTGACCCGGTACTCTGGTCTGCGGCACCCGCCGGATCCTGATCCCTCCGGTGGTCCGCCGCCTTCCCGGGGCCTTAGCTCAGTTGGTAGAGCGCCGTCTTTGCATGGCGGATGTCAGGGGTTCGACTCCCCTAGGCTCCACTTGGGATATGCCTCTGAACTGCGGAGACGCGGTTTCAGGGGCATTTTTCACGCCCTTGGCGCGAGCCGCTCGTACACCGTCACCCGGCGACCGCGCACCCGCCTGTCGGCCACCGGCGTGAAGTACTCCTCCAGCACGGCGGTCTTCGTTCTGTCCTGTTCGGACGTCACCGGCCGGGCCGCCTGCTCCGCGTCCGTCACCAGGAGGATCCGGCGCTGGGCCAGCATCGCGGTGCGCAGGTGCTCCGGGCTCGCCTCGGTGCCCTTCAGGTTCCCCGACTCCTCCGGGCCGCGCACCAAGGCGATGTCCCGCAGGCCGGCGAAGGCGTCCGGGGAGACGGCCGCGGTGTCCCGGCGGTCCGCGGGGAGGAAGAGCACCGCGCTCCCGGTCCCCTTCACGTGCCGTACGTACGACGCCGTCGCCAGCACGTCGTCGACCCTGCTGGCCGGGGAACGCTTGGCCAGCGACTGCGGCAGCAGTGCCACCACCGCTGCCGCGAGAACGGCGGGGAGGATCCACTTCGCCGCTCTCGGCGCCCGGGGCTCGGCCGCCCGTATCGCGGAGCCGACGGCGGTGCCGATCAGCAGCGCCAGGCCGAGCATGCTGTAGAAGACGTACCGGTCCAGGAACAGCGGCTGGATCAGGGACAGCGCGAGGAGGCCGGTCTGCGGCACCGCCAGCAGCGGTAACCCGACGGACGCGGCCGACAGCCGGCCCGCCCGGGGCCGGTCCAGCAGGGCGCCGGCGCCACCGATCGCCAGCAGGACGGCGGGCCCGATCATCATGTGCCAGGTCAGCGGCGGGATCCAGGCCACCTGCGCGGACTGGCCGCGGCTGAAGAGGATCAGCGGCAGCACACAGGCCGTGGCGGCCGTGGCGGCCGTCGTCCAGCGTGCCCACACCCCGCGCCCGGCCCCGACCCACAACAGGGTCGCCAGGTGTGCCGGCAGGAGCAGGAGGGAAAGCCAGTTCAGCAGACCGCTCACCATGACGGTGGCGCCGTAGGCGGCCCAGTACGCCGTCCGGGAGGGCTTGTGGAGCAGGGTGACGAGGAGCAGGGTGGAGATCCCGGCCCCGGCCGCGACCAGCGCGTACGGCCGGCCTTCCTGGAGCTGGAACTGGGCGGCCGGAAGCAGCCCGAACGCCATCCCGCCCGCCAGGCCGGCCCGGGCGCCGGCCAGCCGGTGGCCCAGGGCCGCCACGCACGCCGCTGCCACGGCGGTGGCCAGCACCGAGGGCAGCCGCAGCGTCGTGGTGCTCGGGCCGAAGCAGGCGAACAGCCCGTGCATGAGCAGGTAGTAGCACCCGTGGACGGCGTCGATGTTTCCCAGCATGTGCCAGAGCTCGGCCGGGGAGCGCCGGGCCGCCTGCCAGGTCGCGGCCTCGTCCCGCCACATGCTGTGCTGCCGCGACAGTCCCCACAGGCCGAGGGCCACGGTCCACAGGGCCGGAACGAACGGGACGTACACCTGCCGGAGTGACGAACGCGGCTGACGGTCGATCGACATGAAGGCGGGCTTCCCTGGGGGTGGCTGTGGAGTGAAGAGCCTGATCGTCCTCTAGGACGAGGGGAAAGCGCCTTCGGTTGGGCGGGCCGCCGGCCGGGGGCCGCCCGGTCGCTCAGGGGCCGGCCACCGGGGCCTGGAGTTCCGTCACCCAGGCGTCGCGGTCCTTGGGGCACTCCAGGTTGATCTCGCGGGGATAGCCGGTCGAGCGGTAGCCGTGGGTGTCGATCCAGTGGGCCAGGGTCTGGGCCGTGGGCAGGACGGTGTCCATGGAGCCGTGGTGCACGATGGCCGCCGCCTGGTCGAGGGGCGGCAGGTCGAGGACGCGGACCGGGCCGTCCCCGAGCGGGGCGGAGACCTGGACGGCGGCGTGGACGGTGATCCTGCCGCCGCCCTCCGGCGCGTCCTCGTAGAAGGCGATGCCGGGGCCCGTGGGGGTGATGCCCGCCTCGTGCAGACGGCGGAACAGCTCGTCGTAGAGGGGTCCGATGACCGGGCCGATGTCCTCGGGCTGGTAACTCGCGGCGGTCGCGGTCAGCTCCGCCACCCGGACGGCCGGCACGCTCTTGAGGACGACGTCGTTCGCGGGCATGTGTCCCTCGCTCTCGATCGCTCGGAGCCTCGCCTCGACCCGGACCAGCCGGGCCTCCGTGGCGGCCATGGCATGCTCCAGTTCCGCCCGCCGCAGCCGCAGCATGCCGCGCAGTTCCTCGGCGCCGACCTTCTCGTCCACGATGTCCCGGACCTGCCGGAGCGTGAACCCGAGGTCCTTGAGCGCGATGATCCGGTTCAACCGGGCGAGCTGGGCCGCGGTGTAGTGGCGGTAGCCGCTGGCGGGGTCGACGTGGGCCGGGCGCAGCAGGCCGGTCGCGTCGTAGTGACGCAGCATCCGGACCGAGACGCGGCCGTGCCGGGCGAAGTCTCCGATGGTGAACATGACGTCTCCGAGTCGACCGTCTGACACGGTGTGAGGGTCAAGGAGCGGGCGGGGCGGGCAGCCGGACCCAGCGGCCTGGGACGGCCGCGCGCCTCCTGCCCACCCTGCTCGCCGCCTCCGGTGAGGATCCCGGCGTACGGCGGTGGCGGCGGGCCGTCGAGGAGTACGCGCGATCCGGACGCCACCCTCTGCGGGGCCCTGGGCTACCCGTGGACGGTCTCCAGGGCCGGGGCCGCCGCCCGCAGGGCCTCCTCGGGGGTCAGACGGGTGCCGTCGTCGAAGGACCGGGTGAAGTCCGCGTCGCCCAGGGTGGCGCGGGCGGCCCGCTCGATACGGTCCACGTCGGTGCGCTCGGCCGGGGGCAGTGGGGCGCCCACGCTGCGCCGGGCCGCGTCGGCCGCGCCGAGCAGCAGGGCCGCGCCGGCCGCCGCGGACCGGGTGCCCCGCAGGGCCGCCGCGCCGGCCAGGCCCTCCAGGGACAGCGCGAGCGCCCGCGGTTCGCCTATCGCGCGGGCCACGTCCAGGCCGCGCAGGTGGTGCGCCGCCGCCCCGTCGGCGTCGCCGCGCAGTTCGGCGACGAAGCCCAGCTCGGCCAGCAGCAGATGGTCGCCCGCCTGCGAGGACACATCGGCGTAGCCCTCGCGCAGGTGCCGCAGGTGCGCCTCGGCGGCGTCGAGGTCGCCGGAGCGGCGGGCACCGAGGGCGAGGCCCATCCCGGCGTGGATCTCGCCGTAGGTGTAGCCCTGTTCGGCGGCACTGCGCAGGGCCTGTTCGTGCAGGTCGCGGGCGCGGTCCCAGTCGTGGGCCAGCAGTGCCAGGCGGCCCAGGCCGGACAGCCGGGCCGACACCTCGGCCGCGAGGCCCAGTTCGCGGGCCATCCGCAGCCCTTCGTACTGGCGGTTCACGGCCTCCTCGTACTCGCCCTTGATCTCCGCGAGCGCCGCCAGCGGTGACACCGTCTGCAGTTCGCCCCAGCGGTCGCCCAGTTCACGGAAGAGCGCGGCACTGCGCCGGCCGTCGCGGCCCAGCCCGGCGAGGTCGCCGCGGATCAGCGCGAGCGTGGCCCGCAGACCGAGCGCGGCGGCGGTGCCCCACTGGTCGCCCGCGGTGGTGAACAGCGTCAGCGCCCGGTCGTTCAGCTCCCCGCTGTCCGCCACCGCGCCCGCGCTGAACAGGCCGTACGCGCACAGCCACAGCGACCGGGCCCGCTGTACCGGATCGGGCGCGGCGGTGCCGTCGGCGGGGGCGGTGCCGGGGAGGGTGGTGTCGTCGGGGAGGGCGGTGGCCGGGTCGCGGTCGCCGGTGAGCAGGGCGAACGCGGTGTACAGCAGGGTGAGTTCGCGGCGGTCGCCGGCCGTCGTGGTGTCCAGCACCGCGCGCAGGCTGCGGCGGGCCTGGGCGAGCCGGCCGCGCAGCAGCCACCACCAGGCCAGCGCGGTGGCCAGCCGTGCCGCCTGGTCCGGGTCCCCGGCGGCGGCCCGGCGCACCGCCTCGTCCAGGGCCGAGCGCAGATTGCCGGACTCGGCGTCGAGCCGGGCCAGCCAGGACCGCTGCCCGGGACCGCGCAGCTCGGGCTCGGCGCGTTCGGCGAGCGCGAGGTAGTGGCGCAGATGCCGCTCGCGTACGGCGGCGAGGTCCTCCATCTCGTGCAGCCGCTCGGTGGCGTAGGCGGCGACGGACTCCAGGAGCCGGTAGCGAGGGCCGGCCGGCCCGGCCACGACGACCACCAGGGACCGGTCGACCAGCCGCGTCACCAGGTCGGGCACCTCGGCGGAGGCGACCCCGTCGCCGGCGCACACCGCCTCGGCCGCCTTCAGGTCGCAGCCGTCGCTGAACGCGGCCAGCCGGCGCAGCACGATGCGCTCCGGCGCGCTGAGCAGCTCCCAGCTCCAGTCGATCACCGCGCGCAGGGTCTGCTGGCGCTCGGGCGCGCCGCGCCGCCCCGAGGACAGCAGCCGGAACCGGTCGCCGAGCCGGGCCGCCAGCTCGCGCACGCCCAGCGCGCGTACCCGGGTCGCCGCCAGTTCCAGGGCGAGCGGGATGCCGTCCAGGCGGCGGCAGATCTCCGTGACGGCGGCGCGCTCGGCGTCGTCGCAGGCGTCGGGGGCGAGCGGGAAGCCGGGGGCCGCGGCGGCGGCCCGCTGGGTGAACAGCCGTACCGCGTCGTCGGTGGGCAGCGGCTCGACCAGGAACACCTCCTCGCCCGGCAGACCCAGCGGCTCCTGGCTGGTGGCCAGCACCCGCAGGCCGGGCGCGGTGCGCAGCAGGAGGGTGGTCAGCTCGGCGGCGGCGTCCACGACGTGTTCGCAGTTGTCCAGCACGAGCAGCGTGCGGCGGTCGCGCAGGACGGCGGCGAGGTGGTGCGCGGGGGACCGGGTGCCGGCGCCGGAGACCGGTACGGCGGAGGGCGCGTGGTCGCTGATGCCGAGGGAGGCGGCGACGACCTGGGCGAGGTCGGCGACGGCCCCGCCGCGGACGCCGGAGAACTCCACGAACCACGCGCCGTCGGCGAGTCCGTCGCCGGACGCCGCGCCGAGGACCGCGTCGGCCGCCGCCACCGCCAGCCGCGTCTTGCCCACACCGCCGGGACCGGTGAGGGTCACCAGGCGCGCGGCGCCGAGGAGGGCGGAGACCCGGTCGAGCGCGTCGCGGCGGCCGATGAGGGGAGTGAGGGAGGCGGGCAGGTTGGAGGGGGCCGGAGCGGGGGGCGCGGTGGCCTCCGGGGGTGCGGTGGGCGCCGCGGGTCGCCCGGGAGCGGGGCCGGCGGGGCGCGGCGCGACCGTCAGCGCGGGGTCCTGGCGGAGCACCGCCTGGTGCAGGGCGGCGAGTTCGGGGCTCGGTTCCACACCCAGGTCGGCCACGAGCCGGGCGCGCAGATCCTCGTAGGCCGCGAGGGCCTCGCTCTGCCGGCCCGTCGCGTACAGCGCCCGTATCTGGAGCGCGCGCAGCCGCTCCCGCAGCGGATGCCGGGCCACCAGGTCGGCCAGCTCCCCGGCGAGGAGCACGTGTTCGCCGGCCGCCAGGCGGGCCTCGGCCTGCTCCTCCAGCACCGACAGCCGCTGGTCGGTCAGGCGCTGTGCCGCCGCGCGGGTGAACTCCTGGTCGGCGAAGTCGGCGTAGGCCGGTCCGCGCCACAGTCCGAGGGCCTCGGTGAGCAGCGCGGCCCGGTCGTCCGGGGCGTCGACGGCGCGGGCCCGCTCCACCAGGTCGCGGAACCGGACGGCGTCCACCTCGTCGGTGTCCTCCAGCCGCAGCCGGTAGCCGGCCGGCTGGAGCTGCACCCGGTCCCGGCCCAGCACCCGGCGCAGTTGCGACACCTTGGCCTGGAGGGCGCCGGCGGGCCGGCCCGGCGGGTGGCCGCCCCACAGGTCGTCGATCAGACGGTCCGCGGAGACCGGTCCGCCGTCGTGTGCGAGCAGGTCGGCGAGCAACGCCCGGACCTTCGCCTCCGGAACCCTGACGGCCGCCCCCTCGTCGTCCCACACCGTCAGTGGGCCGAGCACCCCAAACCGCATGTGCGGCACTGTACGTCACGGCCTCGATCCGGTGGGGAGTCCGCCCGGCCGGGCGCCGTCCACCAGCGGCTTCCCGGCTTCCGGTCGTCCGTCGGCCATCCTCTCCGGTCGTCCGTCGGCCGTCCGCTCCGGTCGTCCGTCGGCCATCCTCTCCGCTCGGCGGTCCGCCGCGGTCTGCCGCGGTCCTCCCGCCGATTCGCCGACCGGTGCCGGGTGCCCGTGAGCCGGACGTCAGCCCGGCCGGGGCGCCCGTAAGCCGAGCGTCAGCCGGTGCCAGGTGCCCGTGAGCCGGCCGTAAGCCGTTCCGAAGGTTTCCCGAAGCGCCCGGGCGCAAGGTCGTTCCCACCGAGCCGTTGTGGCAGGTGCGGCGAAGGAAGAGGAAGCGGCATGACCAAGTACGCGGGCCGGACGGCCGTGGTCGTCACGGAGGCCACCACCATCGGGCTGGCCGTGGCCAAGCGTCTGGTGGAGGGCGGCGCCCAGGTCGTGCTGACCGCCCGCACCACGCGGGAACGGGACGGCCTGGGCGGGGAGTTGGGCTCCACCGCCCGGGTCGTCGCGCCCTCCGACGTGACCGCCTGCCTGGGGCCCGGCGGGGTCGTCGACCTGCTGTTCGCGGATGTCGTGGCCACCGCCCGGCCGCTGCTGCCACGCCTCAGGGACGGTGGCGCGGTCGTGCTGATGGCCCCGGCGCCCTCGCCCGTCGCCGTGCAGGAACTGGCCGACGAACTGGTGTCCCGGGGCATCCGCGTCAACGCCGTGGCGCCGGGCTGTATCGAGGCGCCGGGCGGCGACGGGGCGCCGCTGCCGCCCCTGGGCCGTCTCGGCGCCGCCGAGGAGGTGGCCCGGGCCGCGCTCTTCCTGGCCACCGACGCCACGTTCACCACCGGGGCCCGCCTGCCGGTCGACGGAGGACTGAGCCGGCCATGACGACGTACCGGCGGGACCGGCCGATGGGCCGGGGGCCGCAGCCGACGTACCGCCGGGCGCGGCCGACGAGCCCCAGGCCACCTAGGCCACCCCGGCTTCCCGGGACCTCCCGGGCCACCCGCACCACCCGGGCCACCGCCACCACCGGGCCTCCCAGCCCCCCCGGCCCCACCCCGAGCGTTCACCCACTCCGTCCCCGCAACCCGAAACCCTGGAGCACCTTCCATGAGCACCACACCCGATACCGCGGCCGGTTCGCCCGCGCGGACCGGCGCCGAGGCGAGCCGGGCGGGCGCCGGCGAGCAGCAGAAGCTGCCCCTGTTCGCCCTGCTGGCCCTCGCGACCGCCGTGTTCATCACGAGCCTCACCGAGACCCTGCCCGCCGGCCTGCTCCCGGCGATGAGCGACGACCTGCACGTGAGCGAGTCCGCGACCGGGCAGACGGTCACGATCTACGCCCTCGGCACCGCGCTGACCGCGATCCCGCTGACCGCGGCGACCGCCGGCTGGCGGCGCAAGCGGCTGCTGCTGACCTCCATGGCCGGCTTCGCCGTCGCCAACACCGTCACCGCGCTGTCGTCCCTGTACGGGCTGACGATGGTGGCGCGCTTCGTCGCCGGTGTCGCGGCGGGCCTGGCCTGGGCGCTGCTCGCCGGGTACGCGCGCCGGCTGGCCCCGGTGCCGCTGCAGGGCCGGGCGATCGCCGTGGCGATGGCGGGCATCCCCGTCGCACTCTCCCTCGGTGTGCCCGCCGGCACCTTCCTCGGCAAGGTGACCGACTGGCGCGTGGCGTTCCTCGCGATGACCGCGCTGACCGTCGTCCTGCTGGCGTGGATCGCCGCCGCCGTACCGGACCACCCGGGCCAGGAGCGCGGTGAGCGGCCGAAGATGCTGCACGCGCTGCGGGTCCCCGGTGTCGTGCCGGTGCTGTTCGTGACGCTGGTCTTCGTCCTGGCGCACACCATCATCTACGCCTACATCGCCACCTTCCTCGACGACCTCGGCATGGGCGGCAACACCGACCTGGTGCTGCTGGTCTTCGGTGCCGCCTCGCTGGCCGCCATCTGGATCGTCGGCGCGCAGATCCACCACCGGCTGCGCGTGCTGACGGTCGCCAGCTCGCTGCTGGTCGCGGTGTCCGCCGCGGTGCTGGCGATGCTCGCGGACCAGACGGCGTTCGTCTACCTCGCGGCCGTGCTGTGGGGCCTGGGCTGGGGCGGGGTGCCGACCCTGCTGCAGACCGCGGCCGGTGACGCGGGCGGCGAGCAGGCGGCCGACGCGGCCCAGGCCATGCTGGTGACGCTGTGGAACGTCGCCATGGCGGGCGGCGGTGTCATCGGCGGTGTGCTGCTCGACCTGAGCGGCAGCGACTCGCTGCCGTGGAGCGTGCTGCTGCTGATGCTGCCGGTGATCGCCGTCGTCGTCCTCGCCCGCGGCCACGGCTTCCCCGCCAAGCGCCCGGTGGCGTAGGCGCGGCCTACGCCAGACGGACGGTGACACGGCGAAGGAGCCTCCGCCGCTAGGGCGGAGGCTCCTCGCGGGGGACGGGGCTCAGGGCTCGTCGTCCTGGTCGGCCGCGTCCTCCTCGGCCTGCTTGGCCCGCACCTCGGGGTCCAGCCCGGCGGGGCCGGTGCCGTCCACGGAGGTGAGCCGGGGCGAGTCGGGGACCTCCGTCGCGGCGGGCGGCTCGACCAGCCAGTCGGGGTTGGCCTGCTTGTCCCACCACTTCCAGGCCGCGAAGGCGCCGCCCGCCAGGACGGTCAGCACCGCGCAGACCTTCAGGGTCCGGCCGGACCGGGACCGCCGCTCCTGGCGCCGGACCAGCTTCTGGATGTCCTCGGCCGAGACCTGCCCGCGCAGGGCGGCCATCGCGGCGGCGCCGCGCGCGGCGGCCTCGTCGCGCACGGGTGCGGTCGCGGCCATCGCCTGTTCGATCTTCGGACGGGAGTACAGGGCGGCCTGCCGGGCCGCCTTGCGGGTGCGCAGGGCGGCCTCCTGGGCGGCGAGGTCGACCTTCGGCGGCACATGGGTGAGCGCCTGTTCCAGGCGGGGGGCGAGCCGGGCGTCGTACTGCACGCGGGCCTGCTCCGCGGCCTGCGACACCACGGGCGCCAGCCGTACGCGTGCCTCCTGCGCGTAGTACGCGGCACGCTCCTTGGCCGTGTCGGCGTAAGGCGCCACCACTTCCGCGGCGTGCAGCACGCTGTCCTTCGCCGAGCCGGTCGCGGCGCGCACGCTGTCAATGCGGGTCACGGGTTCCTCCTCCTCGGTGGCGTACGGTATTTCGACTTTCCACCCTTTTACGGATCATGCCTGCCGACGGCCGGTGCGGCACGCGCGGGCGGGCATATGGGTGCAGACCGCTGGCTGCCGAGCGGTCCGGGCGGTGGCGGCCGGGCTTCGGGCGGGCGGGAGCGTGGAAGGATCGGAGCACCGCGGCGGAACGACAACGGAAGGCGGACCGTGGCCGAGCAGCTCTACGCCACCCTGAAGACCACCCTCGGCGACATCGAGATCCGGCTCTTCCCGCTGCACGCGCCCGTCACGGTCAGGAACTTCGTGGAGCTGGCGCGCGGCGAACGCGAGTGGACCCATCCCCGCACCGGCGTGCGCGGCAGGGACCCGCTCTACGACGGCACGGTCTTCCACGCGGTGATCGGCGGTTTCATGATCCAGGGCGGTGATCCCCTGGGCAACGGCATCGGCGGCCCCGGCTACGGCTTCGAGGACGAGTGCCACCCCGACCTGGCCTTCGACGCGCCGTACCGGGTGGCGATGGCCAGCGCCGGTCCGGGCACCAACGGCTCGCAGTTCTTCATCACCGTCACCCCGAGCACCTGGCTGAACGGCAAGCGCACCATCTTCGGCGAGGTCAGCACCCCGGCCGGCCGCAAGGTCGTGGACGCCATCGCGCGCGTGCCGACGGGCCGCAACGACCGGCCGCTGACCGACGTCGTGCTCCACACGGTGCTGATCGAGTCCCGCGAGGAGTGAGCCGGCGCCGCTTCACCGCCCCGCCCGCGCGGGGAACCGGACACCGCGCTCGTCCGTAAGGATGAAGAGGGCAGGATAGTGCCGTCAGCCACGGACACGACGAGCAAGGGGATCTGATGGAGCAGGCCGCAGGGAGCGCGCAGGACGCCCACAGCGTGCCCGTGTGCTACCGGCATCCGGACCGCGAGACCGGCGTGCGCTGCACCCGCTGTGAACGGGCCATCTGCCCGGAGTGCATGATCAGCGCCTCGGTCGGCTTCCAGTGCCCGGAGTGCGTCCGCGGCGGTACCGGCGAGGGCCCCGCCCCGCAGGCGTCCCGGCCGCGCACGCTCGCAGGCGGCACGGTGACGGCCGACCCCCGGCTGCTCACCAAGATCCTGATCGGGATCAACCTCGCGATGTTCGTCGCGATCAAGGCCGATCCCTCGTTCCTGTCCGACGTCTGGCTCTACGGCGGCTGGCCGGAGAAGCCGCTCACGCCGGTCTCGGGCGTGGCCGGGGGCGAGTGGTACCGCTTCGTGTCGTCGATGTTCGCGCACGACGCGTACTGGCACATCGGCTTCAACATGCTCAGCCTGTGGTGGGTCGGCGGCCCGCTGGAGGCGGCCCTCGGCCGGGCCCGCTATCTGGCGGTGTACTTGGTCTCCGGGCTGTCCGGCGGCGCGCTGGCGTATCTGCTCACGCCCCCCGATGCCGCTGTGCTCGGCGCCTCCGGCGCGCTGTACGGCCTCTTCGGCGCCACCGCCGTGCTGATGCGCCGGCTCAACTACGACATGCGGCCGGTCATCGCGCTGCTGGTGATCAACCTGATCTTCACCTTCAACGGGTCCCTGCACATCTCCTGGCAGGCGCACATCGGCGGGCTCGTCGCCGGTGTCGTCACCGGGTACGCGATGGTGCACGCCCCGCGCGAGCGGCGGGCGCTGGTGCAGTACGGCACCTGTGCCGTCGTCCTGGCGCTGGCGCTCGCGCTCGCGTTGATCCGGACCGCTCAGCTCACCTGACCGGGCGGGGGAACACGCTGTCCCCGAACCGTTGTCCACAGCCTGTGCCCGATCTTGTGCACATCGTGCGTACACAACCGTGCCCCCTGCCGCTCGGATGTGTTTCCGCAGGTCGGGCAGGGGGCGAACGAGTGTCTGAGTGATGTTTGACCAGTCACACCGGCGTCAACATCCGACAGGTTATCCACAGATCGTCGTTCTTTTTCCCCACTGTGGACAACGGCTGTGGATAACTCAGTGGATAATCCTGGGCAGAGCTGTGCGCGGGGCTACTTCCACTGCGTGGAGACACCGAACCCGGCGGCGATGAAGCCGAAGCCGACCACGATGTTCCAGTTGTCGAGGCTGTCGACGGGCAGCGAGCCGTCCGTGACGTAGAAGACGACGATCCAGGCCAGGCCGATCAGGAACAGGGCCAGCATGACCGGTGCGACCCAGGCCCGGTTGGTCAGCCTGATGGCCTGCGCCTGCTTCGCCGGCGGCGGCGTGAAGTCGGCCTTCTTGCGGATACGTGACTTCGGCACGAGGGTCTCTCCTGTCGATGCGCTGCGTGGCCGCGCAGGGAACTGGGTCGGGCTCGGGGCAGCGTACAAGGGGCCAACACGACGACTCTGTGTGCTCCCCCGGGCGTCCGTTAGCGTAGTGCTTCCGTGGCGCCGAAGGAGATAAGGGTACGTTGAGCAATTCTGCCGACTCCCCCCGGACGGGAGCAATGGGCTCCGGCCCCGCCCGCAGGCCGCGCCTGCGTCCGGTGCGGATTCTCACGGCGGCCGTCTTCGCCCTCGCCGGACTGATCTTCTTCACCAGCTTCGACACGGCCAAGGGCACCGACATCCGCCAGGACGCCTCCCTGCTGAAGCTGTCCGACCTGATCCAGCAGCGCAGCCGCAAGAACAAGGGGCTGGACGAGTCCAACGCCACCTTGCGCGACAGCGTGGAGTCGCTGGCCGAGAACGACGACGGCAGCACCAAGGCCGAGGACGAGGAGCTCAGCGGGCTGGAGAAGAGCGCGGGCACCCACGAGCTGACCGGCAAGGCCGTCACCGTCACCCTGAACGACGCCCCGCCCGACGCCACCGCCAAGCTCCCCGGCTACCCCGAGCCGCAGCCCGACTACCTGGTCATCCACCAGCAGGACCTCCAGGCCGTGGTGAACGCGCTGTGGCAGGGCGGCGCCAAGGGCATCAGGGTCATGGACCAGCGGCTGATCTCCACCAGCGCGGTGCGCTGCGTCGGCAACACCCTGATCCTCCAGGGCCGCGTCTACTCACCCCCGTACAAGATCACGGCGGTCGGCGACCCGGACCGGCTCAAGCAGGCCCTCGCGGACAGCCGTGCGATCCAGACCTACATGGTCTACGTCAACGTCTACGGCCTCGGCTGGAACGTCACCGACGACGGCACGGTGACCCTTCCCGGCTACACCGGCACAGTGGACCTGCACTACGCGAAGCCGGTGGGGTAACCGTCCGACCCGACGCCACCGAGCCTGTGGACACAGGCCATCCGAGGGCCCCGCGCCGCTAGTCTGGTGACGTACGGCGTGGGTCTGGTGCCGTAGGGGATACGGAAGGGACGGCATGTACGGCTGGATCTGGCGGCATCTGCCGGGGAACGCGTGGGTGAAGGCGCTCATCTCGCTCGTACTGATCCTGGCCGTGGTCTACGTCCTCTTCCAGTACGTCTTCCCGTGGGCCGAGCCGCTGCTGCCCTTCAACGATGTGACGGTGGACAACCAGTGAGTGCGCGGATTCTCGTCGTCGACAACTACGACAGCTTCGTCTTCAACCTCGTGCAGTACCTGTACCAGCTGGGCGCGGAGTGCGAGGTGCTGCGCAACGACGAGGTGACGACCTCGCACGCCCAGGACGGCTTCGACGGCGTGCTGCTCTCCCCCGGCCCCGGGACGCCGGAGGAGGCGGGCGTGTGCGTGGACATGGTCCGGCACTGCGCGGCCACCGGCGTGCCGGTCTTCGGGGTGTGCCTCGGCATGCAGTCGATGCAGGTGGCGTACGGCGGTGTGGTCGACCGGGCGCCCGAGCTGCTGCACGGCAAGACCTCGCTGGTCGAGCACGAGGGCAAGGGCGTCTTCGCCGGGCTGCCCAGCCCCTTCACGGCGACCCGCTACCACTCCCTGGCCGCCGAACCGGCCACGGTCCCGGCCGAGCTGGAGGTGACCGCCCGCACCCAGGACGGCATCATCATGGGCCTGCGGCACCGGGAACACCGCGTCGAGGGCGTGCAGTTCCACCCCGAGTCGGTGCTGACCGAGCACGGCCACCGGATGCTGGCCAACTGGCTCGGGGAGTGCGGTGACCACGAGGCCGTGGCGCGGTCGGCGGGGCTCGCCCCGGTGGTGGGCAGGGCCACGGCGTGACCGCGCTGCGCCCCGAGCGCGAGGACTTGTACGGCGGCGAGAGCCCGCACGAGCCCTCCGCCGGTGCGCGGCCGCACCCGCACGGCCGCCCCGCCGCCCCGCCGACGGCCGCCCCCCGAGCGGCACGGCCCGAGGAGCCCCGCAGAGCCCCACACCCCCCGACGCCCGCCGCCCCCGACAACGCACCGTCCCCCCGCCTGACCGAGCAGCATCCCCCGACCACCCCCCTGCCCCGGTTCACGGACGAGCCCCTGACGACCCGGCTGCCCCGGATCCCCGAAGAGCCCGCGACCGGCCGTCCGCCCCGGGTGCCCGGAGAGCCCGCGGCCGGCCGTCCGCCCCGGGTGCCCGAGGGACCTCGGACGGCTCCGCTGCCCCGGGTCGTGGACGAGCCTGGGACGGCTCCGCTGCCCCGGATCGCAGACGGGTCTCGGACGGCTCCGCTGCCTCGGATCGCAGGCGAGGCGTCGGCGTCGGCTTCCTCGGTGGCCGTCGACGACGAGACGATGGCTCTGCGGGTGGTGCCCGGCCGCCGGGCGGAGGCCGGGCGGGCGAGTGGGCCCGTGGGGGCCTCCGGGGGCACCTCGACGTCCGCGGCCGGTACCGTCACGCCCGGCGGGCGCGCGGCCCGCAGGAAGGCCGCCAAACGGCGTGGCGGGCGCCGGACGACGGCCGTACCCCCCGTCGAACGGGACCCGCAGCGCCCCCTGACCCGGGTGGAGGCCCGGCGCCAGGCCCGGCTGCGCAAGCCCGGCCCGGCGACCCTGGCGAGCCGGGCCGTCGGCGAGCTGTTCATCACCACCGGCGTGCTGATGCTGCTGTTCGTCACCTACCAGTTGTGGTGGACCAACGTCCGCGCGCACGCGCAGGCCGGCAGCGCCACGCACCGGCTCCAGGACGACTGGGCCAGCGGCAGGCGCAGCCCGGGCGTCTTCGAGCCGGGGCAGGGCTTCGCCATCCTGCACATCCCCAAGCTGGACGTGGTCGCCCCCATCGCGGAGGGCATCAGCAACAAGCGGGTGCTCGACAAGGGCATGGTCGGGCATTACGGCGAGGCCCCGCTGAAGACGGCGATGCCCCAGGACAAGACCGGCAACTTCGGTCTCGCGGCGCACCGCAACACGCACGGCGAGCCGTTCCGGTACATCAACCGGCTCACCCCCGGCGACGCGGTCGTGGTCGAGACGCAGGACACCTACTTCGTGTACGAGGTCTCCTCGTCGCTCCCGGTGACCTCGCCGTCCAACATCAGTGTGCTGGACCCCGTACCGCCGGGCTCCGGCTTCACCCGCCCCGGCCGCTACCTCACCCTCACCACGTGCACGCCGGAGTTCACCAGCAAGTACCGGCTGATCGTCTGGGGCAAGATGGTCCAGGAACGCCCGCGCGGCAAGGGAAAGCCGGACGCGCTCATCGAGTAGGGCTTCACCGAGTAGGGGCAGAGGAACTGTGGCAGCGACCGCCGACGAGACCGAAGAGACCACGGACGCGCCCGAACCGGACCCGGCCCCGCGCCGCCGGCGCCCCGGCCGGATCGCGCTGGCGGTCAGCGTCTTCGGCGAACTCCTCATCACGGCGGGCGTGCTGCTCGGCCTGTTCGTCGCCTACTCGCTGTGGTGGACGAACGTGATAGCGGACCGCAAGGCGGACCAGAAGGCCGACAAGGTCCGCGAGCACTGGGCCCGGCAGAAGGACTCCGGTCCCGGCGCGCTCGACACCGGGGACGGCATCGGCTTCCTGCACGTGCCGGCGATGCGCAACGGCGAGGTGCTGGTCGAGAAGGGCACCGGCGCGGACGTCCTCAACGACGGCGTGGCCGGCTACTACACGGAACCGGTCAAGGCGGCGCTGCCCACCTCCGGCAAGGACGGCAACTTCACCCTCGCCGCGCACCGGGACGGCCACGGCGCGAAGTTCCACAACATCGACAAGCTGGAGAAGGGCGACCCGATCGTCTTCGAGACCCGGGACGAGTGGTACGTCTACAAGGTCTACTCGATCCTCCCCGAGACCTCGAAGTACAACGTCGAGGTCCTCTCCCCGGTCCCCGGCGGATCCGGCCGGAAGCAGCCCGGCCACTACATCACCCTGACGACCTGCACCCCCGTCTACACCTCCCGCCACCGCTACGTGGTCTGGGGCGAACTGGACCGGGTGGAGAAGGTCGACAGCGAGCGCACCCCGCCGCCGGAACTGCGCTGACCCCCGCCCGGAACGGCGTGTGGCCCCGCCGGGACATCCCGGCGGGGCCACACGGCGGCGTCAGGCGTCAGCCGCCCAGGCCGCCGAAGAAGTTCGTCTCGCCGCCGTCGCCGTCGTTGTCGCCGTTGCCCCCGTTGCCCCCGTTGCCCCCGTTGCCGTGGTCGCGGCCGAACGAGACCGTGGTCAGCGTGACCGTGGTGCCGTTCGGGTCGGCCGTGCTGTTCGGCTGCGGGTCCTGCTGGGTGACGAGCGCGTTGTCGTCACCGGAACTGCCGGGAGCGAACTGGATGTTGTTGAAGCCGGCCTGCTGAAGCATCTGCCGGGCCTCCTTCACCCGCCGGCCGACGACGCCCGGCACCGACGACTGCTGCTGCTGGGCCTTGCCGACGTTGATCACCACGTTGGTGTTCTTGACGACCTGCTGACCCGCCAACGGGTTGGTGTTCTGCACCTTGCCGTCCTGGGCGGGATCGGTGACCGGGGTCTCGGTGCAGCTCGGCACCAGTCCCTGGGCCTGGAGGGTGGCCTTCGCCTCGTCACAGGACTTGCCGGCGACATCGGGAATCGCGATCTTCTCCTCCGGCTTGGCGACCGTGAGGGTGATCGTGGTGCCCTTCTCCTTGCTGACGCCGGGCTCCGGGTCCTGGTTGATGACGACGCCCGGCGTGCGGTCCGACACCTCCAGCTTCTTGTCGACCTCGAAGCCCTTCTCCTTGAGCTGGGTCTCCGCCTGGTCGAACTGGGCCCCGCGCACGTCCGGCACCTGGACCTTGGGCGCGCCCGTGGAGATCACCAGGTTGACCGTGCTGTTCTTGTCGACCTTCTTGCCCTGCTGCGGGTCCTGCGAGCACACGTTGCCCGTGGCCTGGTCCTCGCACTCCTTCTTGCTGATCGACACCTTGAGGTCGACGTTGGCGGCCATCTTCTCGGCCGTCTTCTGCGGCTGGCCCACGAACGCCGGCACGGGCACCTTGCCGTCGTCGCCGTTCTTGCTGAACGCGTACTTGCCGATCAGAATCGCGCCGACCAGCACCAGGATGCCCGCGATCACCAGCAGGACCGTGCCGGTGCCGGACTTCTTCTTCTGCTGGCGGCGGCGGTCCGGGCGGTCGTCGTAGCCGTAGCCGCCGTCGTCGGGGTTCATCGGAGGCAGCACGGTGGTCGCGCCCGCGTCCGCGCGCAGGGCGGTCGTCGCCTGCTCATCGGGGTAGCCGCCGTAGCCCACCGCGCCCAGCGCGGCCGTGGCCGCGACCGGCTGGCCGTCCAGGCAGGCCTCGATGTCGGCACGCATCTCGTCGGCCGACTGGTAGCGGTAGTCCGGGTCCTTGACCAGCGCCTTGAGGACGATCGCGTCCATCTCGGGCGTGATCTCGGGGTCGAAGACCGACGGGGGCTGGGGCTCCTCGCGCACGTGCTGGTAGGCCACGGCCACCGGGGAGTCGCCCACGAACGGCGGCCGTACGGTCAGCAGTTCGTAGAGGAGGCAGCCGGTCGAGTACAGGTCCGAGCGGGCGTCGACCTGCTCGCCCTTGGCCTGCTCCGGGGAGAGGTACTGGGCGGTGCCGATGACCGCGGCCGTCTGGGTCATGGTCATGCCGGCGTCGCCCATGGCGCGGGCGATGCCGAAGTCCATCACCTTGACCTGGCCGTTGCGGGTCAGCATGACGTTGGCCGGCTTGATGTCCCGGTGGACGATGCCGCTGCGGTGCGCGTACTCCAGGCCCTGGAGGATGCCGATGGTCATCTCCATCGCCCGCTCGGGCAGCAGCTTGCGGCCGGAGTGCAGCAGCTCACGCAGCGTGGACCCGTCGACGTACTCCATCACGATGTACGGGATGGAGACCCCGTCGATGTAGTCCTCGCCCGTGTCGTAGACCGCGACGATCGCGGGATGGTTGAGCGAGGCGGCCGACTGGGCCTCCCGGCGGAACCGGGCCTGGAAGGACGGGTCGCGCGCGAGGTCCGCGCGCAGCGTCTTCACCGCAACGGTGCGGCCGAGCCGGGTGTCGTGCGCGAGGTAGACCTCGGCCATGCCACCGCGGCCGAGCACCTGGCCCAGCTCGTACCGGCCGCCGAGGCGACGCGGCTCTTCCATAGCTACCTACCAGCCCTCTCCGTCGGTCTCGGCCGCGCCCCTGTGCGCGGCCGGAGGCGCTGCCGTCCGGGCCTACCGTACCCGGCTCGCTCTGTGTGACCTGGCCAAGCCCGTAACCCGATACAGGACCGGTATCGCAACGTGCGAGGATGTGAAAGGCGTGTGAGCGGCCTCACTTGCGCGGGCCGCGTCACGTGCGGGGCCGGTCACTTCTTGGCGTTGACGACCGCCTCCATGACGTTCTTCGCGATCGGCGCGGCCAGGCCGCCACCGGAGATGTCGTCGCGGTTGGCGCTCTCGTCCTCGATCACCACGGCCACCGCCACCGGCGAGCTGCCGTCGGGCAGCTTGGCGTAGGAGATGAACCACGCGTACGGGTTCTCGCTGTTCTCCACGCCGTGCTGGGCGGTCCCGGTCTTGCCGCCGACCTTGACGCCGTTGATCCGTGCGTTGGTACCGGTGCCCTTCTCGACCACCGTCTGCATCATGTCCTGCAGGATCTGCGCGTTCTTCGGCGACAGCGGCTGGCTCAGCTCCTCCGGCTCGGTCTTGGCGACCTCGTCCAGGTTGGAGGACTGGAGCGAGTCGACCATGTACGGCTTCATCAGCTTGCCGTCGTTGGCGACCGCCGAGGCCACCATCGCCATCTGCAGCGGGGTGGCGGCGGTGTTGTACTGGCCGATGGAGGACAGCGCGGTCTGCGACTGGTTCATGTCGTCGGAGAACACCGAGGCGGTGGCGCGGACCGGGGTGAACTGCTCGGAGTCGAAGCCGAACTTCTTCGCCTCCTCCAGCATCTTGTCGTTGCCGAGGTCGGAGCCGATCTTGCCGAAGACGGTGTTGCAGGAGAACTGGAGCGCGACCCGCATGGTCGCGTTCTCGCACGGGATGTTGCCCTCGTTCTTCAGCTCGGTCCTGGTGCCCGGCATGATCCATGGCAGCGGCGTGTCGGTCCGCTCGTCGGCCGAGGTGTACTTGCCGTTCTCCAGCGCCGCGGCGGCCGTGACCACCTTGAAGGTCGAGCCCGGCGGGTAGGTCTCGCGCAACGCCCGGTTCAGCATCGGGTCGTTGGGGTTGTATTTCTTCTGGAGCTTCTTCCAGGCCGCCGCGTCGTCGTTGGTGTTGCCCGCGAAGGAGGAGGGGTCGTACGACGGGTAGGAGGCCAGCGCCAGGATCTTGCCCGTGGACGGCTCCAGCGCGACCACCGCGCCCTTGCCGCCCTGCTTCTTCAGGCCCTCGAACGCGGCCTTCTGCGCGCCGGCGTTGAGCGTGGTGACGACGTTGCCGCCCTGCTGCTCCTTGCCGGTGATCATGTCCAGGGTCTTGCGGAAGAACAGCCGGTCGTCGTTGCCGGTGAGGATGCCGTCCTCGATGGACTCCAGCTGGGTGGCGCCGAAGGCCTGCGAGGCGTAGCCGGTGACCGGCGCCCACATGGCGCCGTTCTTGTACGTCCGCTTGTACTTCAGGTCGTTCAGACCGCTCTTGCTGGTCTCGGTGGACCCGGTGATCGGGTCGCCGCCCACCAAGATGTCGCCGCGCGGGGTGGCGTAGCGGGCGATGGTGACGCGACGGTTCTTCGGGTCGTCCTTGAGGCTGTCGGCCCTGACGTACTGGAGGTAGTTGTCCCGCAGCAGCAGGGTCAGCACGAGCAGACCGCAGAAGATCGCGATACGGCGCAGGGGCTTGTTCATGACGGGCGGACCACCTGGGTCATCTCGGCGTCGGGGTTGCTCGCGGGGGCGGGCGCCGGGCGGCGGGCGGTGTCGCTGATGCGGATCAGGATGCCGATCAGGGCCCAGTTGGCCAGCACGGACGAACCACCGTACGCGAGGAACGGCATGGTCATACCGGTCAGCGGGATGAGACCCATGACTCCGCCGGCCACCACGAAGACCTGGAGGGCGAAGGCGCCGGACAGGCCGATGGCGAGCAGCTTGCCGAACGGGTCCCGGGCGGCCAGGGCGGTGCGCACACCGCGCTCCACGATCAGGCCGTAGATCAGCAGGATCGCCATGACCCCGGCCAGGCCCAGCTCCTCGCCGAAGGTGGCGAGGACGAAGTCGGAGTTGGCGGCGAACCGGATCAGGTCCGAGTGGCCCTGCCCCCAGCCGGAGCCGAGGGTGCCGCCGGAGCCGAAGGCCCACAGGGCCTGCTGGAGCTGGTCGGAGTGGAGGATGCCGTCATGGGTGACCTGGCGGCTGAGCTCGTACTCGCGCATCGGGTCGAGCCAGGCCTGCACACGGGTCTGGATGTGCGACTCGAAGCTCGCCACGCCGACCGCGCCGACCGCGGACATCAGCAGACCGAAGACGATCCAGCTGGTCCGCTCGGTGGCGACGTACAGCATGATGACGAACATTCCGAAGAACAGCAGCGAGGTGCCGAGGTCCGTCTCGAAGACCAGGATGAGGATCGAGATCGCCCAGACCACCAGGATCGGCCCGAGGTCACGGCCGCGGGGCAGGTACAGGCCCATGAAGCGGCGGCTGGCGAGGGCCAGAGCGTCGCGCTTGACCATCAGATAGCCGGCGAAGAAGACGGCGAGGACGATCTTGGCGAACTCACCGGGCTGGAGGGAGCCGAGGCCGGGGATGTTGATCCAGATCTTCGCGCCGTAGATGTCGGCCCCGAGGCCCGGCACCAGCGGCAGGATGAGCAGCACCAGGGCGCTGAACATGGAGATGTAGGTGTAGCGCTGGAGGACGCGGTGGTCCTTCAGGAAGATCAGCACCACGACGAACAGCGCGATGCCCAGCGCGGTGTACAGCAGCTGGCGGGGCGCGGCCGTGACGAAGTTGGGCAGTGACTGGAGCAGCTTGGACTGGTCCAGCCGCCAGATCGCGACCAGTCCCAGCCCGTTGAGCAGGGTGGCCAGCGGCAGCAGCAGCGGATCGGCGTACGGCGCGAACTTCCGTACGGCGAGATGGGCGACGCCGGCCAGCAGCCCGAGGCCCAGGCCGTAGCTGAGCAGCCCGGAGGGGACCTGGTCGCTGATGGCCAGGCCCACGTTGGCGTAGGCGAACACCGGGATGGCCACGGCGAAGACCAGCAGGGCCAGCTCGGTGTTGCGGCGGCTCGGCGCGCCGATGGCGCCGATCGTGGACGTGTGATGCGTCGGCGAATTCGTAGAACTGCTCATCGTGTGACGGGGCCTCTCACGGCTTGCCTACTGCTTACCGCACAGCGAGACGACCTTCTGCTCATCCTCCGAGAGAGTGGGGCCGGGGCTGGGGGTCGCGGACGGGGTCGTGGACGGAGCCTTCGAAGGGGTCGCCGGGGACGTCTTCGAGGCCGACGGGTTCGGGGCCGGGGTGGCCTTCGTGACGAGGGAGGCCTGGGCGAAGGCGACCACCGGCGCGGCGGAGTCCGCGGAGAACGCGGTGCGCGTGCCGACGGCGGCGGTGGTGCCGGTACCGGCGGTGGTGCCCGTACCGGTTCCCGTGGCGCCGCCGGTGCCGGTGCCGGCGATCCCGCCGGTGCCACCGGTCCCGCCGGTGGCCTTGTCGCCGTCGGTGGTCTTGGCCTTGTCGTTCTTCGCGTCGCGCGCGGCCTCGTCCGCGGCCTTGCGCTCGGCCTGCTTCCGGCAGGCGGAGGCCTGCACGGCCAGCTCCTCGACCTTCGTCCGCGCCGCCTGGAGGCCGCCCTCCGCGATCGTGGCCTTCACCTGCTTCTGCTGGTACGGCGGCAGGTACTTGAGTTCGATCTCGGGGTGGTCCTTCTCCACCTTCGACAGCGACACCCAGGCCAGGTCCTGGCTGATCCCGCGGTACAGCGCGACGTGCTCGTCTTTGGCGCCGACGTAGTACTGCGTCTGCGTCCAGCGATAGCCGCCGTACAGGCCGCCGCCCACGACGGCCAGGGCAAGGGCGCCGTACAGGGACGTCTTGAGCCATCCGCGCTGCTTGCGCGGCTTGCCGAAGTCGTCGTCGGCGTACTCGCCGAACTCGCCGGACTGCTGGTAGCCGCCGTCACCGGAGCCGGGCGGCCCGAACTCGCCGCCGCCGTGTCCCCGCCGGCCCAGGTGGGCGGCGCGGCCGGCCGGGGTCTGCATGATGCCGTTGTCCTGCGGGTGGTGCTGGTTCTCGGCGACCGCGCCGACCACCACCGGCTGGTCGGACAGCTGACCGGCGAGGGTGTCGCCCTGGTCCAGGTCCAGCACGTCGGCGACGATCACCGTGATGTTGTCGGGGCCGCCGCCGCGCAGCGCGAGCTGGATCAGCTCCTGCACGGTCTCCTGCGGGCCCTGGTAGCTGGCGAGGGTCTCCTCCATCGTCTGGTGCGAGACCACGCCGGACAGGCCGTCGGAGCAGATCAGATAGCGGTCGCCGGCGCGTACCTCGCGGATGGAGAGGTCGGGCTCGACGTGCTCGCTGCTGCCGAGGGCGCGCATCAGCAAGGAGCGCTGCGGGTGGGTGGTGGCCTCTTCCTCGGTGATCCGGCCCTCGTCGACCAGCCGCTGCACCCAGGTGTGGTCCTGGGTGATCTGGGTGAGGGCGCCGTCGCGCAGCAGATAGGCGCGCGAGTCGCCGACGTGGACCAGGCCGAGCCGCTGTCCGGTCCACAGCAGGGCGGTCAGGGTCGTGCCCATGCCCTCCAGCTGCGGGTCCTCCTGGACCATGGCGCGCAGCTGGTCGTTGGCGCGCTGCACGGCGGTGCCGAGGGAGGTGAGGATGTCGGAGCCGGGCACGTCGTCGTCGAGCGGGACGATGGTGGAGATCACCTCGGAGGAGGCGACCTCGCCGGCCGCCTGGCCGCCCATGCCGTCGGCGATCGCCAGCAGGCGCGGGCCGGCGTAGCCGGAGTCCTCGTTGTGCCCGCGGATCATGCCCTCGTGCGATCCGGCGGCGAAGCGCAGTGACAGACTCATGCGCACCTCGCCCGTCGGCTCAGAATGCAGCCGGTCGTGTCGAGCCACACTGCCCACCCTCCGGTCGGGAGCGCGCCGGAGACCGGGTGGCGGCCTGCCGCGGCGTGCTCGCTCCGCTCGCGCTTATCCATGACGTAGCACTACTTCCGCAGCTCGATTGCGGTCTTGCCGATGCGGATCGGCGCGCCCAGCGGGATCGGTGTGGGGGTCGTCAGCCGGGACCGGTCCAGGTACGTGCCGTTGGTGGATCCGAGATCCTCGATGATCCACTGGCCGTTCTGGTCCGGGTAGATCCTGGCATGGCGGCTGGAGGCGTAGTCGTCGTCCAGCACGATCGTGGAGTCGTGCGCCCGGCCCAGGGTGATGGTCTGGCCCTGCAGCGCGACGGTGGTGCCGGTGAGTGTGCCCTCGGTCACGACCAGCTTGGTGGGGGCGTTGCGGCCGCGCCGGCCGCCGCCCTGCTGGCCGCGCTGCGGCGGCGGTGCGGCCTGCTGCCGGGCCTGTTGCCGGGTCTGCTGGCGCCCGGACTGCTGCGGCCGGGCGGCCTCCCTACGCGATCCGCGCTGGGTGACGCGCGTACCGAACAGGTCGCTCCGGATGACCTGCACGGCCACGATCACGAACAGCCACAGTACGGCCAGGAAACCCAGCCGCATGACCGTGAGGGTCAGCTCTGACATTGCCCCCGCTTCACCCTTCGGCTTGCCTATAGATAACGGTGGTGCTGCCCACGACGATCCGCGAGCCGTCGCGGAGCGTAGCGCGGGTGGTGTGCTGCCCGTCCACCACGATGCCGTTGGTGGAGCCGAGATCCTGGATCGTCGAGGGCGTTCCGGTCCGGATCTCGCAGTGCCGGCGGGAGACGCCGGGGTCGTCGATCCGCACATCGGCGTCGGTGCTGCGGCCCAGCACCAGCGTCGGGCGGGAGATCTGGTGGCGGGTGCCGTTGATCTCGATCCAGTAGCGGGTGCGCGCGCCGCTCATCGGCGCCGCGGAGGGCCGCTGGGTGGCGGGTTGCGGATAGCCGTACCCGCCGGGGCGGGCGCCGGGCGGCGGCGTCGACGGCATCGGGGGCGCGCCGGTAGGCGGTGCGGCGGGCGGGGCGGGCTGCGGATAGCCGTAGCCGCCGGGGGCACTCGTCGCGGGGCGGCCGGCCGCCGGGGCGGGCGGCGCCTGCTGGTCCTGCTGGCTGCTGGAGGAGGCGAGGGTGCGCGAGCGCACCCGGTACAGGCCGGTGTCCAGGTCGTCGGCCTTCTCCAGGTTGACCTTGATCGGGCCCATGAAGGTGTAGCGCTGCTGCTTGGCGTAGTCGCGCACCATGCCGGCCAGCTCGTCGCCGAGCTGCCCGGAGTAGGGGCTCAGGCGCTCGTAGTCCGGCGCGCTCAGCTCCACGATGAAGTCGTTGGGCACGACGGTGCGGTCGCGGTTCCAGATGGTGGCGTTGTTGTCGCACTCCCGCTGGAGCGCTCCGGCGATCTCCACGGGCTGGACCTCGGACTTGAAGACCTTGGCGAAGGTGCCGTTCACCAGACCTTCGAGACGCTGCTCGAACTTCTTCAGGACTCCCATGGGGCACCTCCTCCGTCCCTGCCGTCGTCTTGCCTTGCTGTGTGCCGCTGCCTTGCCGGGGTACTGCCGGGTACTGCTTACTGATCGTATCTACGCGCCCGCCAATCAGCCGGTTCCCCCAGCGGCTCCCCTTCGAACTCCTGGTGCGTGTCCTGCTGCCCCTGGATCGTAGAGGCGGGCGAAGACCAGTGTCCCGCACCGGGCTGTGCGCCCGGCCCGCCTTCCGGGGAGACGGCCGGGACCGGTACGAGGTTGATACGTGAACCGTGTCTCCCTGAGACGGAGTGGCGCGGGCGGTGCGCGTGGGCCACGTGCGCACCGGCCTGCGACGGGGCGCGGACGGAGCCCGCCGGGGGCGCCCGGGAAGGGATGTGAATCAACCCCCAACGACGTGCTAATGTTCTCGATGTCGGAAGGGGCCAGCCCGAAAGGGAAGGAACCGGAAGACACACCCAATGCGCGGGTGGCGGAATAGGCAGACGCGCTGGATTCAGGTTCCAGTGCCCGCAAGGGCGTGGGGGTTCAACTCCCCCCTCGCGCACAACGAGGTACCGATGAAACGGGCCCCGGCCGGTGACGGAAGTCACGGCGGGGCCCGTTTCTCGTTGTCCGCGCTGTCATGAGACACCGCAGGTCTCGGGCGGAATCACGGCGGGGCGGTGGCCCGTGACCTATCTCACGGGCCACGGTCCCGTTCTCGTCATGTCCTGTATGTCCTGCATGTCCTGTGGGGCGAAGGACGACGGTCCGCTGGGTTTCCCGGTTCGGCGGCCGTCGCCCGGGGCGCGGTCAGAGGCGGAGTCCGCCAAGGTGGTCCAGTGCCCGTGCGAAGAGGGCCGTCAGGTCGGGCTCGCCGTTCCGCTCCGCCCAGTACATGAGCGTCTCGGTGGTCACCGCGACGAGGACGGCCGCGCACATCCGGACCTCGTACGCGTGCGCCTCCCGGCCCGCGCGCCGGGCGAGCAGCGCCGCCGTGTGCTCCACCTGTGCCTCCTGGTGCTGCCACATGCGCGCGCGCAGCGGCCGCACCCGCGCGGCCAGCCCGAGCCGCGCCAGCGTGGTGTCCGGGTCCGGGCCGACGCGCCGGGCGAGCAGGTCGTGGAGCGTCGCCCGCACGGGGTCGTCCGCCGGTGGCCCGGCGGGACCCGGCACGGAGTCCGGCCCCTCGGCGCCCGGGCCGGGGTCGTCCATGAGGACCACGTCCTCCTTCGCCGGGAAGTAACGGAAGAACGTGCTCGGCGAGACGTCGGCCGCGTCACAGATCTGTTCGACGGTGGTGTGGTCGTACCCCTGCTCCACGAAGAGACGGAGGGCTTCCTGCCGGAGAAGGCGGCGGGTCTTGGCCTTCTTCCGCTCCCGCAGGCCGGGTCGGGTGGTCATGGGCCTGTACCTTCCTGACGCATGAGGCCGCCGCCCATTGTCCCACCGGCACCGCGGGGCGCCCGGTCACCGGTTGTACCGTCTCCCCGAGCCGGCGTTCGTCCCGACGTCGGTTCGAAGGCGTGCGGGCAGTGCGGGGAGGCGGTCGCGATGACCGGAAGCGGTGAGCGGGCGGCGGACCCGGTGGACCGGAAGGCGCGCCGGCTGCCCAGGGTGCGGGGCTTCGCCCCCTGGCCGCCGCAGGGGTCCCCGGGCTCCTGGGGTTCCTCGGGCTCCCCGGGGGGTTCGCCGAAGGAGGAGGGCAAGGCTGTGCGGCGGAGCGTGCCGCGGTCCGCCCACCGCGCGTTCGACCCGGACGCCGGCCGCCCCGACGCGGTGACCGCGGTCCGCGAGTCCAACGCCGGCCGCGTCCCCGAGCTGACGCCGCTGCGCGTGGGCCGGATGGCGGCCGGACCGTTCGCCTTCCTGCGCGGCTCGGCCGGGCTCATGGCGTACGACCTCGCCCGCACCCCCATCACCGGGATCGGCACCCAGATATGCGGCGACGCGCACGCGGGCAACTTCGGCCTGTACGGCGATGCCCGCGGCGACCTCGTCATCGACCTCAACGACTTCGACGAGACCGCGCACGGCCCCTGGGAGTGGGACCTGAAGCGGCTCGCGGCCTCCCTGGTGCTGGCGGGACGGGAGGCGGGCGCCGACGAGGACACCTGCCGCGCGGCGGCCCGCGACGCGGCCGGTGCCTACCGCCGCACCATGCGGCTGCTCGCCAGGCTGCCCGCGCTCGACGCGTGGAACGCCATCGCGGACGAGGAACTGGTCTCCCACACCGACGCCCACGACCTGATCGGCACCCTCCGGCGGGTCTCGGAGAAGGCCCGGTCCAACACCAGCGGCCGGTTCGCGGCGAAGTCGACCGCGCCCGTCGCGGGCGGCGGGCGCCGGTTCGTGCCCGCCCCGCCGGTGCTGCGCGAGATCCCGGACGCCGAGGCCGCGGCGGTGGCCCTGGCCCTGGAGGAGTACGCCGGCACGATCGGCGAGGACCGCCGTCCCCTGCTCGCCCGGCACGCCGTGCACGACGTGGCCTTCCGGGTGGTCGGCACCGGCAGCGTCGGCACCCGCTCCTACGTCGTCCTGCTGCTCGACCACCGCGGGGAGCCGCTGATCCTCCAGGTGAAGGAGGCCCGCCCCTCCGCGCTCGTCCCGCACCTGGCCACGGCCGGTTTCCCGGCGCCGCCGGTGGCGCACGAGGGCCGCCGGGTGGTCCTCGGCCAGCAGCGGATGCAGGTGGTCAGCGACATCCTGCTGGGCTGGACCACCGTCGAGGGGCGCCCCTACCAGGTGCGCCGGTTCCGCAACCGCAAGGGCAGTGTCGACCCGGCCGCCCTCCCCGCCGACCAGCTCGACGACTACGGCCGGATGACCGGCGCCCTGCTGGCCCGCGCCCACTCCCACAGCGCCGACCCGTGGCTGATCGCCGGATACTGCGGCAAGAACGAGGAACTGGACGAGGCCATCGCCGCGTTCGCCGTCGCCTACGCCGACCGCACCGAGTCCGACCACACCGGCCTCCTGACGGCCATCCGAACGGGCCGGATCGCGGCGGAGACGGGGGTGTGAGCCGCCGCGCGGGCCTGCGGGACGAGTCCCGGAGCGCACGGTTCCTTCCCGGTGCGGTTCCCCGTACCTCCCCGGGAGCGCGGGGAACCGCGCGCCCGGCCCCGACGCTCCCGCACCCGGCGACACACCCGCACCCCTACGGCGGGACACCCGGCCCCGGCCCCGCCCAGGCCCGGCGCGGCGCCCCGCAGCGATACGCTGAGCGGGTGACCACCCCCGAAGCCGGCCAGTCCCAGGCGCCGCGACCCGAGGAGCGGCTGGAACAGGCCGTCCGGGCCGCCGAGCAGGCGCTGATCGAGTACGAGATCGCCGTGGAGACGTTCCGCGTCGAGGTCGAGAACTTCTCCCGACTGCACGACCAGCGGCTCGGCCCGCTGTACGTCCGGATCGAGGAACTGGACGCGCAGATCGCCGAGGCGCGGGCCGCCCGCACCGGCGACCCCGAGGACGTCCGCCGCGCCGCCGAGGCCCGTGCCCGGGTGCTGCCGCTCCCGGACGTGGAGGAGCTGCTGCACGGCTGGATGGACGGCGACGGCCTGTTCCCCGAGGCCACCGCCATGCTCACCGGCCAGGCGGTACGGCCCCCGCAGCGGGTGCGCCCCAGTGAGCAGGCCCGCAAGCTCTACCGCGACCTCGCCCGCAAGGCCCACCCGGACCTGGCCCAGGAGGAAGCGGAGCGCAAGCGGCGCGAGGAGTTCCTCAGCCGGGTCAACGCCGCCTACGCCCGTGGCGACGAGGCCCTGCTCACGGAGCTCGCCGCCGAGTGGGCCGCCGGCCCGGTGCCGCCCGAACGCCGGCCGAGCCCCGCCGAGGAGCTGTACGCCCGCCTCGAATGGCTCGCCCAGCGCAAGGAGCTGATCAGCCTGGTCGCCCGCGAGCTGGAGGAGGGCGCGATCGCCGGGCTGCTCCGGCTCGCCCCGGACGATCCCGACGGGCTGCTCGACGAGATCGCCGGCCGGCTGCGTGCCGACATCGCCCAGCGGGAGGCGGAGCTGGCCGGGCTGCTGGAGCAGGGCTGAGCCGGGCTTCGGGTAGCGTCGGAGCCATGAATTTCGGAGCTGGTGTGCCCACGGTCCAGGTGTCGGACGTCAAGGACGATGCCTTTCTGCTGGATGTCCGCGAGGACGACGAGTGGCAGGCGGGCCACGCCGAGGGGGCGCTGCACATCCCTCTCAGCGAGTTCGTGGCCCGTTACGGCGAGCTGACCGAGGCCGCCCCGCAGGACGGCCGCGTCCACGTCATCTGCCGCGCGGGCAGCCGCTCGGCCCAGGTCACCATGTACCTCGTCCAGCAGGGCGTCGACGCGGTGAACGTCGACGGCGGCATGCAGGACTGGCAGCAGGCCGGCCGCCCGGTCGTCACCGACGACGGCGCCCCCGGCTTCGTCCTGTAGCCGCCCCGGCGTCGCGCTTCCCCCAGCCGGGACGCGGCAGGTCCGCCTCGGCGAGCCGGGACCGCGGGACAGGTTCGGGGAGAGCCGAACGGGTGGCGCGTCAGCGGTCGAAGTCCAGCTCCACCCTTTCCGTCAGCGGATGCGACTGGCAGGCCAGCACATACCCGGCTTCCGTCTCCTCCGTCTCCAGCGCGAAGTTGCGGTCCATGCGCACCTCGCCCGCGACCAGGAAGGCCCGGCACGTCCCGCACACCCCGCCCTTGCAGGCATAGGGCGCGTCGGGCCGGTTGCGCAGCACCGCCTCCAGCAGCGACTCCCCCTCCCGCACCGGCCAGGTGCCACCGCGCCCGTCCAGCCGCGCCGTGACGGTGCTGTGCGCGGGGGCCGCCGCCGTCGCCGCGGGGGCCGAGCCGGCGTCCACGTGGAAGATCTCCTGGTGGATGCGGTCCCGTGCCACGCCCAGGTCGCGCAGCGCCCGCTCGGCGCCCTCGACCAGCCCGTACGGCCCGCACAGGAACCAGCCGGCCACCTCCGCCACCGGCAGCAGCGCGGGCAGCAGCCCCGTGAGCCGCTCCCGGTCGAGCCGGCCCGATGGCAGGCCCGCCTGCTGTTCCTCCCGGGAGAGCACGGTCACCAGCTGGAACCGCTCGGGGTAGCGGTCCTTCAGGTCGGCTACCTCCTCCAGGAACATCGTCGAGGCGGCCGTCCGGTCGCTGCGTATCAGACAGAACCGGGCCCGCGGTGCGCGCGCCAGCAGTGTGGCGACGATGGACAGCACCGGGGTGATGCCGCTGCCGCCGACCACCGCCGCGTACCACCCCGGTGCCGGGTCCAGCGTGAAGCGGCCCGCCGGGGTCATCACCTCCAGCTCGTCCCCGACGTTGATCTCCTTCAGCGCGTACGTGGAGAAGGCCCCGCCCTCCACCAGCCGCACCCCCACCCGCAGGGTGGCCGGCCCCTCGCCGGCCGGGTCGGGGGCGGGGGAGCAGATGGAGTAGGTGCGGCGGATCTCCGTGCCGTCCACCCGGCGGCGCAGCGCGACGTGCTGGCCGGGCGCGTGCCGGTACTGCTCGCGCAGTTCGGGCGGGACGGAGAGGGTGAGGGCGACGGAGTCGTCCGTGAGCCGGTCGACCGCGGCCACCGGGAGCGGGTGGAAGCGTGCCATCACAACTCCTTGAAGTGGTCGAACGGTTCACGGCAGCCCAGGCACCGGCGCAGCGCCTTGCACGCGGTCGAGGAGAACCGGCTCAGCAGCTCGGTGTCGGCAGAGCCGCAGTGCGGACAGCGGACTGGTTCCGGTTCGGTGCCGGGGTCCGGGGCCGCGCCCAGGCGGGGGTGCGGGGCCGCGTTCGCGGTGCGGGTCGGGCCCAGGGCCAGCGGGACCGGGCCGGCGGTCCGCCGGGTGCGGGGCGGGGCGATGCCGAACTCCCGGAGCTTCTGGCGTCCTTCGGGGGTGATGTCGTCGGTCGACCAGGCGGGGCTGAGCACCGTGCGGACGGTGACCTCGCGCATGCCGTGGGCGCGCAGCACCCGCTCTATGTCGACGCTCATCGCCTCGATGGCGGGGCAGCCGGTGTAGGTGGGGGTGAGATCGACCTCCACCGCGTCCGTGCCGTGGAGATGTACCGCGCGGAGCACGCCCAGCTCCCGCAGCGTGAGCACGGGCAGCTCGGGGTCGGGCACCGCACCGGCCAGCTCCAGCAGCTCCGCCTCCAGGGCGGTGCCGGTCACCATGTCGCCCCCGGGTGGCTGCGGTGCAGGTGCTGCATCTCGGCGAGCATCCGGCCGAACGGCTCGGTGTGCAGGCCCTGCCGTCCGGCACCCGCCGACCAGGCACCGGTGCGCGGTCCCTCGGGGAGGGTGAGGGTGGCACGGGTGAGCACGTCCTCGACGGACTCAAGCCACCGCTCCTCCAGCCGCGTCCAGTCGACGGCCAGGCCCTCCACCGGCTGGAACAGTTCCCCGGTGTACCGCCACAACGCGGCGCACGCCCGGGCCATCCGCTCATGGCTGGTCTCCGTGCCGTCGCCCAGCCGGAGCGTCCACTGTTCGGCGTGGTCGCGGTGGTAGGCGACCTCCTTCACCGCCTTGGCGGCCAGTGGCGCGAACGGGCCGTCACCCGCGGCCAGGTCGGCGTAGAGGAGGTGCTGGTAGATGGAGAAGTACAGCTGGCGGGCGATGGTGTGGGCGAAGTCGCCGTTCGGCTGCTCGACCAGCTGGAGGTTGCGGAAGGCCCGTTCGTCGCGCAGGTAGGCCAGTTCGTCCTCGTCGCCGGCCAGCGACAGCAGCACCCGGGCCTGGCCGAGCAGGTCCAGGGCGATGTTGGCGAGGGCGACCTCCTCCTCCAAGGCGGGGGCGTGTCCCGCCCATTCCCCGAGGCGGTGGGAGAGCACCAGGGCGTCGTCGCCGAGGGCGAGCGCGGCGGTCGCCGGGACGGTGGCGGGGCCGGTGGCGGTCACAGGTGCTCCACCCCTTCCGGGATCTCGTAGAAGGTCGGGTGCCGGTAGGGCTTGTCGGCGGCCGGCTCGAAGAAGGGATCCTTCTCGTCCGGCGAGGAGGCGGCGATGGCGGAGGCCGGGACGACCCAGAGGGAGACGCCCTCCCCGCGCCGCGTGTACAGGTCGCGCGCGTTGCGCAGGGCGAGCTCGGCGTCGGGCGCGTGCAGGCTGCCGGCATGGGTGTGGGACAGGCCGCGCCGGGAGCGGACGAAGACCTCCCACAGGGGCCAGTCGGTGGTGCTCATGCTCGCGTCGCTCCCGTCCCACCGGTGTCGCCGGTGTGCTTGGCCGCGTAGGCCGCGGCGGCTTCCCGTACCCACGCGCCCTCCGCATGGGCGCGCCTGCGCTGGGTGAGGCGCTGTTCGTTGCAGGGGCCGTTGCCCTTGACGACCTCCCAGAACTCCGTCCAGTCGAGCGGTCCGAAGTCGTAGTGCCCCCGCTCCTCGTTCCACCGCAGTTCCGGGTCGGGGAGGGTGAGGCCCAGGGACTCGGCCTGCGGGACGCAGATGTCCACGAAGCGCTGGCGCAGTTCGTCGTTGGAGTGGCGTTTGATCTTCCACTCCATCGACTGCGCGGAGTGCTGGGACTCGTCGTCGGGCGGGCCGAACATCATCAGCGACGGCCACCACCAGCGGTCCACCGCGTCCTGGGCCATGGCGTGCTGTTCCGGTGTGCCCTTGCTGAGGGCCAGCAGCAGTTCGTAGCCCTGACGCTGGTGGAAGGACTCCTCCTTGCAGATCCGGACCATCGCGCGGGCGTACGGACCGTAGGAGCAGCGGCACAGGGGGACCTGGTTGATGATCGCGGCGCCGTCCACCAGCCAGCCGATCGCTCCGACGTCGGCCCAGCTCAGGGCCGGGTAGTTGAAGATCGAGGAGTACTTCTGGCGGCCGGTGTGCAGCTTGTCGAGCAACTCGTCACGGCTGACGCCGAGTGTCTCGGCCGCGCCGTACAGGTACAGGCCGTGGCCGACCTCGTCCTGGACCTTGGACATGAGGATGGCCTTGCGGCGCAGGGAGGGCGCGCGGGTGATCCAGTTGGCCTCCGGCTGCATGCCGATGATCTCGGAGTGCGCGTGCTGGGCGATCTGCCGGACCAGGGTCGCGCGGTAGGCATCCGGCATCCAGTCGCGCGGTTCGATGCGCTCGTCGGCGGCCACGGTCGCGTCGAAGGCGCGCTGGTAGGCCGTCGTGTCGGCGGTGTCCGGCGCGCCGTCCGCCTCTGTACGGTCCGTGCGCTGCGCGGCTGCTGTGGCCATGCGGTCCCCCTGACCTCGGCTCTGCGGTGAACACTGTCCTTCCAGCCCGGCCCGACCGATCGTTCGGTCCGTGCGCAATCCATGGTGAGCCGGGCCACCTCGGGGTGTCAACCACTGTGGAAAACTCCCGGCGCGACCTGTGGACAACGGGCGGGGACGTGCGGGGCGGGCCGGGCCGAGGGGAGTCGGGGACGCGGCGAGGGGTTCGGGCAGGGGCGTGCCGTGGTGAGGGTGAAGGTGTCAGGCGAGGGCTTGGTGGTCAGGGGTGCCGGCGGATGCCCGCACTGCCTGGTCGCAGCGTCGGGCGGAGCGCCGGAGGCCGGGCCGGCCGTGTCCCCGGCCGGCCCCCGTGGCGTGGGCCACGCCCTCGGTTCGTACCCGGAGCTGCGCCCGGTGCCCCCGGCTGAGTACCGTTCCGTGCGGGCGCCGAGAGCCGGCGCCCGCGCAGCATGCGGCGCTCGTGGCGAACCCGGCGCCGACGGGCTGCCCCGCCCGGCCGGACGCCGGACGGACGAGACCGAGCGGAACGACCGGGCCGAACGACAACGAGCCGAAACGGGGGACGGGACCCAATGGACGCGTACGACGAGGACTCGCGGGAACCGCGGGCTCCCGACGGGCCGGCCGGGACGCGTCTCCCGGAACAGCCGCCACGGCCGGCCCCACCGCCTGCCGCCCCATCCGAGCCCCGTATCACCGTGCCCGCGCCGGAGTCCCGTACCACCGTGCCCGCACCGGAGCACCGCGCCGCCGTGCCCGCGCCCGAGTCGCGCGCCGGTGTCACCGGGCCTGGTCCCCGTACCGCCGTTCCCGCTTCCGACCCCCGTGCCGGTGACACCGGCACGGGGCCGCACCCCGGCCGGCCCGCTTCCGAGCCCAGCGCCGGCGGCACCGTGTCCGCTTCCGAGCCCCGTATCGGTGGGCTCGTGTTCTGGCCCCGTACCGGTGTGGCCGCCCTCTCCACCGGCTATCAGGTCGTCGCCGCGTTCGCCCTCGCGGTGATCGCCGTGGCCGCCTGTGTGCATCTGCTGATGGTGTTCCTCACCCTCGCGCCCTCCAACACCGTGACGAAGCGGCACGGCGAGGCGATAGAGGACTGGGTGTACCCCGAGTTCGAGCAGAACTGGAAGCTGTTCGCCCCGAACCCGCTCCAGCAGAACATCGCCGTACAGGTCCGCGCCGAGGTGCGCATGCGCGACGGCGGGCTGCGCACCACCGGGTGGACCGACCTGTCCGCCCAGGACGGCGCCGCCATCGACGGCAACCTGGCGCCCAGCCACACGCAGCAGAACGAACTGCGCCGGGCCTGGGACTTCTTCGCCGCCACCCACGGCGCCGACAACCGCGCCGTGGGTCTGCGCGGCTCGCTGTCGGAGCAGTACCTGCGCCGGATCGTGGTGATGCGCCTGTACCGGAGCGATCCGACGAGCCGGGAAGGCGTGATCCAGCGGGTGCAGGTCCGTTCCAGCACCACCAATGTGCAGCCGCCGCCCTGGAGCCGTGAGCGCGTGTCCGACAAGCCCGTCTACCGCCTGCTGCCCTGGTGGTCCCTGACGCCCGACGAGGCCGCGGGAGGCGTGCGGTGAACCGTCTCTTTCTGACGCTGGCGAACGGTATCGCCCGGGTCACCGGGGCGGCCCTCGGGCCGTACCAGAGCGCCGTGATCCGGATCGGGTTCGCGGGGACCTGGCTGCTGTTCCTGCTGCGCGAGTTCCCCCACCGCCAGGAGCTGTACGGTCCCTCCGGACCGTGGGGCTGGAACCTCGCCAAGCAGCTGACCGCCGACAACCGCGCGTTCACGGCGCTGCTGTGGTCCGACGGGCGGCTCTGGTTCGAGGTCTGCTACCTGCTGGCCATCCTCGCCGCCGTGGCCCTGGCGCTCGGCTGGCGCACCCGGACCTCGTCCGTGCTGTTCATGATGGGCGTGCTGTCGCTGCAGAACCGCAGTGTCTTCATCGGTGACGGCGGCGACAACGTCCTGCACCTGATGTCGATCTACCTGGTGTTCACGCGCTGCGGACAGGTGTGGTCCCTGGACGCCCGCCGCGCGGCCCGGGCGGAGGCGGCACGCGCGCGCGGGGAGCGGGTGACCGCCGACCTGGTGGGGCCGGCGCTGTGGGCGGTGCTCGGCCTGGCGCTCCTCATCGCGACGGTGACCGGGCGGTTCGTCAGCGGCTGGCAGATCCCGGTGCTGCTGTGGACGGTGTGGGCGGGGCACGCTCTGCGGTGGGCCGTCGAACGGTGGGCGGTCCGGCGGGACCCCCGGCTCCTGCTGGACGTCATCGCCAACATCCTGCACAACGGCGCCCTGGCCGTGATCATGGCCGAGGCGTGCCTGATCTACGCCACGGCCGGCTGGTACAAGGTCCAGGGCTCGCGCTGGCAGGACGGCACCGCCGTCTACTACCCGCTCCACCTGGACTACTTCTCGCCCTGGCCCGGGCTCGCGGACCTGATGTCCTCCAGCGGCACGATCATGATGATCGTGGCCTACGGGACGGTCATGGTGCAGGTCGCCTTCCCGTTCACCCTGTTCAACCGGCGGGTCAAGAACGTCCTGCTGGTCGTGATGATGGCCGAGCACGCGGTGATCGCGGTCGTCCTCGGCCTGCCGTTCTTCTCGCTGGCCATGATCGCCGCCGACGCGGTGTTCCTGCCGACGTCGTTCCTGCGCCGGCTCGGCGACCTGGCGGCACGCGCGCAGGGGCGGATCACCGGGAACACCGGATGCGAGGTCCCGGTCGCGCGCTCCACGGAGAAGAGCACGGCCGACCACGTAGGGTTCACCGCATGACCGACCCGCTGAGCCGCTGGCGCGCGCACGCGGAGGGCGCCGTCCTGCTCGACGGTTTCCACGCCCTCAAGCACGCGCTGCGCTTCGGCGCCGAGGTGCCGGTCGCGGTCACCACCGACCGGCAGGCCGCGCTCGGCCTCGCCGAGGAACTGGCCGGGGACGTCCGCGGCACCCTGGACGCCCTGCTGACGGAGGTGTCCGGGCAGGAGTACGCCGCCCTCGTGCCGCGCCCGCATCCGACCGGTGTGGCCGCCCTCGCCGTACGGCCGTCCCGCGCGGCCGGTCTGCGCGCGCTCGCCCGCACGCCCCGCACCGCCCCCGTCGTGGTCCTGGACAACCCGCGCAACCTGGGCAACACCGGAGCCGTGATCCGGCTCGCCGCCGGTTTCGGGGCGACGGGGGTGGTCACCACGGGCACGCTCGATCCCTGGCACCCCACCGTGGTGCGCGGCGGCGCCGGCCTGCACTTCGCGACCGCCGTGGAGCGTCTGGACCTCGACGACCTGCCCGCCGGGCCGCTGTTCGCGCTCGACCCGGAGGGCGAGGACATCCGGGGCACCCGGCTGCCGGACGACGCCGTCCTGGCCTTCGGCTCGGAACGCACCGGCCTGTCGGCCCAACTACGCGCCCGCGCCGACCACCTGCTGCGCCTGCCGATGCGCCCCCAGGTCTCCAGTTACAACCTCGCCACCAGCGTGGCGATGACGCTGTACCACTGGAGCGCGACCGGGGGCGCGCCCCTGCCCTAGGCCTCCCGCCGCACCTCCACCATCCGGAAGCGGTTGGCCACGAAGGCACTGTCGGTCAGGGCCGCGTTGGCCGCCGGGTTGCCGCCGGAGCCGTGGAAGTCGGAGAAGGCGGCCGTCTGGTTGACGTAGACCCCGCCGGTCAGGTTGAGGGAGAGCTGGGCCGCCTCCTCCAGGCAGGCCTCCTCGACGGCCTGCTCGGTGGCGGCGTCCGTGGTGTACGCGCCGACCGTCATCGCGCCCTTCTCCCGGACGGTGCGGCGCAGCAGCTCCACGGCGTCGGCCGCCGAGTCCACGGCGACCGCGAAGGAGACCGGGCCGAAGCACTCGCTCATGTACGCGGCCTCGTCGTCCGGCTTGGCGCCGTCCAGCTTGACGACGACGGGGGTGCGGACCACCGCGTCCGGGAACTCCGGGTTGGTGATCTCGCGGGAGGCGAGGGCGACTTCGCCGAGACCGGCCGCGGCCTCCAGGCGGGCCCTGACGTCCGGGTTGACGATCGCGCCCAGCAGCGCGTTCGCGCGGGCGTCGTCGCCGAGCAGGCCGTCGACCGCGCGGGCGAGGTCGGCGGTGACCTCGTCAAAGGACTTGTGCCCCTGGTCGGTGGCGATGCCGTCGCGGGGGATGAGCAGGTTCTGCGGGGTGGTGCACATCTGGCCGCTGTACAGGGACAGCGAGAACGCCAGGTTGGACAGCATGCCCTGGTAGTCGTCCGTGGAGTGCACGATCACCGTGTTGACGCCGGCCTTCTCCGTGTAGACCTGCGCCTGGCGGGCGTGGGTCTCCAGCCAGTCGCCGAACGCCGTAGACCCGGTGTAGTCGATGATCTTGATCTCGGGGCGCAGCGCCAGGGTCTTGGCGATGCCCTCGCCGGGCCGTTCGGCGGCCAGCGCGACCAGGTTCGGGTCGAAGCCCGCCTCGGCGAGCACGTCCCGGGCGATCCGGACGGTCAGCGCGAGCGGCAGCACGGCGCGCGGGTGCGGCTTGACCAGGACCGCGTTGCCGGTGGCCAGGGACGCGAACAGGCCCGGGTAGCCGTTCCAGGTCGGGAAGGTGTTGCAGCCGATGACCAGGCCGATGCCGCGCGGGACCGCGGTGAACCGCTTGGTGAGGACCAGCGGGTCGCGCTTGCCCTGCGGCTTCGTCCACTCCGCCTGCTCGGGGGTGCGGACCTGCTCCGCGTACGCGTACGCCACCGCCTCCAGGCCGCGGTCCTGGGCGTGCGGGCCGCCCGCCTGGAACGCCATCATGAACGCCTGGCCGGAGGTGTGCATGACCGCGTGCGCGAACTGGTGCGTGCGGTCGCTGATCCGCTTCAGGATCTCCAGGCAGACCACGGCCCGCAGCTCCGGGCCCGCGTCCCGCCAGGCCCGCTGCCCGGCCCGCATCGCGGGCAGCAGCACGTCGAGGTCCGGATGCGGGTAGGTCACGCCCAGCTCGATGCCGTACGGGGAGGCCTCCCCGCCCACCCAGTCGTCGACGCCGGGCTGGTCGGCGAGGTCGAGGCGGTGGCCCAGCAGGGCGTCGAAGGCGGCCTTGCCCGCCGCCGCGTCCAGGCTGCCGTTCTCGCCGTACGCCTTCGGGTGCTCGGGGTGCGGGGACCAGTACGCGCGCGTGCGGATCGCCTCCAGCGCCTGGTCGAGCGTGGGCCGGTGCTTCCGGAGCAGTTCGTGGGCGGTCGGTTCGGCGGCCATGCGGGACCAACTCCTCGTCTGGAGAGCCTCTTCATCGAGTCCGTGACCTGGGCAGGGACTGCCCGTCGGAGCTAGAGTAACCGAACGATCGGTCGGGACAAGGGGGTCCGCCGCATCTGTGGAAAACGTCGTGCGGGAGGATCGCGCCCATGACAGCACTCGACCTCAGCAGCCCCGTGGCCGTCGTCGGCACCGGCACCATGGGCCAGGGCATCGCCCAGGTCGCGCTGGTCGCCGGCCATCCCGTACGGCTGTATGACGCCGTACCCGGGCGGGCCCGGGAGGCGGCCGAAGCGATCGGCGCCCGGCTCGACCGGCTCGTGGAGAAGGGCCGGCTCGCCGCCGGTGCCCGGGACGCGGCCCGCGCCCGCCTCACGCCCGCGGACGGCCTCGCCGAGCTGGCCGACTGCGCCCTCGTCGTGGAGGCCGTCCTGGAGCGGCTGGACGTCAAGCAGCGGCTCTTCGGCGAGCTGGAGGAGATCGTCGCCGAGGACTGCCTGCTGGCCACCAACACCTCTTCGCTGTCGGTGACGGCCATCGGCGGCGCCCTGCGTCACCCGGGCCGTTTCGTCGGCCTGCACTTCTTCAATCCGGCGCCGCTGCTGCCGCTGGTGGAGGTGGTCTCCGGCTTCGCCACCGACTTCACCTCGGCCACGCGCGCGTACGAGACCGCCCGTGCCTGGGGCAAGACCCCGGTGGCCTGCGCCGACACCCCCGGCTTCATCGTCAACCGCGTCGCCCGTCCCTTCTACGCCGAGGCGTTCGCCGTCTACGAGACCCAGGCCGCCGACCCCGCGACCATCGACGCGGTGCTGCGCGAGTCGGGCGGTTTCAAGATGGGCGCCTTCGAACTGACCGACCTGATCGGCCAGGACGTCAACGAGTCCGTCACCCACTCGGTGTGGCAGTCCTTCTTCCAGGACGTGCGCTTCACCCCCTCCCTGGCCCAGCGCCGGCTGGTGGAGTCCGGCCGGCTCGGCCGCAAGAGCGGGCGGGGCTGGTACGACTACGCCGAGGGTGCCGAGCGGCCCGAGCCGCACACCGCCGACAAGGAGCAGCCGCCCGCCTATGTCGTCGCCGAGGGCGGCCTGGGGCCGGCGGCCGAACTGCTCGCGCTGATCCGCGAGGCGGGCATCGAGGTCCGCGAGGAGGACGAGGACCACGGCACCCGCCTGGTGCTGCCCGGCGGCGGCCAGCTGGTCCTCGCCGACGGCCAGACCTCGGCGGAGTTCCGGGACGTCGTCTACTTCGACCTCGCCCTTGACTACCGCACGGCGACCCGGATCGCCCTGTCCGCCTCCCCGGACACCTCGCCGCGGACCCTCGCCGAGGCCACCGGACTCTTCCAGGCGCTCGGCAAGGACGTCAGCGTCATCGGCGACGTCCCCGGCATGATCGTCGCGCGCACCGTCGCCCGGATCATCGACCTCGCCCACGACGCCGTCGCCAAGGGCGTGGCCACCGAGGAGGACATCGACACCGCGATGCGCCTGGGCGTCAACTATCCGCTCGGGCCCTTCGAATGGGGCCGCAGGCTCGGCCGCGACTTCGCCTTCGACATCCTGGACGAGATGCACGAGCGCGACCCCTTTGGACGCTACGCGCCCTCCCTCGCGCTCTACCGTCACGCCTATGCCAACGACCGGCGGGAGAGCACCCCATGACCACGGCCAGACGCGACACCTACACCCCCGAGACGCTGCTCTCCGTCGCCGTGCGGGTCTTCAACGAGCGCGGCTACGACGGCACGTCCATGGAGCACCTGTCCAAGGCGGCCGGCATCTCCAAGTCGTCGATCTACCACCACGTCAGCGGCAAGGAGGAGCTGCTGCGCCGGGCCGTCAGCCGCGCCCTGGACGGCCTGTTCGCCATCCTGGACGAGGAGCACGCGCGCGTGGGGCGCGCCGCCGACCGGCTGGAACACGTCGTGCGCCGCATGGTCGAGGTGCTCACCGCCGATCTGCCCTATGTGACGCTGCTGCTGCGCGTGCGCGGCAACACCGAGACCGAGCGGTGGGCGCTGGAGCGGCGCCGCGACTTCGACCACCGGGTGGCCGAGCTGATGAAGGCGGCGGCGGCCGACGGGGACATACGCGGCGATGTGGAGGTGCGGCTGGCCACCCGGCTGGTCTTCGGGATGATCAACTCCATCGTGGAGTGGTACCGGCCGGAGGCGCGCGGCGCGAACGGCCCGGAGATGGCCGACGCGGTCGTCCGGCTGGTCTTCTCCGGGCTGCGCCGGGCCTGACCTCAGCCGTCCGGCTCCAGGTCCTCCTCCTCGAACACCAGCAGCGTGCGGGTGCTGAGCACCTCGGGGATCGCCTGGAGCCGCGTCAGCACCAGCTCGCGCAGCGCCCGGTTGTCGGGCGTGTGCACCAGCAGCAGCACGTCGAAGTCGCCCCCCACCAAGGCGATGTGGGAGGCCCCCGGCAGCTGCCGCAACTGCTCGCGGACCGTGCGCCAGGTGTTCTGGACGATTTTCAGCGTGATGTACGCGGACGTGCCGTGACCTGCCCGTTCGTGGTCCACGCGAGCGCTGAAACCCCGGATCACCCCGTCCTCGACGAGCCGGTTGATCCGGGCGTAGGCGTTGGCCCGCGAGACGTGGACGCGCTCGGCGACGGACCGTATCGAGGCGCGGCCGTCCGCCTGGAGGATCCTCAGGATGTCCTGGTCGATGGCGTCCAGCGGGCGCGGCGCCGGCAGCGCGCCACTCTCCTGCGGTCCGTCGGCCATTTGTTCAGGCACCATGTTCCCCCGCTTTCCCGGCGTGGACGTCCTGCGTTCATTGCAGGCTGTGGAGAACCGTTTGTCCACAGCCTCGGGGTGCCTGTAGCCAAAATGCCCCGTCAACCGAACAATCGGTAGGTGAGACGGGTCACAGCCGCTCCGTCTCCCGTAGCCGCTCCCACGAGGAGGTGCCGTCATGACGGTTCTGGAGCAGCGGGGCGCGTACCGGCCATCGCCGCCGCCCGCCTGGCAGCCCCGTATGGACCCCGCGCCGCTGCTGCCCGACGCCGAGCCGTACCGCGTCCTCGGCACCGAGTCGATCGCCGAGGCCGATCCGGGTCTGCTGCTGCGGCTCTACGCCCAGCTGGTGCGCGGGCGCCGCTTCAACACGCAGGCCACCGCCCTGACCAAACAGGGCCGGCTCGCCGTCTACCCGTCCAGCACCGGCCAGGAGGCCTGCCAGATCGGCGCCGCCTTGGCCCTGGAGGATCGCGACTGGCTCTTTCCCAGCTACCGCGACACGCTCGCCGTCGTCGCCCGGGGCGTGGACCCGGTCGAGGCGCTCACCCTGCTGCGCGGCGACCGGCACAGCGGCTACGACTCCCTCACCCACCGGGTGGCCCCCCTCAGCACCCCGCTGGCCACCCAGCTGCCGCACGCCGTCGGCCTCGCCCACGCCGCCCGCCTCAAGGGCGACGACGTGGTGGCGCTGGCCCTGGTCGGCGACGGCGGCACCAGTGAGGGCGACTTCCACGAGGCGCTGAACTTCGCCGCCGTATGGCGGGCCCCGGTCGTCTTCCTGGTCCAGAACAACGGCTTCGCCATCTCCGTCCCGCTGGCCAAGCAGACCGCCGCGCCCTCCCTGGCCCACAAGGCCGTCGGGTACGGCATGCCGGGCCGGCTGGTCGACGGCAACGACGCCGTCGCCGTGCACGAGGTCCTCGGCGAGGCCGTACGGCACGCACGCGCGGGCGGCGGCCCGACCCTGGTGGAAGCGGTGACGTACCGCCTGGACGCCCACACCAACGCCGACGACGCCACCCGCTACCGGGAGGACGCCGAGGTCGCGGCCTGGCGCGCGCACGACCCGGTCGAGCTGCTGGAACGCGAACTGACCGCACGCGGGCTGCTGGACGAGGCCGGCATCGAGGCCGCCCGGCAGGACGCCGAGACCATGGCCGCCTCCTTGCGCGAACACATGAACCGGGAACCCGAACTCGACCCCCTGGGCCTCTTCGACCACGTCTACGCCGAGAGCACCACCCAGCTGCGCGAACAGCGCGAACTGCTGCGGGCCGAGCTGGAAGCCGAGCAGGAACGCTCCGGCGCGGCCGGCGAGGAGCCCGGCGCGCGGGAAGGCGGCGCCCGATGACCACCGTCGCCGTCAAGCCCGCCACCCTGGCCCAGGCGCTCACGCGCGCGATGCGCGACGCCATGGCCGCCGATCCCACCGTGCACGTCATGGGCGAGGACGTCGGCGCCCTCGGCGGGGTCTTCCGCGTCACCGACGGGCTCGCCAAGGAGTTCGGCGAGGACCGCTGCACCGACACCCCGCTCGCCGAGGCCGGCATCCTCGGCGCCGCCGTCGGCATGGCGATGTACGGCCTGCGCCCGGTCGTGGAGATGCAGTTCGACGCCTTCGCCTACCCGGCGTTCGAGCAACTGGTCAGCCATGTCTCCCGGATGCGCAACCGCACGCGCGGCCGGATGCCCATGCCGATCACCGTCCGCGTCCCCTACGGCGGCGGCATCGGCGGCGTCGAGCACCACAGCGACTCGTCCGAGGCCTACTACATGGCCACCCCGGGCCTGCACGTCGTCACCCCGGCCACCGTCGCCGACGCCTACGGGCTGCTGCGCCAGGCCATCGCCTCCGACGACCCGGTGGTCTTCCTGGAACCCAAGCGGCTGTACTGGTCGAAGGACACCTGGAACCCCGAGCAGCCCCCGGACGTGGCGCCCATCGGGCGCGCGGTGGTGCGCCGCCCCGGCAGCAGCGCCACCCTGATCACCTACGGTCCCTCGCTGCCGGTCTGCCTGGAGGCCGCCGAGGCCGCCCGGGCCGAGGGCTGGGACCTGGAGGTGATCGACCTGCGGTCCCTGGTGCCCTTCGACGACGAGACGGTCTGCGCGGCCGTCCGGCGCACCGGCCGCGCGGTCGTCGTCCACGAGTCCACCGGGTTCGGCGGCCCGGGCGGCGAGATCGCGGCCCGGATCACCGAGCGCTGCTTCCACCATCTGGAGGCCCCGGTGCTGCGCGTGGCCGGCTTCGACATCCCCTACCCGCCGCCCATGCTGGAGCGGCACCAGCTGCCCGGCGTCGACCGCGTCCTGGACGCCGTGGCCCGGCTGCAGTGGGAGGCCGAGGGCTGATGGCTCAGGTGCTGGAGTTCAAGCTGCCCGACCTCGGCGAGGGGCTCACCGAGGCGGAGATCGTCCGCTGGCTCGTCCAGGTCGGCGACGTGGTCGCCGTCGACCAGCCGGTGGTCGAGGTGGAGACGGCCAAGGCGATGGTCGAGGTGCCCTGCCCCTACGGTGGCGTGGTCACCGCCCGCTTCGGCGAGGAGGGCACCGAACTGCCCGTCGGCGCCCCGCTGCTGACGGTCGCCGTCGGCGAACCCGAAAGCGGCCCGGAGAGCTCGGGCAACGTCCTGGTGGGCTACGGCACCCAGGCGCCGGCGGCCCGCCGGCGCCGGGTCCGGACGGGCACGGCCGCCGCCGACGGCCGGGACCGGCGGCCGGGCACCGCCGACGCCGCCCCCCACGCGCGCGTGGCCGCACCGGAGCCCCCGCCGGCCGCCGTCCCCGCACCCGCCGAGGGACCGGTGCCCGTGATCTCCCCGCTGGTGCGCAAGCTCGCCCGGGACCACGACGTCGACCTCAGGCAACTGACCGGCTCCGGCCCGGACGGCCTCATCCTGCGCGCGGACGTCGAGAACGCCCTGCGCACCCGGGCCGCCCACGCGGGCCCGGCCGCCGACCAGGCCGTACCGTCCCCCGCCGGCACAGCCGGCGAGCAGGCCGCGGCGATCCCCGAGGCCGCGCCCCGCGCCGAGGGCGAGGTGCGGATCCCGCTCAAGGGCGTCCGCGGCGCCGTCGCCGACAAGCTCTCCCGCAGCCGCCGGGAGATCCCGGACGCGACCTGCTGGGTCGACGCCGACGCGACCGAACTCATGCGCGCCCGGGCCGCCATGAACGCCGCCCTGGGCCCGAAGGTCTCCCTCCTCGCGCTGCTCGCCCGGATCTGCACCGCCGCGCTGGCCCGGTTCCCCGAGCTGAACTCCACCGTCGACACCGAGGCCCGCGAGATCGTCCGGCTCGGCCGCGTCCACCTCGGGTTCGCCGCCCAGACCGACCGCGGGCTGGTCGTGCCGGTCGTCCGGGACGCCCACAGGCGTGACGCCGAGTCCCTGACCGCCGAGTTCGCCCGGCTCACCGAGGCCGCCCGTACCGGGACGCTGACCCCCGGGGAGCTCAGCGGCGGCACCTTCACGCTGAACAACTACGGGGTCTTCGGCGTCGACGGCTCCACGCCGATCGTCAACCACCCCGAGGCGGCCATGCTCGGCGTCGGCCGCATCGTGCCCAAGCCGTGGGTGCACGAGGGGGAACTGGCCGTCCGTCAGGTCGTGCAGCTCTCGCTCACCTTCGACCACCGGGTGTGCGACGGCGGCACGGCGGGCGGCTTCCTGCGCTACGTGGCGGACTGCGTGGAACAGCCCGCGGTGCTGCTGCGCACCCTGTGAAAGCACAGGATGCGCACCCTGCGGGAGAAGAGCGTGCGCATCCTGTGACCCGGGCCGGGTCCGCAAGCAGGGGCCGGCGGGACATACTCGGGGGGTGACCGACGCCGCACCCGCCGCCCCCGGGACACCCGCCCCGTACGACGCCGTCGTACTGGCCGGCGGTGCCGCCCGTCGGCTCGGCGGCGCCGACAAGCCCGGCGTCCGGGTCGGCGGCCGGGCGCTGCTCGACCGGGTGCTCGCGGCCTGCGCGGACGCCCGGACGACCGTCGTCGTGGCCGCGCCCCGGCCCACCGCCCGGCCGGTGCGCTGGACCCGCGAGGAACCGCCCGGCGGCGGGCCGCTCGCCGCCCTGGCGGCCGGACTGCGGCACACCACCGCCGGGCACACCGTGGTCCTCTCCGCCGACCTCCCCTTCGTCCGGCCCGGTACGCTCCGGCGGCTCCTCACCGCCGTGCGCGACACCGGCGCCGACGGTACGCTGCTCACCGACGCGGGCGGCCGCGACCAGCCGCTCGTGGCCGCCTACCGCACCGCCGCCCTGCGCCGTGAACTGGCCGCCCTCACCGCCGCCCACGGCGACCTCACCGGACTGCCCCTGCGCCGGCTCACCGGAGCCCTCCGCCTCACCCGCGTCCCGGACCCGCTCGCGTCGTTCGACTGCGACACCTGGGACGACATCGCCGACGCCAGGGCACGCATCAGGGAGCATGGGTACGTGTTGGATGAATGGATCTCCGCAGTCAAGGACGAGCTGGGCATCGACCTGGACGTCGACACCGGCGTCCTGCTCGACCTGGCCCGTGACGCCGCCCACGGCGTGGCCCGCCCCGCCGCCCCGCTGACCACCTTCCTCGTCGGCTACGCCGCGGCCCGGGGCGCGGGCGGCCCCGAGGCCGTCGCCGAGGCCGCCCGCAGGGCCACCGCGCTGGCCCTGCGCTGGGAAGAGGAGAACGGCGCGGCCGGGAAGAGCGCGAGCGGCGGGGGCCCGAGCGCCCCGGACGCCGGATGACCGCCCCCGGCACCCCGGCCGGGGCGCCCGCCGCCGACACCGACGACCTCGACGTCGAGGAGGCCCTGGCGCTGGTGCGCGAACCCCACAGGGAACCCCGGGACGACGGTCCCGCCCGCTCGCCCGGCTCACCGGCCCCGGGGCAGCCCGGTGAGCGGCCCGCCGAGCGACACACGGCCACACCCTGGCCCCACGCCCGCGGGATCGCCGCCCGCGCCGCCCGCACCACGCGCGCCCACGGCCGGCAGAGCACGGCGGACATCCCGGCCGGGGACCGGCGCGCCCCCGTCTCCATGCCCCTCGGCGACGCCCTCGGACTGGTGCTGGCCGCTCCCCTGGACGCCCTCACCGACCTGCCCTCCTTCGACACCTCCGCGATGGACGGCTGGGCGGTCGCCGGGCCCGGACCCTGGCAGGTACGGGAGGAAGGCGTGCTCGCCGGGCACGCCCAGCCCGAGCCGCTCACCGACGGCGAGGCGGTCCGCATCGCCACCGGCGCCCGCATTCCCGCCGACACCACCGCCGTCCTGCGCACCGAGCACGGCCGGACCGACGCCCAGGACCGGCTGCACCCCACCCGCGAGATGCTCCACGGCCAGGACATCCGCCCCCGGGGCCAGGAGTGCCGCACCGGCGACCAGTTGCTGCCCGTCGGCACCCTCGTCACCCCCGCCGTCCTCGGCCTCGCCGCGGCGGCCGGCTACGACACGGTCACCGTCGTTCCCCGCCCCCGCGCCGAAGTGCTGATCCTGGGCGACGAGTTGCTGACCGCCGGCCTGCCGCACGACGGGCTGATCAGGGACGCGCTCGGCCCCATGCTGCCGCCCTGGCTGCGGGCGCTCGGCGCCGACGTCATCGCGGTGCGCCGGATCGGTGACGACCCGCGGGCGCTGCGCAAGGCGGTCACCGCCTCCCGGGCCGACCTCGTCATCACCACGGGCGGCACCGCCGCCGGGCCCGTCGACCACGTCCACCCGGTGCTGGAGCGCATCGGCGCCGAACTCCTCGTGGACGGTGTCAAGGTACGGCCGGGCCACCCCATGCTGCTGGCCCGCACCAAGGAGCACCAGCACCTCGTCGGCCTGCCCGGCAACCCCCTCGCGGCCGTCTCCGGACTGCTCACGCTCACCGAACCGCTGCTGCGGACCCTCGCCGCCCGCCCCGCCCCCGAGCCGTACACCCTGCCCCTGAAGGAGGCGGTGCAGGGGCACCCGTACGACACCCGTCTCATCCCCGTGGTGCTGCGCGGGGACCACGCCGTGCCGCTGCACTACAACGGCCCGGCGATGCTGCGCGGCGTCGCCGCCGCCGACGCGCTGGCCGTCGTACCGCCGGGCGGGAAGCGGCCGGGCGAGGAGGCGGAGCTGCTGGACCTGCCATGGGCGACCGCCGGAATCGGGGTGTGTTTCACGTGAAACTTCCGGGCCATGACGCCATCGCCCGCCAGGCGAACGAGCATCTGGTAACCCATCGGGTGCAACTCCCGAGAAAAGTGGTGGAGCGACCGATCCGCCAGGTCGTCAGACGGCTGGTCATGGCCCTGGCGGTGCTGGTGGCCACCGCGTTCATCGTCTATGCCGACCACGAGGGCTACAACGACAACGCCGACGGCTCCGTGGATCTGCTCGACGCGTTCTACTACGCGACCGTGACCCTCTCCACCACGGGATACGGCGACATCACCCCGGTCAGCGACGGCGCCCGGCTCACCAACATCTTCCTCATCACGCCCCTGCGCGTGCTGTTCCTGATCATCCTGGTCGGCACCACGCTGGAAGTCCTCACCGAACGCACCCGTGAGGAATGGCGCCTGAACCGCTGGAGGTCCGTCTTGCGCGATCACACCGTTGTCATCGGCTTCGGCACGAAGGGGCGGTCGGCCATCCAGACCGTCTGCGCGACCGGGCTGAAGAGGGAGCAGGTCGTCGTGGTCGACCCCAGCTCCAAGGCGATCGACGCGGCGAACGCCGAGGGGTTCGCCGGGGTGATAGGCGATGCCACCCGCAGTGATGTGCTCAAGCGGGCCGAGGTGCACAAGGCGCGGCAGATCATCGTCGCCCCGCAGCGCGACGACACCGCGGTCCTCGTCACGCTGACCGCCCGCCAGCTCAACCGCGGCGCCAAGATCGTGGCCGCCGTCCGCGAGGAGGAGAACGCCCCGCTGCTGCGCCAGTCGGGTGCCGACGCCGTCATCACCAGCTCCGGCGCGGCCGGCCGGCTGCTCGGCCTGTCCGTGCTGAGCCCCGCCGCCGGCATGGTGATGGAGGACCTCATCCAGCAGGGCAGCGGGCTGGACCTCGTGGAACGGCCGGTGGTGCGCGGCGAGGTGGGCAAGACACCGCGCGAGACGGACGACCTGGTGGTGAGCGTCATACGCGGACACCGGGTGCTGGGCTACGACGACCCGTCCGTCGGCACCCTCCAGCTGACCGACCGGCTCATCACCATCGTCCGGGCCAGCCCGGGCAGCCAGGTCGCCCCGGACACCCGCCCCCTCCCACACGGCTGACCGGGCCGGTGGGGAGTAGCGTCGCCCGTATGCATGCGATCACGATTCCCCAACCCGGTGGTCCCGAGGCTCTGGTGTGGGCGGACGTCCCCGATCCGGTGCCCGGCGAGGGAGAGGTGCTGGTCGAGGTGGCGGCCAGCGCCGTCAACCGTGCCGACATCCTTCAGCGCCAGGGCGCCTACTCCCCTCCGCCCGGCGCCTCTCCCTACCCCGGCCTGGAGTGCTCCGGCAGGATCGCCGCGCTCGGCCCCGGCGTCTCCGGCTGGGCCGTCGGCGACGAGGTGTGCGCGCTCCTGGCGGGCGGCGGCTACGCCCAGAAGGTCGCCGTACCGGCCGGGCAGCTGCTGCCCGTGCCCGAGGGCCTGCCCCTCCGGCAGGCGGCGGCGCTGCCCGAGGTGGTCTGCACGGTCTGGTCCAACGTGTTCATGGTCGCTCATCTGCGCCCCGGTGAGACGCTGCTGGTGCACGGCGGTTCCAGCGGCATCGGCACCTTGGCGATCCAGCTCGCCAAGGCCGTCGGCGCCAGGGTCGCGGTGACCGCCGGCACGAAGGAGAAGCTGGACCGCTGCGCCGAGCTGGGCGCGGACGTGCTCATCAACTACCGCGAGCAGGACTTCGTCGCCGAGATCAAGCAGGCCACCGACGGCGCGGGCGCCGACGTCATCCTCGACAACATGGGGGCCAAGTACCTGGACCGCAACGTCCAGGCCCTCGCCGTCAACGGGCGCCTGGCGATCATCGGTATGCAGGGCGGAGTGAAGGGCGAGCTGAACATCGGCGCGCTGCTCGGCAAGCGGGGCGCCATCAGCGCGACCTCGCTGCGCGGCCGTCCGCTGGACGAGAAGGCGGCCATCGTCGCCGCCGTCCGCGAGCATGTGTGGCCGCTGCTCGCCGCCGGGGACGTCCGGCCGATCGTGGACCGCGAGCTGCCGATGCCGGAGGCGGCCGAGGCGCACCGGCTGGTGGAGGCCAGCGGACACATCGGCAAGGTGCTGCTGGTGGCGCCGTAGCGGTCCGGTGAGCCGGCCGGACCCCGCCTTGGCGAGGCCCGGCCGGTCAGCTTCTGCGCAGCCTCAGGCCCAGCAGGGCCAGGCCGAGACCGAGGCCTATGAGCACCAGGCCGCTGCCCAGCGGCAGGATCCGCAGGACCGGCTCCGCCACGGCCTCGCTCCGCGGGGCCGCCTGCCGGGTGCGGGGCCGGGGCGGGGCGGAGCCCGGGCCGGCCTCCTCGGCCGGTTCCTCGGAGAGGGCGGGCACGTCCGTGGTCTCCGGTTCCGCCGGCTGGGCTGCCGGGGTGGCGGCGGAGCCGTCGTCCTCCTCCGCGTCGGGCGCGAGCCGGTCCGGCCGGCCCGGGCGCATCCGTCCCTCTCCGGCCCGGCTGCCCGCCCGGGTGGGTTCGGTCCAGGCGAGCGAGCGATAGGGGTGGGCCGAGGCCGAGGCGGAGTCGGACGGCATGGGCACCGGGGACGCCGAGTCCTCGGGGTCCTCGTGCGCGAGCCCGGCGGAGGCGGACGGTCCCCGGCCGGGCCGGTCGCGGCCCGGATGGTCCTGGCCGGGGTGGTCCCGGCCGGGGTGGTCCCGGTCCGCGTCGTCCCGGTCGGTGTGGTCCCGCTTCGGGCGCTCCTGGTCCGGGTCGCCGTGGTCCGCGTCCGGATGCCGCTCGTGCGGGCGCGCCCCCGCGGGACGGACCTCCGCGGCATGGACCTCCGCGGAATCGGCCCCGGCGGAACGGGCACCGGCCGAGTGTTCCGGGGACGGGTGCCTCGGTACCGCCCGCCCCGGCGGCGCGTCGCGCGCGGGTCCCTGCCGCCCCTCGCCGTATCCCGGGGCGGACACGGGCGCCGGGCCAGGCTCGGCGGTGTGCGCGGGCGGACTGCCGTACACGACGGCGATGCCGTACCACGGCAGCGCCGCCGCCGTCAGGACGGCCGGCAGCCGCAGACAGCGGAGCGTGAGTCGCAGGCGTGGAGTCACGTCGGTGACCTCCCGGAGCCCAGGTGTCGTGACCGATGGATAACCGACGGAACCAGCCTCACATCCCCTTCGGAAGAGGGCATTTCGGATTGGGCCGTCGGGTCGACACGGCGGATCCGCGCCACGCGGGGGCGCCACGGTGCCGAGGTGGGGGCGTGCGAGAGAATGGCGGCATGGAGATGCCGAGGAACGAACGGTCGCCGGAGAATCCCCAGATCCTCGTCGTGGGTCAGGACGGGATGGCACTCGGCGGCGGGGACGAGGACTCCCGCGAGACCCCGGTGACGGAGCAGGTGGAGCAGCCGGCCAAGGTCATGCGGATCGGCAGCATGATCAAGCAGCTGCTGGAGGAGGTGCGGGCGGCTCCCCTCGACGAGGCCAGCCGGGTACGGCTGAAGGAGATCCACGCCAGCTCCGTGAAGGAGCTGGAGGACGGCCTGGCCCCCGAACTGGTCGAGGAACTGGAACGGCTCTCCCTGCCGTTCACCGACGACGCCACCCCGAGCGACGCGGAACTGCGGATCGCGCAGGCGCAGTTGGTGGGCTGGCTGGAAGGCCTCTTCCACGGGATCCAGACGACGCTGTTCGCCCAGCAGATGGCCGCGCGGGCCCAGCTGGAGCAGATGCGCCGCGCGCTCCCGCCGGGGGTGACCGGGCACGAGGGCGGCGACGAACACCACCCGGGCGGCCGTTCGGGCGGCCCGTACCTGTAACCGCTGGGCCGCTCCCCGAGCGGCCCACTCGATCCGACCACGACACGACGAGGGCCCGGCGGTCGTCCGCCGGGCCCTCGGCCTGTCCCGTCACCGTGGGCGTGCCGCGCGGGCCGGGCTCCGCCCGCCGGGCACCACGGCCGGATCGCTCACCACGGACGGATCACTACTGCGGGGGATTGCCCGTCGACACGCTCAGCTCGATGGTGCCCACGTCGTCCGGGTCGACATCGGCGCCCTGCGCGGGGAACTGCTTCAGCACGGTCCCCTCGCCCCAGGTGTTGTCGTCCTCGTGGGCGATCTTCCACTTCCAGCCCGCGGCCTGGAGGCACTCCTGCACGGAGTCGAAGTCCTTGTACCGGAAGTCGGGCAGCTCGATCTTGGACGAGTCCTGCCACGACTCCTGCGGGTCGGTGCACTCGCTCTCGTCGATCCGCCGCGTGTGGTCCGGCCCGCGGTAACCAGCCCGGTGGGGCGCGGACGCCGAGGGGACGGCGCCGCCGCCCTTGACCTCCTCGCCGCTGTCCTTGAGGGTCAGCGCGACGGTCACCCCGGCGACCACGATGGCCGCCACCGCGACCGAGGTGATGATCACCGGCCGCCTCCCGCGCCCGGAGCCGCCGGACGGCCGGGACGGCTGGGCCGGCCGGGGCGCCATCACGTACGGCGGCGGGGTCTGGGCGGCGCCCTGCGGGCCGTAGGCGGCGGGCGGAGTGGGGTAACCGGCCTGCGGCGGGTAGCCGTAGGCCGGGGCGGGCGTCGGCCGGCCGTACGGGTTCGGTGCCGGGGCGGGGGCCGGCTGGTACGGCATCCGCGGCTGCCCCTGCGGGGCCGATGCCGCCTGGTCGACCGGCGGGAACACCGCGGAGCCGACACCCGAACCGCTCTGCCGCGGCCCGGCGTCCGGCACGATGCTCGGCGGCACCGCCTGGAGGGAGGCCGCGACGCGCAGGCACTCGGCGCGCATGGCCTCGGCGGTCGGAAAGCGTTCGTTGGGGTTCTTCCTCAGCGCGCGGGCGACCAGCGCGTCCACGGCGGGCGGCAGCGCGCGGTTGACCGAGGAGGGCGCCACCGGCTCCTCCTGCACATGCGCGTAGGCGATCGCCAACGGCGAGTCCGCGTCGAACGGCAGCCGCCCGGTGACCAGCTGGAACAGCATGATGCCGACCGAGTACAGGTCGGAGCGGGCGTCCACGCCACGGCCGAGGGCCTGCTCGGGCGAGAGGTACTGCGGGGTGCCCACGACCATGCCCGTCTGCGTCATCGAGGTGACGCCGGACTGCATGGCGCGGGCGATCCCGAAGTCCATGACCTTGACCACACCGCGCTTGGTCGTCATCACGTTGCCCGGCTTGATGTCGCGGTGGACCAGCCCCATCTCGTGGCTGATCTCCAGGGCGGCGAGCACGTCGGCGGTGACCTTCAGCGCCTTGTCGGCGGGCATCGCGCCGTACTGCCGGATGTCCTCCTCCAGGACCGAGCCGAGCGGCCGGCCCTCGACGTACTCCATGACGATGTACGGCGTGGCCATGCCGTTCAGCTCGTCCTCGCCGGTGTCGAAGACGGAGACGATGTTGGTGTGCGTGAGCTTGGCCACGGCCTGCGCCTCGCGGCGGAAGCGCTCGCGGAACGCCGGTTCCCGGCCGAGTTCGGTGTGCAGGGTCTTGATCGCGACCGGACGGTCCAGCACCGTGTCGTGCGCCAGGTGCACCGAGGCCATGCCGCCCTCGCCGAGCAGGTCGCGCAGCTGGTAGCGGCCCTGGGCCAGGGCCTGCCCCGCGTACCGGCCCGGTGCGCCGTGCTGGCTCATCTCTCCGCGTCCCCCACTGGCCGTCCGGCGCCGTGATCCAGCGAACAGGCCTTGATCGAATGTCTCATTCCCGGCCAAGTCTGCCGGAGGGCACCGACACGTCAAGCTCGGTGCCCGTTCCGTGACCGTACGCGCAAGAAGCGTCGCGCAAGCGTTACAGGGGACGTACGACCGGCGCACAGAATTTGCACGACAGCGCCTGCTGGAGGTTTCATGACCGGTCCGTCTCGGGTCCGTCCCGGTCGCGGTTCCGGACCGGGGGCCCCCACGGAGGCTGTAGCGTGGCCGACGGAGACCGTAACAACACCGCGCGCACCGCGGGCAGAAACGACGGCGAGGACTGATGGCACAGACGCAGCGCTCTCAGGGCCCGTCCGACCCCGAGGCGACTGGCGGCGGCATGTCGGACGCGCCGGAGCTGTGGGGCAACGGCGGGCTCGTCGGCGACGGGCGGTACCGGCTCACGCACCGGCTCGGCCGGGGCGGCATGGCCGAGGTGTTCGCCGCCGAGGACGTCCGCCTGGGCCGCACGGTCGCGGTCAAGCTGCTCCGCGCGGACCTGGCCGAAGACCCGGTCTCCAAGGCGCGGTTCACCCGCGAGGCGCAGTCGGTCGCGGGGCTGAACCACCATGCGATCGTCGCCGTGTACGACTCCGGCGAGGACACGGTGGGCGGCCAGTCCGTGCCGTACATCGTCATGGAGCTGGTCGAGGGACGCACCATCCGCGACCTGCTGATGAACGCCGAGGCGCCGGGCCCCGAGCAGGCCCTGATCATCGTCTCGGGGGTGCTGGAGGCGCTCGCCTACTCGCACCAGCACGGCATCGTGCACCGTGACATCAAGCCGGCGAATGTCATCATCACCCACAGCGGTGCCGTCAAGGTGATGGACTTCGGCATCGCCCGCGCCCTGCACGGCGCGTCCACGACGATGACGCAGACCGGCATGGTCATGGGTACTCCGCAGTACCTCTCGCCGGAGCAGGCGCTCGGCAAGGCCGTCGACCACCGCTCCGACCTGTACGCCACCGGCTGCCTGCTGTACGAACTGCTCTCGCTCCGGCCCCCGTTCACCGGCGAGACGCCGCTCTCCGTGGTCTACCAGCACGTCCAGGACATGCCGGTGCCGCCGTCCCAGGTCGTCGACGGCACCTGCCCGCCGGAGCTGGACGGCCTGGTGATGCGCTCCCTCGCCAAGGACCCCGACGACCGGTTCCAGACGGCCGAGGAGATGCGCGGCCTGGTCCAGTACGGCCTGCAGATGCTGTACGAGCAGGGCGCCCACACCGGCACCTGGAGCACCGGCCCGGTGGAGGCGCACGACAGCCGGCACACCCCGTCGGCCGGTTTCGCGGGGACGACCGTCATGCCGCACCCGGTGGACGCGGGCGGCACCGCGCAGATCCCGCAGCCGATCCTGCCCACGGGCTACGGCAGCGACGACGACGGCGGCTTCGAGGGGCACGGCAACAAGGGCAGCGGGCGCGGCAAGCTGTGGATCCTCGCCGTCCTCGCGGTCATCGCGATCTCCGCGGGCGTGGCGCTGGCGCTGCACAGCGCGAACAACGGGGACGGGGGCAAGGGCTCCGACACCAAGCCGACGTCGACGCACTCCAAGAAGACGGAGAAGGAGTCGCCCTCGCCGACCCCGACCGAGGAGGACACCGGCGAGCCGTCGGACACCTCGGCCGGTACCGGTGAGTGGAACACGAGCGGCGGCGGCTCCGGCCAGCCGCCGGTCACCACGCCGTCGTACACCCGGACGGAGCCGGCCTCGCCGCCCCCCAGCAACGTGCCGTCGACCCCGCAGACCACGCCGTCGCAGCCCACGGACACGGTGAACGGCGGCTCCGACGCCGGCACCGGTGACGGCGGCACGGACGAGGGCACCACCGAGGGGAACACGGACGAGGGCACCAGCGAGGGCAACAGCGCCGAGGGCACCACGACCGTCGGCGGCACCACCGGCGACTCCGCCGGTTGAAGCGCACCTCCGGTGACCGGGCCGGCGACACCCTGAGGTGACGCCGGCCGCTTACCGGGCGAACGCGTCGCACACCGCGTCGTACTCGCGCGTCCACCACACCGCGAGCGCCGACGCGGCCGGGAACTGGCAGTCCGCGCGTATGTCGCCGCGCTCGTAGTGCCAGCGCAGCATCCAGAAGTCGTTCAGCCGCTCCCACCACACGCGGTGCACGGCCGCCGCCAGCTCCGAGGGCGTGGCACCGGCCGCGCGCCGGTACGCGCGCGCGTAGGCCCGCACCTTCGGCAGGTGCAGCCGTCCGGAGGGCCGCACGAAGAAGATGGCGGCGGCGCGGACGGCCTCCTCCGCGCGCGGCTGCACACCGAGCCGGTCCCAGTCCACGATGGCGGCCGGGGCGTCGTCCTTGTAGAGCAGGTTGAACGGGTGGAAGTCGCCGTGCACCCAGCCCACCGAGCCGCCGCGGGGCGGGCGCCGGTCCGCGTGCTGCTCCAGCAGGGCCCGGCGCTCCAGCAGCCGGTGCCGGGCGAGTTCGTCGAAGGCGTCGGCGGGCCGGTGCCGGCGCACGTGGGCCAGCAGGTCGTCGATGAGGGCGAAGGTGTCGGCCGGGTCGGCGCTCTCCATGGGGTGCGGGCCGGCCGCCGGGCGGGTACGGCCCTTGGGCGGCATCACCCGCTCCAGGCAGGCGTGCACGGCGCCCAGGAGCGCGCCGAGGCGGGCGCTCTCCGCGCGGGTGAGCTGGCCGCCGTGGCGGTGCCTGCCGTCGATCCAGGGGTGCAGGGCGTAGGCGTGGCCGCCGACGACCGCCACCGTGCGGCCCTCGCGGTGCGCGAGCGGCGGGGCGACCGGGACGCCGAGGGCGGCCAGGCGCTGGGTGGCCCGGTGCCGGCGCTCGATGGCGGCCGGGTCGGCGGTGTCCGGATCGAAGTGGTGCTTGAGGAAGTAACGGCCGCGGGTGGTGCACAGCCGGTAGCCGCGGTTGAGCAGCCCCTGGTCGACCGGCTCGCAGGTGAGGGCGGTACCCGCGGCATACAGGCGCAGCAGGGGGCCCAGAGGGGGCGCGTGAGGCACGACGGGTGGTACACATGAGCGCGGCACGCGCCAGATGTTAGGGCACGCGAGGAGCCCGTGAGCTGGGCGTTGTCACAGGCAGTCGCCGACGGTCGCATTCGGTCATGGGATGCGCTTCCGCTCGTACATCCGGGTGACAGTGAGCGCCCCTCCCGGTAACGCCCTCGCTTTCCAGCCCCCGGTAATCAGGCGGTAATAACAGGATTTCTCCTGCTTCACGGACGAGTCCTGTCTCACATCGGACCCTTCCCGCGACTGGGGTCGGCGGGATAACGTGCGCTTGCTCGGGCCTGCCGCAAGGCTGTGACCAGCGCGCTTTCCCACCGCCTCGATTTACTTGGAAATCCAAGCAAAATCGCAGGTCAGACGGGGTTTCACAGAAATGTGGGGCACTGGGTAACGTGATGGTTGCAGGGCGCTCGCCGGGGCACCTGTCACGCCTGTTCCCGGCCGAGTGGCACCCACCCCGTGCCCGGTGGTCGAAACAGGTGAGCCGCACTGGCCTACCGGCAACCCCGGGGGCCGGAACGACGGAGGAGCACACGTGACCGTGGAGAGCAGTGCCGCGCGCAAGCCGCGACGCACCGCCGCAGGCAAAGCCGGCACCACCGGCAGCACGACCGGAACCAGCGGCACCAAGCGCACCACCCGTACCACCCGCAGCACCGCGAAGAAGAGCACCGACCCCGACCTCGTGCAGCTCCTGACGCCGGAGGGCAAGCGGGTCGCGAACGCCGAGTACGACGCCTTCGTCGTCGGCATCACCCCCGAGGAACTGCGCGGCCTGTACCGCGACATGGTGCTCACCCGCCGCTTCGACGCCGAGGCCACCGCCCTGCAGCGCCAGGGCGAACTGGGCCTGTGGGCCTCCCTGCTGGGACAGGAGGCCGCCCAGATCGGCTCGGGCCGCGCCACCCGTCCGGACGACTACGTCTTCCCGACCTACCGCGAGCACGGCGTCGCCTGGTGCCGCGGTGTCGACCCGGCCAACCTGCTCGGCATGTTCCGCGGTGTGAACAACGGCGGCTGGGACCCGAACGGCAACAACTTCCACCTGTACACGATCGTCATCGGCTCCCAGACGCTGCACGCCACCGGTTACGCGATGGGCGTGGCCAAGGACGGCGCGGACTCGGCGGTCATCGCCTACTTCGGCGACGGTGCCTCCAGCCAGGGCGACGTGGCGGAATCGTTCACCTTCTCCGCGGTCTACAACGCGCCCGTGGTGTTCTTCTGCCAGAACAACCAGTGGGCGATCTCCGAGCCGACCGAGAAGCAGACCCGCGTCCCGCTGTACCAGCGCGCCCAGGGCTACGGCTTCCCGGGCGTCCGGGTCGACGGCAACGACGTGCTGGCCTGCCTCGCGGTCACCAAGTGGGCGCTGGAGCGGGCCCGCAACGGCGAGGGTCCCACCCTGGTCGAGGCGTACACCTACCGCATGGGCGCCCACACCACCTCCGACGACCCCACCCGCTACCGGGGCGACGAGGAGCGGCTGGCCTGGGAGGCGAAGGACCCGATCCTGCGCCTGCACCGCTACCTGGAGGCCTCAAACCACGCGGACGAGGGATTCTTCGCGGAACTTGAGGCGGAGTCCGAGGCGTTGGGCAAGCGAGTGCGCGAAGCGGTCCGTGCCATGCCCGACCCGGACCGGTTCGCCCTCTTCGAGAACGTGTACGCGGACGGACACGCGCTCGTGGACGAGGAGCGCGCCCAGTTCGCTGCCTACCAGGCGTCGTTCGCCGATGAAGGGGGTCACTGAGATGGCCGAGAAGATGGCGATGGCCAAGGCCATCAACGAGTCGCTGCGCCGCGCCCTGGACGCCGACCCCAAGGTCCTGATCATGGGCGAGGACGTCGGCAAGCTCGGCGGTGTCTTCCGGGTGACGGACGGCCTGCAGAAGGACTTCGGCGAGAGCCGGGTCATCGACACCCCGCTGGCCGAGTCCGGCATCGTCGGCACCGCGATCGGCCTGGCCCTGCGCGGTTACCGACCGGTGGTGGAGATCCAGTTCGACGGCTTCGTCTTCCCGGCCTACGACCAGATCGTCACCCAGCTGGCGAAGATGCACGCCCGCTCGCTGGGCAAGGTCAAGCTGCCGGTCGTCGTGCGCATCCCCTACGGCGGTGGCATCGGCGCGGTCGAGCACCACTCGGAGTCCCCGGAGGCGCTGTTCGCGCATGTGGCGGGTCTGAAGGTGGTCTCGCCGTCGAACGCCTCGGACGCGTACTGGATGATGCAGCAGGCCATCCAGAGCGACGACCCGGTGATCTACTTCGAGCCCAAGCGGCGCTACTGGGACAAGGGCGAGGTCGACCCCGACGCCATCCCGGCCCCGCTGCACAAGGCGCGCGTGGTCCGGGAGGGCACGGACCTGACCCTGGCGGCCTACGGCCCGATGGTGAAGCTGTGCCAGGAGGTCGCCGCGGCGGCGGCCGAGGAGGGCAGGTCCCTGGAGGTCCTGGACCTGCGCTCGGTCAGCCCGCTGGACTTCGACGCCGTCCAGGCCTCGGTGGAGAAGACCCGCCGCCTGGTCGTGGTGCACGAGGCGCCGGTGTTCTTCGGCTCGGGCGCGGAGATCGCCGCGCGGATCACCGAGCGCTGCTTCTACCACCTGGAGGCACCGGTGCTCCGGGTCGGCGGCTATCACGCCCCGTATCCGCCGGCCCGTCTGGAGGAGGAGTACCTGCCCGACCTGGACCGCGTGCTCGACGCCGTCGACCGCTCGCTGGCGTACTGAGGAGAGGGACGTGACGACGATGACGGATGCGTCCGTACGCGAGTTCAAGATGCCCGACGTAGGCGAGGGGCTCACCGAGGCGGAGATCCTCAAGTGGTACGTCCAGCCGGGTGACACGGTCACCGACGGCCAGGTGGTGTGCGAGGTGGAGACGGCGAAGGCGGCCGTCGAACTGCCCATCCCCTACGACGGTGTGGTCCGTGAGCTGCGCTTCCCCGAGGGCACCACGGTGGATGTGGGCACGGCCATCATCACGGTCGCCGTGGCCGGCGCCGCGCCCGAGGCGCCCGCCTCCACAGCCCCGCCCGAGGCGCCCGCCGGGCAGCCCGGGGCGGAGCCCGCCCCGGCCGGGGAGGAGCCGAAGCCGGAGGGCCGCCAGCCGGTCCTCGTCGGCTACGGCGTGGCCACCACCTCGACCAAGCGCCGCCCCCGCAAGGGCCCCCAGGCCGGCGTGCCGGAACCGGCGCAGGCGATCCAGTCCGAGCTGAACGGCCACGGCGGCACGCCCGCCGAGCAGGCCCGCCCGCTGGCCAAGCCCCCGGTGCGCAAGCTGGCCAAGGACCTCGGCGTCGACCTGGCCGCGATCACCCCGTCCGGCCCGGACGGCATCATCACCCGCGAGGACGTCCACGCGGCGGCCACGCCGCGCGCCGCCGAACCGGTCACCGCCCCCCCGGCCGCCGCAGCGGCCCCGGCCGCCCCGGCCGTCACCCCCGCGGCCCCGGCGCCCGTGGCGTCGTACGACACCGCGCGCGAGACCCGCGTCCCGGTCAAGGGCGTCCGCAAGGCCACCGCGCAGGCGATGGTCGGCTCGGCGTTCACCGCACCGCACGTCACCGAGTTCGTGACGGTGGACGTGACCCGCACCATGCGGCTGGTCGAGGAGCTGAAGCAGGACAAGGACATGCAGGGCCTGCGGGTCAACCCGCTCCTGCTGATCGCCAAGGCCCTGCTGGTCGCCATCAAGCGCAACCCGGAGATCAACGCCTCCTGGGACGAGGCCAACCAGGAGATCGTGCTCAAGCACTACGTCAACCTGGGCATCGCGGCGGCCACCCCCCGTGGGCTGATCGTGCCGAACATCAAGGACGCGCACGACAAGACGCTCCCGCAGCTCGCCGAGGCGCTCGGCGAACTGGTGACGACGGCCCGCGAGGGCAAGACCTCACCGGCGGCGATGCAGGGCGGCACGGTGACCATCACCAACGTCGGCGTCTTCGGCGTAGACACCGGCACGCCCCTCCTCAACCCGGGCGAGTCCGCGATCCTCGCGGTCGGTGCGATCAAGCTCCAGCCGTGGGTCCACAAGGGCAAGGTGAAGCCGCGCCAGGTCACCACCCTGGCCCTCTCCTTCGACCACCGCCTGGTCGACGGCGAGCTGGGCTCGAAGGTGCTCGCGGACGTGGCGGCGATCCTGGAACAGCCGAAGCGGTTGATCACCTGGGGTTGAGGCCCCGTCGGTGGGTAACCTCCGACCGGTGAAGGGGACGGCCGCAACCATCCGTTGCGACCGCCCCCTTCGCCATTCAGTGCCTGTCAGCCTTGATCGAGCACCTACACCGGTGCTGCGTCCTCCGTGCCGCCCCGCGAGCGGATACAGGCGTGCTTGCGCAGGGCCGCAGGCATGCGTTGACCACGGACAGCCGCTGCCGCCAGTCGGCCAGCAGGGCCTTCGTGGTGGGCGGCGCCACCGCATCGGCGCCGGACAGGGGACGCGGGAGGGCGAGACCTTCGAGCCGGTCCGCGATCCGCTCCATCGCCCGCACCATGGCCTGCTGGACGGCCGGGGCGGCCTTCTGCAGTTCGATCGACTCGCGCTGCCCCTTCGCCAGTTCCTCGTCCACCCGGAGGTTGTGCGCCTCCAGCCGGACGATGGCCTCCGCGACCTGTTCCGGCACGGCGTAGGCGATGGGCGCGCGGCTGCTTCCTGGGTTCGTTCATGTGGACACCTCCGTCGCGGAACGTAGAACGGAGGGGAAGGATCGGTGAGTTAGCCCGGTCAGTCGGTGGACAGCCGGGCGCGGAGCGTGTTGAGCAGGGCCGCGCCCCGTTCCGCGTCGTCCACGCTCACCGCGAAGTCGGCGCGGCGGCCCCGGGGCCGGATGACCAGACAGTCGCCGGCGCGGAGCATGACCGTCGTGCCGAGGCCGCTGATCCGGTACCCCCAGCCGCCGACCTGGGACGGCAGCCGTCGCTCGGCGCGGGCCGACTCGATGCGGGACGGGGACCAGCGGCGCACGGGCCAGCCGAGCGGGCCGAACGACACCTCCAGGCCCGCCTCCGACACCTTCGCCTGGACCGAGGAGAACGTGGCACAGCTGAGCGAGGCGACGGCGGACACCGCGCACACCGGCCCCAGCCCGGCGGGGTCGGCCAGACCCATGGCCAGGGCGACCAGCGTGACGACGGCCACCAGCCCGGTCACCGCCGCCAGCAGCCGTAGCCAGGGGTTGGCGGTGCGGGAGAACCACACCAGGCGTTCGCCCTCGGGCACCTCCAGCGTGGGGGCGGCGGTGGGGACGGCGGCGGGCCGTGGGGCGAACCGCCAGGCGGCCACCGCGGCGACCGCCGCGAGCGCGCCGATCAGCACCACACCGAGGGCCGGCTGGCGGGCCTGGTGCCAGTCGGTGTGGTCCAGGTTCGCCCGGACGACGGACACCTGGGCGCCGACGAGCACCGCCCCCGTGGGCGCGAGTGTCATCACCCGCCAGGAGCGCGCGGCGGGGCCGGAGCGGCGCGGGCGCACGCTGGTCGCGAGGACGGTCAGCAGCCAGACGCCGGCCGGGAGCAGGCAGGCCGCCCACAGGGGGAGCGAGCCGTCGGGGGTGCCGCCGCCGCTCCAGTGGGTCGCCGGCCGGTCGGGCAGCCGGTCCCGCAGGGCCCAGGGCAGTCCGGCGAGCACGGCCGTGACGCCCGCCGTCGTGCCGATCGGCCACCATCGCGCGGCACGGCTCCCGGGAACCGGCCCGGTGTCCACACCCGTCATGTCAACCCCCGGATCATGTCGATGACATCGGTCCGGCTGTAGCCCAGCCGGGACGCCTCCGCGACCAGCTCGCGCACCCGGATCTGGAGGCCGGAGCGCCGGGACGCTCCCTCGGCGACGGTGATGCCCCGGCCGCGCCGGAACTCCAGCAGGCCCTCGTCCCGCAGCTCGCGCAGTCCGCGCAGCACGGTGTTGACGTTGATGTCCAGAGCCGCGGAGAGGTCCCGGGCGGAGGGCAGCCGGTCGCCCGCGCGGCACTCGCCCTCGGCGATGGCCCGCCGGACCGCCGCGGCGACCTGTTCGTGCAGCGGGCGGGTGTCGGACGTGTCCAGACGCAGCAGCATGGTGCTAATGAAACTAGCACCATGCGTGCCAACGGGGAACCGGGTACAGCGAGAAGGGGGCCCGCCGCGGTGAGCGGCGGGCCCCCTTCCCGGGAGTGAGACGGTGTCAGCCGAGGCGGGCGAAGCCGTAGTTGAGGAGCTTCTTGGCGTCCGCCTCGCGGTTGGCGATGGAGGAGGAGGCGAGGACGGTGCCGATGACCGTCTTGTTCTTCCGGGTCGCGGCGAAGACCAGGCAGTACTTGGCCTCCGGGCCGGAGCCGGTCTTCACGCCGATGGTCCCGCTGTAGCTGCCGAGCAGCCCGTTGGTGTTCTTCCAGGGGGCCATCGTGCGGGTGCCGCCCGACTTGGTGCGCGTCTTGGCGGTGTACGTCTTGGTCTTGACGATCGCGCGGAACGTGGAGTTCTTCATCGCGCTGCTGGCGATCTTCGTCAGGTCGCGCGGCGTCGAGTAGTTGTTGCCGTTGCCGATGCCGTCGAAGGAGTCGAAGTGGGTGTTCTTCAGGCCCAGGTTCTTGGCGGCGGTGTTCATCTTGCCGATGAAGTTCTTCACGCGCGCCGCCCGGGTCGAGCCGGAGCCGTACTTGTCGGCGAGCGCGTAGGCGGCGTCACAGCCGGACGGCAGCATCAGGCCGTACAGCAGCTGCCGGACGGTCACCTGGTCGCCGACGATCAGGTGGGCCTGGGAGGCGTTGTTCTTGACGACGTAGTCGCTGTACGCCTTCTGGATCGTGACCTTGGAGTCGAGGTTGAGGTTCGACTGGGCGAGCACGACCTTGGCGGTCATGATCTTGGTGGTGGAGCCGGTGGAGAGCCGGGTGTCCGCCTTCTTCGTGTACAGCGTCGAGCTGTTGGCGTTGTTCATGAGGTACCCGCCCTTGGCCACGATCGAGGGCGCGGTGACGGCCTGTGCGGGCGCCGCGGTGAGGGCGCCGGTGGCGGCCATCGCGCCGGCGGTGACGGTGACGACGGCGGCCCTGCGGAGGCTGGTGCCCTTAATGCCGGTAATCAACTGATGTACCTCGAATGTGTTGAATGCCCCTGAAGCGCGGCCGAGTTGAGGTGGGTGCACAAGAGGCCGCATGTGTGTGACACGTAAGTAGCACAGAAGGTTGTGCGGTTGCCCGGGGAGTGGCGCTTCCCGGCCGCGACGGTCCGCATGGTGGACGGTCCATCACTTGCGTACGTGTTGTATCTATCCTGTGGGCATGAGAACGGCCGTCGAGCATTCCGCGTCCCAGTCCCTCAAGCAGCCACCCGCCGCCGACCGCGTGTACACCCACGTCAAGCAGGGTGTGCTCGACCGCCGCTACGAGGGCGGCACCCTGCTCACCGAGGGCGAGCTGGCCGAGGCCGTCGGGGTCTCGCGCACGCCCGTGCGGGAGGCGCTGCTGCGGCTGGAGGTCGAGGGCCTGCTCCGCCTCTACCCGAAGAAGGGCGCCCTGGTCCTGCCGGTCTCCGCGCAGGAGATCGCGGACGTGGTGGAGACCCGGCTGCTGGTCGAGGAACACGCGGCACGCAAGGCCGTACCCGCCCCGCCGGGCCTGCTGGAGCGGCTGACCGAGCTGCTGGAGCGGCAGAAGGCGCAGGCGGCCGCCGGTGATCTGGCCGCCGCCGCGGTCACCGACCGTTCCTTCCACGCCGAGATCGTGCGCAGCGGGGGCAACGAGATCCTCTCCCGGCTCTACGATCAGCTGCGCGACCGCCAGCTGCGGATGGGCGTCGCCGTCATGCACTCCCACCCCGACCGGATCGCCAAGACGCTCGCCGAGCACGAGGAGATCCTGAACGCGCTGCGCTCCGGGGACGCGGAGGCGGCCGTCGGCGTCGTGCACCGGCACGTGAGCTGGTTCTCGCACCTGGCGCGGGGTGAGGTCCGATGAGCGCGACGGTGCGCGGTGCCACCCTTCCGGGCGACCCCCCGGGCGGCCGGCGGGCGGTCGCCGTCTGGTCCATAGGCGTGGCGGTCTACTTCGTGGCCGTCATCTTCCGTACGTCGCTGGGGGTGGCCGGGCTGGACGCGGCCGACCGCTTCCACGTCAACGCCTCGGCCCTGTCCACCTTCTCCATACTCCAGTTGCTGGTCTACGCGGGCATGCAGATACCCGTCGGCCTGCTGGTCGACCGGCTCGGCACCAAGAAGGTGCTGAGCATGGGCGCGCTGCTGTTCACCGCCGGGCAGCTGGGCTTCGCCTTCTCCCCTTCCTACGGCACCGCGCTCGCCTCCCGGGCCCTGCTGGGCTGCGGCGACGCGATGACCTTCATCAGCGTGCTGCGGCTGGGCACCCGCTGGTTCTCGGCCCGGCGCGGTCCGATGGTCGCGCAGCTCGCGGGGCTGGTCGGCATGGCGGGCAACCTGGTCTCCACCCTGGTCCTCGCCCGGCTGCTGCACGGCATCGGCTGGACCCCGGCGTTCGCGGGCAGCGCGCTGGCGGGCGCGGTCGTCCTGGTGCTGACCCTGCTGTTCCTGAAGGACCACCCCGAGGGGCAGGAGCCGGAGCCGTCCCTGCACCGGGGCGCCGCCTACGTCCGCGGGCAGATCGCCGCGTCCTGGCGGGAGCCCGGCACCCGGCTGGGCCTGTGGGTGCACTTCACCACCCAGTTCCCGGCGATGGTGTTCCTGCTGCTGTGGGGCCTGCCGTTCCTCGTCGAGGCGCAGGGCCTCAGCCGTGCCACGGCCGGCGAACTGCTCACCCTCGTCGTGCTGTCCAACATGGTGATCGGCCTGGTCTACGGCCAGATCGTGGCCCGGCACCACGCGGCGCGGCTGCCGCTGGCGCTGGGCACGGTGGGCGCGACCGCGCTGCTGTGGGCGGCGACCCTGGCCTACCCCGGCCGGCACGCCCCGATGTGGCTGCTGCTGGTGCTGTGCGCGGTGCTCGGCGCGTGCGGGCCGGCGTCCATGCTCGGCTTCGACTTCGCCCGGCCGGCCAATCCGCCCGAGCGGCAGGGCACGGCGTCCGGCATCACCAACATGGGCGGTTTCATCGCCTCCATGACCACGCTGTTCGCGGTCGGCGTGCTGCTGGACGCGACCGGGGACGACTACACCGTGGCGTTCAGCTCCGTGTTCGTGCTCCAGGCGCTCGGGGTGAGCCAGATCCTCAGGCTGCGCGGGCGGGCGGCCCGGCGGGAGCGGGAGCGGTTGATCTCCAGCCGTATAGAGACGGTGCACGTGCCCGCGTAGCCGGGCGTGTTCCGCATGACCGTGCGCGTGCCGCGCAGCCGCATGGCGGCGGTGCGCGTACCCGCCGGGGGCCGGCGGCCGGGGCTACGGCGTGACCGCGAAGTGGCGCAGGATCGCCGCCGCCAGCTCCTGGTCGCCCTCCGTCTTCACCCGGTCCGCCACCGCCTCGGGGGAGGTCCGGCCGCAGGCCAGGCGGACGTACGTCTCCCAGTCGAGGGTGAGCGTGGCGGCCGGGCCGAGCGCGGGGACACTCTCCACGGTGCCGCGGCCCTGGATGTCGACGCGGACGGTGCGCAGGAACTCGACCGGGCCGTGCACGTCGAACACGATCGCCGAGCTGCGCGGGGCGCCCGCGTCCCGCGCGACGACCTTGGGCAGCGCCTCCAGCAGCACGTCCCGGGTGACGTACGCGCCCGGCGAGTCCAGGTTGCCGGGGCGCCCCAGGGCCGTGCGCAGGTCCTGCTCGTGCACCCACACGTCGAACGCCCGCATGCGGTAGGCCTGTTCCAGGGTGATCTCCTTGCCGAGCGGGCCGCGCACCAGGGTGCCGGGGTCACGGGACTCGTTACGGAGCTGGCGGTTGCGGCGGATGACCGTGTACTCCAGCTCGGCCGTCATCTCCGGCGCGGTGTGGTGCCGGCGGACGTCGACCTGCATCTCCATATAGCGCTGGTGCTCGGTGGCGACGTGGAAGAGGTCGCGCGGCAGGGCGTGGATGGGGCGCGGGTCGCCGAGCATCTCGCAGTCCATGCCGATGACATGGGACACGATGTCCCGCACCGACCAGCCGGGGCACGGGGTCCGCCGGTTCCACTCGCCCTCGACGAGTGACTGCGCCATCTCGGATATCGCTTCGATGGAGTGCGTCCAGGCGTCGGCGTAGGGCTGGAGAGTGGGATGCAGACTCACGGAACGGGACCCCTCGGCGGTCGGTACACGGGCGGGTTTGCGGCGGCGTTGCCGGCGGACGGCGGCTGCACTTCGGCGGGTGTCTTGAGACGCTAAGTTACGCTGCGGGAAGGCACACCGGCAGTGCTTTCGTGTGACGATCGTAGGCCCGTATGGACGACTCGAATCCCAGGACGGTGGTAGTGTGCGCGCCTCGCTGATCCAAGCAGCCGTGGACGAGCGGGAACCGGTCGACTCCCGGCGGCAGCGCCTGGCCGCTCTGGTACGTGAGCAGAACGGCGCCGACCTGGTCGTCCTGCCCGAGCTGTGGACCACCGGAGCCTTCGCCTACGAGGAGTTCGGCCGCGAGGCCGAGCCGCTGGAAGGGCCGACGTACGAGGCGATGGCCAAGGCGGCGAGCGACGCGGGCGTGTGGCTGCACGCCGGCTCCATCCCGGAACGCGACCCCGAGGGCCCCCTCTACAACACCTCTCTCGTCTTCTCCCCCTCCGGTGAACTGGCCGCGGCCTACCGCAAGATCCACCGCTTCGGCTTCGACAAGGGCGAGGCCGTGCTGATGGGCGCCGGCCGGGACCTGGTGACGGTCCGGCTGCCCGGCACCACGATCGGCGTGGCCACCTGCTACGACCTCCGTTTCCCCGAACTCTTCCGCGCACTGGCCGACGCCGGCGCCGAGACGCTGGTGATCCCGGCGGGCTGGCCCGAACGGCGACGCGCGCACTGGACGCTGCTGGCCCGGGCGCGGGCGGTGGAGAACCAGGCGTTCGTGCTCGCGTGCGGAACGGCCGGGACCCACGCCGGGGTTCCCCAGGCGGGTCACTCGATCGTGGTGGATCCGTGGGGCGAGGTGCTCGCCGAGGCCGGCTCCGGCGAAGAGGTCCTCACGGTCGAGTTCGACCCGGCGAAGGTGGCCGCGACCCGCGAGCAGTTCCCGGCGCTGAAGGACCGGGTCCTGGGCCTGGAGCCGCCCCGGCACCGGGGCTGAACACCTCCCGCCCGGGCCGGGCCGGGGTCAGTCCTCCTCGCCCTCCTTCTCGGCGAGGTGGATCACGCACACGGCCACCGCGATCAGCAGCGCCGGGTCGGCGTCCTCCCGGACGACGTCCACGCCGTAGGTGTCGCGAACGGCCAGCCAGCGGCGGGAGATCACCGCCAGGAGTTCGCCGTCGTACTCGACGGCGAACTCGCGGTCCAGGATCTTGCCGCTGACGTCCAGTTCGGTGCCGTCCACCAGGGCGACCCGGTAGTGGTTGCGCAGCAGGGACAGCCGCTTGCGCCTGATCCGGGCCAGGACCTCGCCGGCTCGCTCGATCACCATGGTGTCGCGCAGCGCGAACATCTTCTGGTGGATGTCGACCAGGACCCGCCCCTCGGTGTCCTTCAGCTCGAAGGTGTCCCGCAGCCGCATGGCCTTGCCGTCGACGAGGTAGACCTTCCGGCCGTGCTCGTCCTCGATCCACCAGTCGTCGCCGATGCCCAGGATCCGGTCGCGTACGAGGAATCTCATACGGAGCATGCTTCCCCGGGGCCGGGTGATCGTCACAAACCCGTCATACGGGCAGGGCCCCCTCTCCCGGCACCCCGCCGAACCGCTTGCGGTACGCCGACGGGCTCAGCCCCGTCTCCCGGCGCAGCCGGGCGCGCAGATTGGCCGCCGTGCCCAGACCGCTGCGCGCCGCCACCACGTCCAGCCGCTCCTCGCCCCGCTCGATCAGCCGGCAGGCCAGCGCCACCCGCTCCCCGGTGAGCCAGGCCAGCGGGGTCGTGCCCAGCTGGCTGCGGAACCGGCGGTGCAGGGTGGCGGGGGAGACGGCCGCGCGGGCGGCGAGACCGGTGACGGTCAGCGGCTCGCCCAGGTGTTCCTGCGCCCACGCCAGCAGCGGGCCGAGGGACTCGTCGGGCACCTCGGGCACCGGGCGCTCCACGAACTGGCGCTGCCCGCCGTCGCGGTGGGCGGCGAAGACCAGGCGGCGGGAGACGGTGTTGGCGACCTCGGCTCCGTGGTCGCGGCGCCAGAGGTGCAGTCCGAGGTCGAGGGCGGCGGCGCTGCCGGCGGCGGTGAGGATCCCGCCCTCGTCGACGAACAGCACATCGGGCTCCAGCCGCACCGCGGGATGGAGCTCCCGGAAGGACTCGGCCCACATCCAGTGGGTGGTGGCCCGGCGGCCGTCCAGCAGCCCGGCCTCGGCGAGCGCGAACGCGCCGGTGCAGAAGCTGATGACACGGGCGCCCCGCGCGTGCGTGCGGCGGATCGCGGCCAGGACGTCCGGTCCGCGCGGTACGACGTTGTCCGGGCGGCCGGGCACGATCAGGGTGTCGGCCGCGTCCACCGCCTCCAGGCCGGGCAGGCCGCTCATGGTGAAGAAGCCGTGGTTCATCCGGATCTCGGGGGCGGGCGCGCACAGCGTCACGTCGTAGCGCGGACCGTCTGGGCCCAGCTCCGGCCGGGGCAGCCCGAACATCTCGGTGGCGACACCGACTTCGAACGGGTTGGTGCCCGCGTCCACGAGCACCACCACCCGGTGCGGGGCTTGAGAGGATCCTTGCGGCATATGCGATTCCTAGCACTCGTACGGTGGTCCGGCCACCCGCAGGATGAGCGCATGGCACACACGGAACGCACCGAACCGGTCCTTCTCGAAGAGGCCCTCGCCTCCTTCACCCAGCAGTGGAGCCCCCGCATCGTCACCACGGTCAACGACTACGACGTGCGCGTGGCGAAACTGGAGGGCGAGCACCTCTGGCACGTGCACGAGAACACCGACGAGTTCTTCCTGGTCCTGTCCGGGGAGCTGCACATAGGCCTGCGCGGGCCGGGCGGCGAGCGCACGGTGGTGCTGCACAGGGGCGCGGTGTTCACCGTCCCGCGCGGCACCGAACACAAGCCGTACGCGCGCGTGCCCACCGAGATCCTGCTCTTCGAGCCCACCGGCACGCTCACGGTGGGCGACCGGCACGAGGAGGTGCCGGAGCACGTGGAGGTGACGACGGGCCACGCCCTCGCCTGACCGGGCGGCGGAATCCAGCCGACGGCGAAGCGGCCGACCGGTGAACTTTCCGTGCCGACGCGGAAGGTGCCCAACCAAACGGGAGCAACCCGAGTCGGAAGGGGCGTACGGCGCACGACCGCGCACGTCCTCCCGGAGGTTCGCCATGCTCCCTCGTCCCGCCCGCCGCCGGCTGCTCCACGCCGCTCCGGCGGCGACCCTGGTCCTCGGTGCGGCCCTGGCCGCACCCCTCACCCTGGCCGTCCCGGCCGGCGCCGCCACGGCGCCGGCCACCGCCGAGGTCAACGGCTACGACTGGCAGCTCACCTACCGGGCCGCCCCCGGCCAGGCCAACAAGGCGACCGTCACCGCCGCGCTCACCGCGGACCGCACGGGCATCACCTATCTCATCGACGACGTGGTGCCGGTCGAGGCGGGCCACGCCTGCGGCCATCCCGTCGCCGCGGACCACACGAAGGTCTCCTGCACGGTCACCGTCGTGGACAGCCAGGATCCCTACGCCGCCCTGGTCGTGGACCTCGGCGACCGCGACGACACGCTCGCCTACGAGAACGCCACCGACCAGATCTACTCCTACGCCCAGGTCTCGCTGGGCGCCGGCGACGACAAGGCGACCGACTCCGGCCGCCTCGACGGCGCCTACGTCTCGGGTGGCGCGGGCGACGACACCCTCACGGTCGGCAAGGAGGGCCTGGCCTGGGGCGGCGACGGCAACGACACGATCAACGCGGCCGGCGGCGGCAACATCGCGCAGGGCGGCAAGGGCGACGACACGCTGCGCGGCGGCGCCGGGTCCCAGTCCCTGTCCGGCGACGACGGCAAGGACACGATCACCGGCGGCACCGGCGCCGACGAGCTGTACGGCGGCAAGGGCGACGACGTCCTGTACGGCAACAGCGGCGACGACACGCTCTACGGCAACAGCGGCAACGACCGGCTCTACGGCGGCCCGGGGCGCGACACCCTCTCCGGCGGCCCCGGGCGGAACGTGGTCCACCAGGACTGATCGGTCCCGGCCCCTTTATCCACAGGCGGGCACGGGCGGGCACAGGAGGGCCCCGCCGGGCCGGGTTGTCCACAGGCGCCGAAACGTCCGTCGGCGCCGGGTGGCACCCTGGATCCATGACCGACTCCGCACCCCGACGCGCCCGAGTACGCGCCCCCGAGCTGATCGGCAAGGGCGGCTGGCTGAACACGGGAGACCAGCAGTACACCCTCGCCGACCTGCGCGGACGCATAGTCGTCCTGGACTTCTGGACCTTCTGCTGCATCAACTGCCTGCACGTCCTGGACGAGCTGCGCGAGCTGGAGGACAAGCACCGGGACACCGTCGTGGTGATCGGGGTGCACTCGCCGAAGTTCGTGCACGAGGCCGACCACCAGGCGGTCGTGGACGCCGTCGAGCGCTACGGCGTGGCACACCCGGTCCTGGACGACCCGGAGCTGGCCACCTGGAAGCAGTACGCGGTGCGCGCCTGGCCCACCCTCGTGGTGATCGACCCCGAGGGCTACGTCGTCGCCCAGCACGCCGGCGAGGGCCACGCGCACGCCATCGAGAGGCTGGTCGAGGAGCTGGAGGCCGAGCACGAGGCGAAGGGCACCCTGCGCCGCGGCGACGGCCCCTACGTGCCGCCGGAGCCGGAGCCGACGACGCTGCGCTTCCCCGGCAAGGCGCTGCTGCTGCCGTCGGGGAACTTCCTGGTCAGCGACACCACCCGGCATCAGCTGGTGGAGCTGGCCGAGGACGCCGAGACGGTCCTGCGGCGAATCGGCACCGGCACCCGCGGCTTCGCCGACGGCGGCCCGGAGCAGGCGTCCTTCAACGAGCCGCAGGGCCTCGCCCTGCTGGACGACGGCTCGGTGGTGGTCGCCGACACCGTGAACCACGCCCTGCGCCGCCTGGACACGGCCACCGGCGAGGTGACCACCCTGGCGGGCACCGGCAGGCAGTGGTGGCAGGGCTCGGCCACCTCCGGCCCGGCCCGCGAGGTCGACCTGTCCTCCCCGTGGGACGTGGCGGTCTTCGGCGGCAAGGTGTGGATCGCGATGGCGGGCGTCCACCAGCTGTGGACCTACGACCCGGCCGACTCGACGGTGGCGGTGGCGGCCGGCACCACCAACGAGGGCCTGGTGGACGGCCCCGGCGCCGAGGCCTGGTTCGCCCAGCCCTCCGGCCTCGCGGCCACCGCCGACCGGCTGTGGCTCGCCGACTCCGAGACCAGCGCCCTGCGCTGGGTGGACACCGACGGGCACGTGCACACCGCCGTCGGCACCGGCCTGTTCGACTTCGGCCACCGGGACGGCGCCGCGGAGCAGGCCCTCTTCCAGCACCCGCTCGGCGTCACCGCCCTGCCGGACGGCTCGGTCGCCGTCGCCGACACCTACAACCACGCCCTGCGCCGCTACGACCCCGCCACCGGGGAGGTCACCACGCTCGCCACCGATCTGCGCGAGCCCAGCGACGCCGTCCTCGTCGGCGAGGACATCGTGGTGGTGGAGTCGGCCCGGCACCGGCTGACCCGGCTGCGGCTGCCGGAGGAGGCGGTGCGCGTGGAGTCGGTCGCCCACCGCACCCGGCGCGCGGCCACCGAGGTCGCCCCCGGCCGCCTCCGCCTGGACGTGATCTTCCAGGCCCCGGCCGGCCAGAAGCTCGACACCCGCTACGGCCCCTCGACCCGCCTGCTGGTCTCCGCCACCCCGCCCGAGCTGCTGCTCAAGGGCGACGGGGCGGACACGGACCTGTCCCGCGAGCTGGAACTGAACCCGGCCGTGCCCGAGGGCGTCCTGCACGTCTCGGCGATGGCCGCGTCCTGCGATGACGACCCCGCCAACGAATACCCCGCCTGCCACGTCCACCAGCAGGACTGGGGCGTCCCGCTCCGCCTCACAGCGGGCGGGACGGACCGCCTGCCGCTCGTCCTGGCGGGCATGGACGAGCAGTAGGCAGGGCGTCGCGTCAGACGCCGTAACCGTCGCTGTAGCCGTCGACGCGGTGGTGGCGGTGGGGTTCCTCCTCCACCACCGGTGTCGTCGGCGGGACGACCACGCGGCGGCGGCGGGCGATCCCGCTGAACGTCGCGACGCCGATCAGGCCCACGGCCATCAGGATCAGGCCGACGACGGTGACGTTGACGCCCTTCATGTGCCAGTCGGTCGCGAACGTCAGAATGGCCCCCACGCCGATGAGGATGATGCATCCGCCGAGACCCATGAGACCTCGCCTCCCCTTCCGGTTCCGGAATCTCCGGTGTCGTCCGGGTACCCGGCGGGGTCGCGGCTAGCCCTCCAGGAAGGCCGTCAGGGCGTTCGCGAGGAGGAACGGGTCGTCGGCGCCGCACAGTTCGCGGACGCTGTGCATGGACAGGATCGCCACGCCGATGTCCACCGTGCGGATGCCGTGCCGGGCCGCGGTGATCGGGCCGATGGTGGTGCCGCACGGCATGGAGTTGTTCGACACGAAGCTCTGGAAGGGCACGCCCGCCTTCTCGCAGGCCGCGGCGAACACCGCGCGGCCCGAACCGTCGGTCGCGTAGCGGTTGTTGACGTTGACCTTGAGGATCGGGCCGCCGTTGACCCGCGGGTGGTGCGTCGGGTCGTGCCGCTCGGCGTAGTTGGGGTGCACGGCGTGACCGGTGTCGGAGGACAGACAGACCGAGGCGGCGAAGGCACGGGCCCGGTCCTCGAACGTCCCGCCGCGCGCGAGCACCGAGCGCTCCAGCACGGAGCCGAGCAGCGGGCCGTCCGCGCCGGTGTCCGACTGGGAGCCGTTCTCCTCGTGGTCGAACGCGGCCAGCACCGGGATACGGGTGAGCGGGGCGCCGGAGGCGGCGACGGCGGTGAGGGCGGCGACGCCGGCGTGCACGGACAGCAGGTTGTCCATGCGCGGACCGGCGACCAGCTCCCGTTCCCGGCCGAGGTAGGCCGGTGGCTCCACCGGATGGGTCATCAGGTCCCAGCCGGTCACCGAGCCCGCTGCCAGTGCGGCCTCCTGCTCCAGGAAGGCGATGAGGTCGCCGTCGCGTACCTCGTCGCCGAGGCCCCACACCGGCTGGAGGTGCCGCTGCTTGTCGAGTTTGAGCCCCTCGTTGACCGTGCGGTCCAGGTGGATGGCGAGCTGCGGCACCCGCAGCAGCGGCCGGTCCACGTTGACCAGGACGAAGGAGCCGTCGCGCAGGGTCAGCCGGCCGGCCAGGCCCAGGTCCCGGTCCAGCCAGGAGTTGAGCAGCGGGCCGCCGTAGATCTCCACGGCGATCTGGCGCCAGCCGTGCGCCCCGCTGTCCGGGCGCGGCTTGACCCTGAGGCTGGGGGAGTCGGTGTGCGCGCCGATGATGTGGAAGGGGGTGTGCGCCTCGGCGCCCTCGGGCACGTACCAGGCCACGATCGCGCCGCCGCGCAGCACGTACTTGCCGCCGTGCGTCCCGTCCCAGGCGTCCGTCTCCGCGACCTGCCGGAAGCCCGCCTTCTCCAGCCGTTCGGCGGTGTTCGCCACGGCGTGGTACGGCGACGGGCTCGCCGCCAGGAAGGACATCAGGTCGTCGGTGTGGCCGCGGTCGAAGCGGGCTGGTGCGCTCATGGGATTCACCTTAACGACGTGCACGGGCCCGCTCCCGGAAAGAGAGCGGGCCCGTGCGTGGAATCGACGGGGACGTCCGGAACGTCGGGGGCGCTAGAACGCGGCCTCGTCCAGTTCCATCAGGTCCAGCTCGACGTTGCCGGCGACCTTGCGGGCGAGGGTGACGCCCGGCAGGACGTTCGCCGCGAAGAACTTCGCCGCGGCGATCTTGCCGGTGTAGAAGGCCTTGTCCTTCGCCGAGGCGGTGGCCAGCTTCTCGGCGGCGACCGCGGCGCCCTTGAGGAGCAGGTAGCCGACGACCACGTCACCGGAGGCCATGAGCAGGCGGGTGGTGTTCAGGCCGACCTTGTAGATGTTCTTGGTGTCCTGCTCGGTGGCGGCCAGGTCGGTCAGCATGAGACCGACGATCGCCTCCAGCTCCACGGCCGCCTTGGCCAGCTGCTCGCGGGCGCCGGCCAGCTCCTCGCCGCCGGTGCCGAGCGCCAGGAACTTCTTGATGTCCTCGGCGAGGGAGTTCAGCGCGGCGCCCTGGTTGCGGACGATCTTCCGGAAGAAGAAGTCCTGGCCCTGGATCGCCGTGGTGCCCTCGTACAGGGTGTCGATCTTGGAGTCCCGGATGTACTGCTCGATCGGGTACTCCTGGAGGAAGCCGGAGCCGCCGAAGGTCTGCAGCGACTGGGCCAGCTGCTCGTAGCCCTTCTCGGAGCCGTAGCCCTTGACGATCGGCAGCAGCAGGTCGTTCAGCGCGTGCTCGGCGGAGGCGTCCTCGCCGTTCGCCTCCTTGATCTGGATGGCGTCCTGGACGGAGGCGGTGTACAGCACCAGGGCGCGCATGCCCTCCGCGTACGCCTTCTGCGTCATCAGCGAGCGGCGCACGTCGGGGTGGTGGGTGATGGTGACCTTGGGCGCGGTCTTGTCCATGAAGTTCGCCAGGTCCGGTCCCTGGACGCGCTCCTTGGCGTACTCCAGCGCGTTCAGGTAGCCGGTGGACAGCGTGGAGATCGCCTTCGTGCCGACCATCATGCGGGCGAACTCGATGATGCGGAACATCTGGCGGATGCCGTCGTGCTTGTCGCCGATCAGCCAGCCCTTGGCGGGGTGCTTGTCGCCGAAGGTCATCTCGCACGTGTTGGAGGCCTTCAGGCCCATCTTGTGCTCGACGTTGGTGGCGTACACGCCGTTGCGCTCGCCCAGCTCGCCGGTCTCGAAGTCGAACAGGTACTTCGGCACGAGGAAGAGGGACAGGCCCTTGGTGCCGGGGCCGGCGCCCTCGGGACGGGCGAGCACGTAGTGGAGGATGTTCTCCGACATGTCGTGCTCACCGGAGGTGATGAAGCGCTTCACGCCCTCGATGTGCCAGGAGCCGTCCTCCTGCTGGACCGCCTTGGTGCGGCCGGCGCCCACGTCCGAGCCCGCGTCGGGCTCGGTGAGCACCATGGTGGAGCCCCACTGCTTCTCGGTGGCGATCTTCGCGATGTGCTTCTGGACCTCGTTGCCCTCCTCGAAGAGGATGCCGGCGAACGCGGGGCCCGAGGAGTACATCCACACGGCCGGGTTGGCGCCCAGGATCAGCTCGGCGTAGGCCCAGATCAGGGAGCGCGGCGAGGTGGTGCCGCCGATCTCCTCGGGCAGGCCGAGCCGCCAGTACTCGGAGTCCATGAAGGCCTGGTAGCTCTTCTTGAAGGACGCCGAGACCGGCGCGGTGTTGGTCTGCGGGTCGAAGACCGGCGGGTTGCGGTCGGCGTCGGTGAAGGACTCGGCCAGCTCGTTCTCCGAGAGGCGGGTCATCTCCTCCAGGATGCTCTTGGCGGTGTCGACGTCCATCTCCTCGAACGGGCCGGTGCCGTACACCTTGTCGCGCCCGAGTACTTCGAAGAGGTTGAACTCGATGTCGCGGAGATTCGACTTGTAGTGCCCCATGGCGACGGCTCCGTAGAGGGATCGGCGAGGCACTGACTCCTCGCACCTAGTTCACGTACCAACAAGTAGCTACGATGATGCTACCCGCCGGTAATAAGACGCAACCCCGATCCGGGCATCTGTGACGCGTCTCAAGTGCGGCCGAGCCCGGCGTACGCCAGGTGCATGCCCTCTCCGAGCGCCCCGTGAACACTCCGGCACGCTCCGGCCGTTCGGGCGATTCCGGCCGCCGAGCGGGGCACGTGCCGTAACTCGACCCCTACGCTTCGTGGTCGATCTTTCTCATCACGTGCGGAGGCACCCATGCGACGACTCCTGAGCAAGCTCGGCGGTCTGGCGGCCGCGACGATGCTCACCCTCGGCCTGGCCCACCCCGCGCAGGCGGCGGACCCGGCGTATTTCGAGTTCACGGACATCACCCGGGAAAAGGCCGTCGTCCGGATCGACGACCCCGCCAAAATCCGGCACGCCCGGGACCTGCTCAGCGGGGAGACGGACGAGCGCCCCCACCTCGTCGGGCGGATCGTCAAGCGCCAGGCCGACTACAACCCGAGGTGGTCCTTCCACTACAACCCGGACACCGTCGACTTCTTCGACGTGGCCATCGAGGTCTGCGACGCCACCCTCCCCTACGTCGAGGACCACCTGGACGAGGCGGGCGGCGCCTTCCTGCCCGGGCTCGTCTGGTGCCCCTGGTCCTCCCGCCTGGTGCGCGAGGTTCCCGCGCCGTAACCCGTCCGGGTGAAGGGGCGGCTCGGTACGCTTCTCCCCATGTACGGCTACGACCAGAACGTGGGCGCTCAGCAGCAGTACGCCCCGCCGCAGCAGCAGATGCCGGGCGGTGTCGGCGGGTACGGCCAGCAGCCGCCGCTCTATCCGGAGCCGTCCCCGCCGTCGCTCGCGGACGCGGTGCGGGCCTTCACCACCGGGCAGATGGCCGCCGAGGACTTCCAGCAGATCTTCGCCACCTCCAAGGTGTACTGCCCGCGCGGCGACACCCCCGGCTTCCTCGCCCTGCACAACACCCAGCAGCCGGTGATCCCGATGTTCACCTCGCTGAAGGAGCTGCGGCGGTACGCGGGCAAGGAGTCCAAGTACTTCGTGATCACCGGCGCCGAGGTGATCGACCTGCTGCCCACCGGTTACGGCTTCGTCCTGGACATGGAGGGCGAGCACCGGATCGTGTTCGACGCCAAGGCGGTCGAGCAGATGGTCGACTTCGCGATGCGCCGCATGTACGGCGGCGGCTGAGCCGGCACCCGGACGGACGGACCCGGAGGGAATTCCCTCCGGGTCCGCTCTGTTGTGGGTGACAAGAAGTTCAACGCTCAACTAAAGTGGGCGTACCAAGGAGGTACCCGCCATGCCCGCAGTGACCGTCGAGAACCCGTTGACGCTGCCCCGTGTGACCGCTCCCGCCGACGCCGTGGCACGTCCCGTGCTCGCCGTCACGACCGCCCCGAGCGGTTTCGAGGGTGAGGGATTCCCGGTGCGCCGGGCGTTCGCGGGGATCAACTACCGCCACCTCGACCCGTTCATCATGATGGACCAGATGGGGGAGGTGGAGTATCAGGCCGGGGAGCCGAAGGGGACCCCGTGGCACCCGCACCGCGGCTTCGAGACCGTCACGTACATCATCGACGGGATCTTCGACCACCAGGATTCCAACGGGGGCGGCGGCACCATCACCAACGGCGACACCCAGTGGATGACCGCGGGCTCGGGCCTGCTGCACATCGAGGCCCCGCCGGAGCACCTGGTCCTGTCCGGTGGCCTCTTCCACGGCCTCCAGCTGTGGGTGAACCTGCCGGCCAAGGACAAGATGATGCCTCCGCGCTACCAGGACATCCGCGGCGGTCACGTCCAACTGCTGACCACGCCCGACGGCGGCGCGCTGCTGCGCGTGATCGCCGGTGAGCTGGACGGGCACGCCGGGCCCGGCGTCACGCACACGCCGATCACGATGATCCACGCGACGGTGGCGCCGGGTGCGGAGGTCACGTTGCCGTGGCGGGAGGACTTCAACGGGCTGGCGTACGTCCTCGCGGGCCGCGGCAGCGTCGGCAGGGAGCGCCGGCCGGTCCACCTCGGCCAGACGGCGGTCTTCGGCGCGGGAGGCTCGCTGACCGTACGCGCGGACGAGCGGCAGGACTCCCACACCCCGGATCTGGAGGTCGTCCTCCTCGGCGGCCGGCCGATCCGTGAGCCGATGGCCCACTACGGCCCGTTCGTCATGAACACCCGCGAGGAGCTCCAGCAGGCGTTCGAGGACTTCCGGAAGGGCCGCCTGGGGACCGTTCCGGCCGTGCACGGGATGACCGGGGACGGAATGTAGGGATCACCGGGATCCCGCGGGGACGAGGCCGGTGCGGAGCTCACGGGTACGGGGGCCCGCGCCGGCCGTCTTCCCCGTCTCCCTGGTGACGAGGATCGGCGGCCCGGTACCGAAGACGGGGAAATAGCTGGTCATCACCTGCTTTTCGGGGGCGTGAGCGGAGTAGTGTGAAGACACCGGGAGCTCTTCGCGCACCGGCTCCGCCGCGGGTGCCGTTCCCGGTGATCGAAGGCGCCGGGCCGCACCCACGGACCCGGGGACAGGTCCGCACCATGACCGTGACCATTGACCGTACGACCCGTACGACAGCCGGCAGGTGTACGGCGTCGCCACCGGTCCGGCTGTCCCTGACGCCGGTGCCGGGTGGCCTGGACGGCCTGTGGTGGCCCCGTTCCCGGGTCCTCACCCGTGAACTGCCGCCCCTGGCAGCCGTGTTGGGCGCTCTCTGGGGTCCTGTCACGGATATCACCGTGAACCCTGCCTACTGGCCCGTACTCCCGCACCGGGTGTCGGACGCCGGGCGGACCGTGCGGGTGGGCTGGTCCAGCGAGGAGCAGGATCCGCACAGACTCACTCTTCTCTGCGCTGACGGCCGCCGGGACCTGCTGGTGGTCCCGCCGGAAACCGGTGCAAACGCCGCCGCGCGGCTGATGGCGGGCGTCGGCATCGATGTCCGGGCGCAGGAGAGATCGGCCGACAGGGCCGATGCCCGAGGGCGGGAAGAGGCGTGGGAGGCCGAGGGCGGAGCGGGGCCGCCGTCGTCCCGGCCCGCGCCCATCGGCTCGTCAGGGCTCCGGCAGCCCGCCGGCGGAGGTGAAGGGACATGATGACTGTCACCGTCGTCGCCGTGCTGCTCGTCCTGATCGCCGTAGGGGCCGTTCTGATCCACCGGCTCAATGCCCAGCACGAGGAACGGATCGCCGACTTCCACTACAGCGACGCTCTGCCGGGGATCGGCCGCCGGCCACGGAGGCGCCGCCGGCCGGCGGCGGACACGACCGTTCCGCCGGGCCCCACCGCGACGGCGACCGCGGAGGACGGCGACTCCGGCCCGGACGAGGGGACGGGAAGGCCGGGTCGTCGTCGACCGGGGGAGGGACAACACCCCGGAGGTGATCACGCCGACGCACCGGAGGATCCGGCGGATGGAGACGGACGAGGAACGTGCGGCTGCCCCCGAAGGACGGGCGACACCATGACCGGCTCCGGCACCACCGGCACGCCCGGGCCGCTGCCGGACGCAGTCCACACGGCGGTGCGTCCCGGAACGGCCTTGCTGCGGCTGGAGACGACCCACGCGCGCGAGGGGATCCTGGACGGTGCCTGGTGGCCGCGGTCCCGGGACGTCGGTGCCGAACTGCCCATGCTGATCAGCGCGCTGACCGAGTACCTGGGACCCGTCACCCGCGTCGGTCTGGACAGCGGGGCCTGGGACGAGCTGCCGACACGGCTGACGGTGGACGGCCGGGTCGTGCACGTCGACTCCTTCCCGGTCGGCGACGACACCGTCCTCGTCACCCGGGGCGACCAGGACCACTTCTCCCTGCTGGTGGTCCCGCCCGGCACGGCTCCCGACGCGGCACGCGCCGCGATGGCCAGGGCCGTCCGGGCCGACAACGCCACCGAGGCCGGACAGATCCTCGTGGACACCACCGCCGCCCCTACTCCGCGCGGTGGGGCTTGTGGCGGGTGACGTGGAGGCGGACCTCGGTGGGCATGTCAGGCAGGCCGGTGCACCGGCGAGCGGTGCGCAGCGGGCCTTCGCAGAGGGCACCGAGGGTGGCGCCCGGCGCGGCCTCGGGGGTGAGGGTGAGCCGGACGCGGGTGTGGTGGCGGGCGGGCCGGCCGGTGATGCGTACGGTCGCGTGGTCGACGCCCGGCAGGGCCCCGGCCTCGGTCTCGATCGCGTCGCTGAGTGCGCGGTCGCGCAGTTCGACGCCCTCCTGCGGGGGTGTGCCGCCGACGGCCAGTGAGCCGGGGCGGTGCCGGCGCAGTTGGGCGAGCAGCCACCACAGGGCGAGCAGGGCGACGAGGGCGAGTGCCGCGATGACCGCGGGCCACCACCACCAGCCCTGGCTGCTCCAGCGGGTCCGGTCGGCGGAGCCGAGCAGGACGTCGGCCGGGGCGGTCAGGGGCCAGCCGTCGGGCGGGACCAGATCGCGCCGCCGGTAGAGGTCGAGTCCGGCGGAGAGGATCAGCAGCCCGCCGCCGAGCAGGACCAGTCCGGCGAGGCCCAGCAGACTGCGGTTGAGTGCGGATCGCTGCGTCATGGCGGGCTCCGGTGCTGCGGGTTGTCGGTCAGTCGGTGCGTTGCCGCACGCGTACGGCGATGCGGGGGGCGCGGGCGAGGGCCAGCCGGTCGCACTCCTCGCCGAGGGCGGCGGTGAGGTCCTCCTTCACCTGCCGGGGGTCACGGAAGCGGACGTCCGCGCGCGCCTTGACGCGGTGGCGGCGTACCCGGATCCGCGCCGCGCCGACTCCGGGGACCCGCGTCGCGGCGTCACGCAGCAGGGTGGCGGCCCCGTCCCGGTCCAGGGAGGCCTTCAACCGGGGGCAGTCGGCGGGGCGGCGCAGGGGCAGCCAGCGGCGTAGACCGGGGGTGAGGGCCAGGACGATCAGCCAGACACCGACGGCGGCGGCCACGGCGGCACCCGTGAGCATCCACACGTCGTCCACGGGGCGGGTGGCCAGTGCGTCGGCCAGATGCCGTCGCCACGCCGCCGCCGGGCGTCCCGCCCGTACGGCGATGACGTCGGCCAGCGCCGCGACCGCCGCGACGAGGATCACCGCGGCGACCAGCGTGGCCGGTACGCGGCGCGCGGACCACGGCCGGCGGGTTCGGTGCCCGCTGCCGCGCTCACCGCCCGGCACGTCGCGTCCGGCCGGATCGGGCTCCTTGGTCAGCGGCACCGTGGCAGGCTGCGCGGGGCCGCGGCCGGGTGGAGCGGGGTCGGGTGTCATCGGGATGCCCCTTCCTGCCTGGTGTGTCCCGTGGCCGGGACCGCCGGGTGGCCGCTCACCGGACCCGCCCCCGGCCCGTTGGGGCGGCGGTCACCAGCCGCCGGACGGTGAGGGTGACCTCTCCCACCCGCAAGCCGGTCAGCTGGGCCACCCGGTCGGCGACGTCCCGCTGGATCCGCTCACAGACACGGGGGATGTCGGTGGGATACGGCAGATCCAGGGCCAGATGCAGGCGCACCGATCCGGTACGGACGGCGGCGGTGGCGCTGGGTGCCGTCGGCCCGCCCCGGTCCGGCGGTACGGCGGCGCGCCGGGACTGGGCCGTGCGTGCGGCCTGTGTCGCGATACGGGCGACCACCCGGTCCGGGATGACGGTGGCGCCCCGCTCGGCCGGGGGCGGCAGACCGGCGCCCGACGCCGGTGGGCCCGCTGCCCCGCCGGGGGAACCGTGTCCGGTCCTCACCGCTGCCTCCCGGACCGGAGGTCGAGGTCACCCTGTACGGCGAGGCCGACGATCAGCCCCACCGCGCCCAGGACCAGCACCAGCAGAAAGGCCCAGAAACCACCGAAGTAACCGGCGAAGCCCAGGGCCATGCCGGCCGCGAGACCCGTCGTCGCTGCGTTCATCGTGTACTCACCTCACGCGGCTCTCGTCCGGTTCGGCTTCTTCCTCGTCGTCGGGCAGACGGACGTCGTCGACGGCGACGTTCACCTCGACGACCTCCAGGCCCGTCATCCGCTCCACGGCGCCGATGACATTGGTGCGGACGCCGCCGGCGACGTCGACGATGGAGACGCCGTACTCGACGACGACGTCCAGGTCCACCGCGGCCTGACGCTCGCCGACCTCGACCTTCACTCCTCGCGTGACGGCTCCGCCGCCGCCTCCGGGGACGCGTTCCCGCATGGCGCCGAAGGCGCGGGCCATCCCCGCTCCCAGGCTGTAGATGCCCGGCACCTCGCGGGCGGCCATGCCCGCGATCTTGGCTACCACGCCGTCCGCGATGGTGGTCTTCCCCCGTGTCTCGGCCGGAGCCCCGGCCCCGGTACGGCCCTTGAGCGCGCTCACGCCCGCGTCGGGCCCACCGCCCCCGCCGACGCTGGTGATGTTGTCCGTCATGGCGGTCGCCTCGATCGGTCGCTCGGTCGGACGCCGGTGCGGCGTCCGTCGCAGAGTTGGACATAGAGGGCATCGCGTTTCTCACGTGAATGCGGTGTGATGTGCATCACATCACCCTTTCGGGTACCCGGACGGTCCGAGCCTTGTGCGGGGACGACATGACCGGACGCACTTTCCCATCACCGCCGGAACCCGGCCTGCCGGGGCGCGATCTGCCGGACGGGTTGCTGGCCGTGCGGGCGGCCGAGGGGGACGAGGACTCCTTCGCCGTCCTCGTCCAGCGGCACGGCCGGCCCCTCCTGGCCCTGGCCCGCTGCGTGCTCGGCAACCCCCAGGACGCCGAGGAGGCGGTACAGGACGCCTTCGTCAGCGCCTGGCGGCGGCTCCCCGAATACCGCCACGGCGCGGAGTTCCGTACCTGGATGCACCGGATCACCGTCAACCGTTGCCTGACCATGCGCCGTCGCCGGCCGCCACCGCTCCCGCTGGACGCCGTCGCCGAGCCCGTGGCGGGAGACGCCTGGAGCCAGCCCGTCCGGTCCGCCGAGCGGGACGAGGCCACCGCCGCCCTGTCCCGCGCGCTCGCCGATCTGGACGCCGGGCAGCGGATCTGCTGGATCCTGCGGGAGGTGCAGGGCCTGTCCTACAAGGAGATCTCCCATGTGACCCGGACCAGCGAACAGACGGTGCGCGGCAGACTGTTCAGGGCACGCCGGTCCCTTCAGGAGGCGATGAGCCCATGGCGCTAGACGGCCCGCGGACGCGGCCTTCCGAACCGCCCGCCGCCGACGGTCCTCCGTACGAGGGTGATGAGGTACTTGCCTGTGGCCGGCTGCTGAGCCGGGCCTGGGAACAGGCCCGGGACGCGGTGCCGACCGCCGACCCGCACACCCTCTCCTGCCCTCACTGCCGCGAGGCCGCCGAGGGACTGGCCGCGGTGAGCGCGGCCACCCGGGCACTGCACGCCGAGGACCCGCCCGGCGTCCTCGCGCTCGCCGCACGCGTCATGGACATCGTCAGGGCGGAGGTACGGCGCGGACGGCTGCTGCCCCTGGCCGGCCCCGGCCGGGAACCGCGCATCGCCGAGAGCGCCGCGGCGAAGGTGCTGCGGCGGGCCGCCGACGCGGTCCCCGGTGCCAGGGTCGCGACCTGCCGGCTCGTACCCGTGGGCGAGGGCACCGGCGTGCGGGTGACCATGACCCTGGCCGCCGCTCTCGACCACCCGCTGCCCGAGCGGGTCCGCCAGGTGCGCCGGACGGTCCTCCACTCGGCCGGACAGGACCTGGGCATGGCGGTCACGGCTGTCGACATCGCCGTGGTCGACGTCCTGGAGCCGGAGCCGGAGCCGGAGCCGTTCCGCCGTCCCGCCCTCCCGGGCGACCGCTAGCGTGCCTACGGGACGTACGATCCGGGCGGGGTTCCGGGCGCCCCCGCGCCCGTCCGTTCCCTCAGTTCGAACCAGATGCTCTTGCCCTCGCCCCGGGGGACCACCCCCCACGCGTCGGCGAGCAGTTCGATCAGCATCAGGCCGCGGCCGGAGGAGGCCAGTTCGCCGGGGCGGCGCTTGTGCGGGAGGTCGTCGCCGGTGTCGAAGACCTCCACCCGCAGCCGCCGCCCGCCCTCCCCGCAGAGGATCTCGGCGAGCAGCAGCGCGTCGGCGTCGGTGTGCACCAGTACGTTGGTGACCATCTCGGAGACCAGCAGCACCGCCGAGTCCACCTGGTCCGGCGAGGCCCAGTCGTGCAGCAGCTCGCGCAGGTGCCGGCGGGCCTCGGCGATCCGGTCCGGCTCGTCCTGGGCCACCGACAGCAGGGTGCGCCGTACCGGGGGTCCCGCCGTGGCGCTGCCGCGCCCGCAGGCGACGGCCGGCCGGCACAGCAGCAGCAGCGCGATGTCGTCCTCGCGGCGGTCGGCCAGCGGGCCGGTGGTGTGGTGCGAGGACGGCCCGTGCACGGCCTGCACCAGGGCGTCGGCCAGCGCCTCCAGATCCTCCTGGCGGTACTCGCCCGCCCGGTGGTCCTCCAGCAGCACCCGCAGCCTGCGCCAGCCGCTCTCCAGGTCGTGCCCGCCGGTCTCGATCAGACCGTCGGTGCACAGCATCAGCGTCTCGTCGGGTTCCAGGGTGAACCGGGTCGTCGGATAGTCGGCGTCCGGGTCGACGCCCAGCGGCAGCCCGCCCGCCGTCGGCCGCATCATCACCGTGCCGTCCGCCATGCGGATCACCGGATCGGGGTGTCCGGCGCGGGCGATCTCCAGCATGCCGGTCGCCGGGTCGGCCTCCACGTACAGGCAGGTCGCGAACCGCGGGTCGGCCAGGGCGTCGGGCCCGGAGCCGTCGGTGATCCCGTGCAGGAAGCGGGACGCCCGGGAGAGGACGGCGTCCGGCCGGTGGCCCTCGGCGGCGTAGGCGCGCAGCGCGATCCGCAGCTGGCCCATGATCCCGGCCGCGCGCACGTCATGGCCCTGGACGTCCCCGATGACCAGGGCGAAGCGGCCGGAGGGCAGCGGGATCATGTCGTACCAGTCGCCGCCCACCTGGAGTCCGCCGCCGGTCGGGATGTACCGGGCGGCGATCCGCATCCCCGGGACCCGGGGGCCCAGCGACGGCAGCATGGACCGCTGCAGGCCCTGCGCCAGCTCCCGCTCCGACTCGGCGGCGCCGGCCCGGGACAGCGCCTGGGCGAGCATCCGGGCGACCGTGGTCAGCACCGCGCGCTCGTCGGGGGTGAACGCCACCGGGTAGGTGAACGCGGCCATCCAGGCGCCCATCGTGCGTCCGCCGGCCGTCAGCGGCAGGAACGCCCACGAGTGGCGGCCGAAGCGCCGGGCGAGCGGCCAGGTGGCCGGGTAGCGGTCCCGGTACTCCTGGGGAGAGGACAGATAGACGGCCCGCCCGGTGCGGACCACCTCGGCGGCCGGGTAGTCGGTGTCCAGCGGCATGTGGGAGAAGGGGTTCATGTCGCCGGGATGGTGTCCGTGCTGGCCGGTGATCGTCAGCCGGTCGCCCTCCACGCCGTAGACCACGAGCCCGTCCGGGGAGAACCCGGGCATCGACAGGCCCCCCGCCACCCGCAGCACCTCGGCCGTGGACCGGGCCTCCGCCAGCGCCCGTCCCGCGTCCAGCAGGAACGCCTCCCGGGAGCGCCGCCAGTCGCCGGTGACCACGCTGCGGGCCGCGGCCGTGCCCGGGGCGGGCTCGGTCACCTCCTGGAGGGTGCCGATCAGCTCGTAGGCGCGCCGCTCGGGGTCGAAGGACGGCTTGGACCGGCTGCGCACGACCCGCAGGATGCGGCCGTCGGCGTCCATCACCCGGATGCGGACCTCGGCGAGGGTGCCCTCGGCGGCGGCCAGCCGCACCACGCCGGTGACCTCGTTCCAGTCCACGGGGTGCAGCCGGGCCCGGATCCGGGCCTCGGTGAGGGTGACCGGCTCGGCGGGCAGCCCGAGCAGCCGCGCCGCCTCCGCGTCCAGCGTGACCAGCCCGGCGGCCGTGTCCCAGTGCCACAGCCCGGTCGCGAGGGCGGCGAGGGCCTCCCCGACGGACGGCAGGGGCTCGCCTGTGCGCATTGTCCCACTTTATGGAGAGATGGCCGTTGGCTGCCACCCAGGCGGGCGGGCGGTAATGGGGGGAGTCGTTCATGGGGTGCCCGGTACCCTTGGGATGGCCTAGGCCGTACCCGCCTGGCGACACCCGATCCGCACAGACTGGATGAACGACGATGCATCGGTACAGGTCCCACACCTGCGGCCAGCTCCGCGCCTCTGACGTCGGCACCGACGTCCGGCTGAGTGGCTGGCTGCACAATCGGCGCGACCTGGGCGGCATCCTCTTCATCGATCTGCGCGACCACTACGGCATCACGCAGCTGGTCGCCCGTCCCGGCACCCCGGCGTACGAGGCCCTGGACAAGATCTCCAAGGAGTCCACGGTCCGCGTCGACGGCCGCGTTGTTTCACGTGGAACCGAGAACGTGAACCCCGACCTGCCCACCGGCGAGATCGAGGTCGAGGTCGCCGAGGTCGAGCTGCTCGGCGCGGCCCAGCCGCTGCCCTTCACGATCAACGCCGAGGACGGGGTCAACGAGGAGCGGCGCCTGGAGTACCGCTTCCTGGACCTGCGCCGCGAGCGCATGCACCGCAACATCATGCTGCGTACGGCGGTCATCGGCGCCATCCGTCAGAAGATGACCGCGCTCGGCTTCAACGAGATGGCCACCCCGATCCTGACGGCGACCTCCCCCGAGGGCGCCCGCGACTTCGTGGTCCCCTCCCGGCTGCACCCGGGCAGGTTCTACGCCCTGCCCCAGGCCCCGCAGCAGTTCAAGCAGCTGCTGATGATCTCCGGCTTCGACCGCTACTTCCAGATCGCGCCCTGCTTCCGCGACGAGGACGCCCGCGCCGACCGCTCGCCGGGCGAGTTCTACCAGCTCGACGTCGAGATGAGCTTCGTCGAGCAGGAGGACGTCTTCCGGCCGATCGAGCAGCTGATGACCGAGCTGTTCGAGGAGTTCGGCGGCGGCCGGCACGTCACCTCCCCGTTCCCGCGTATCCCGTTCCGCGAGGCGATGCTCAAGTACGGCTCCGACAAGCCGGACCTGCGCGCCCAGCTGGAGCTGGTGGACATCACCGACGTCTTCGAGGGCTCGGAGTTCAAGGCGTTCGCCGGCAAGCACGTGCGCGCCCTGCCCGTGCCGGCCGTCCAGGACCAGCCGCGCAAGTTCTTCGACCAGCTCGGCGACTTCGCCGTGTCGCTGGGCGCCAAGGGCCTGGCCTGGGTCCGGGTCGGCGAGGACGGCACGCTGTCCGGCCCGATCGCGAAGTTCCTCACCGAGGAGAACGTCGCCGAGCTGACCAAGCGGCTCTCCCTCGCTCCCGGCCACGCGATCTTCTTCGGCGCGGGCGAGTTCGACGAGGTCTCCAAGATCATGGGCGCGGTCCGCGTCGAGGCCGCCAAGCGCGCCGGTCACTTCGAGGAGAACGTCTTCCGGTTCTGCTGGATCGTCGACTTCCCGATGTTCGAGAAGGACGAGGAGACCGGGAAGATCGACTTCTCGCACAACCCGTTCTCGATGCCGCAGGGCGGTATGGAGGCGCTGGAGACGCAGGACCCGCTGGACATCCTGGCCTGGCAGTACGACATCGTCTGCAACGGCGTGGAGCTGTCCTCCGGCGCGATCCGGAACCACGAGCCCGACATCATGCTCAAGGCGTTCGAGATCGCGGGCTACGACCGTGAGACCACCGAGCGCGAGTTCGCGGGCATGCTCCGCGCGTTCCGCTTCGGCGCCCCGCCGCACGGCGGCATCGCCCCGGGCGTGGACCGTATCGTCATGCTCCTCGCGGACGAGCCCAACATCCGCGAGACGATCGCCTTCCCGCTCAACGGCAACGCCCAGGACCTGATGATGGGCGCCCCGACCGAGCTGGAGGAGACCCGGCTGCGCGAGCTGCACCTGGACATCCGCAAGCCGCAGCCGAAGTAGGGGCCGGACACCGGGGCTCAGCCGCCCTGCTCGTCGGACGGCGCGTCCGGGGACGCGCCGTCCTCCAGCAGCCGTTCCGCGATGTCGTCGGACCAGTGCTGGGCCCAGGCGCGCAGGGCGGCGATGTCGTCCTCGGCCAGGCCGTACCGGAGGAAGTCCCGGTCGGCGTAGAAGTCCGTGCCCGTCAGCCGCGACTGGAGGGTGGGCAGGTCGAACGGGTCGTGGGCGTGCCGACGGCCCAGCTCCTCCAGGCCGGGCAGCGGGAAGCGGGCCGCGCAGGCGCGGGCGTCGATCAGATCCACGGCCGCGCCCCGGTCGTACAGCGCCCGGATCTTCGTGCCGACGGCGTCCGCGAGGCAGAGCGCCGGGCCGTATCCGGTCGGCTCCGGCGGCTGCCAGAACGTCTCCTTGTGCAGCGTGAGCGCGCACGGCCCGCCGGTGGGCGGGTCGGTCACCGTCAGCCGCGCGGTGAGCGCGGTGACCGCGCCGGTGTCCACCCGCCGTCCCCGTTCCTCCAGGGCCGCGCCGGCGGCGGCGGCGATCCGTTCCATGGCCTCGGCGCTCTCGGTGGCCAGGTCGACATCGGCGTGCGGACGGCTCAGCAGACCGTGCGCCTGGAGGGCGTAGCCGCCGGCCAGCACCAGGCCGTACGGTCCGCCCGCCCAGGCGGCGTCCGCGAGGAGCCGGCGATGGGGTTCGGGGATGTCCACACGGACGATTCTCCGGCCTGCCGGCCCCGGAGCGCGACACCTGACCAGGCCGTACGGGAAATTCCCGCGTCGACGGCAACCTTCCGGCGCCGGGCGGCCACTGAGGAGTCGTAAGGCATGTACGACAGACCTTAAGGACTCCTCCGTGGCAGCTCCCTCCCACCGCCGGTCCCTCCGCAAGCGGCGCACCCTCGCCGTGTCCGCCGCCGTCGTGGCCGCGGGTGTCGGCGCCGGGGTGTTCGTGCTGAACGCGAACGCCGACGGCGTCGACCTGTACCACCAGACCCTCGCCGCCAAGGACGGCTGGGCCGCCTCCGGCACGGGGACCACCGGCGGCGCGAAGGCCGACTCCGCGCACACCTTCACCGTCTCCACCCGCGCCCAGCTCGTGCGGGCCCTGGGCTCGGCCTCGGACACCACGCCCCGCATCATCAAGGTCAAGGGCACGATCGACGCGGGCACCGACGACAACGGCAAGAAGCTGACCTGCGCCGACTACGCGGCCGGCACCGGCTACTCGCTGTCCGCCTACCTCAAGGCCTACGACCCGGCCACCTACGGCCGCGCCAAGCTGCCCTCCGGCGCCCAGGAGAAGGCCCGTGCCGCCGCCCAGGACAAGCAGGCGAAGAACATCGTCTTCAAGGTGCCGGCCAACACCACGATCGTGGGCGTGCCCGGCACCAACGCCGGGATCACCGGCGGCAGCCTCCAGGTGAAGAACGTCGACAACGTCATCATCCGCAATCTGACCTTCTCCGCCACCGAGGACTGCTTCCCGCAGTGGGACCCGACCGACGGCGACGACGGCAACTGGAACTCCGCGTACGACTCCGTCACCCTGCGCGGCGCCACCCACGTCTGGGCGGACCACAACACGTTCACCGACGCGCCCCACTACGACAAGGCCAACCCGGAGTACTACGGCCGCGAGTACCAGATCCACGACGGCGCCCTCGACATCACAGGCGGCTCCGACCTGGTGACCGTCGAGCGCAACCGGTTCACCGACCACGACAAGACGATGCTGATCGGCTCCAGCGACAAGGACAGCACCGGCAAGCTGCGCGTGACGATTCACCACAACGTGTGGAAGGGCATCGTGCAGCGGGCGCCGCTGGCGCGCATCGGCCAGATCCACCTCTACAACAACGTGTACGACACGACGACCGTCAACGGCTACGCGCCCCAGTACAGCATCAACTCCCGCGCGGGGGCCCAGGTCGTCGCGCAGGCCAACTACTGGACGGTGCCGGGCGGCGGCAAGGTCGCCAAGCTGCTCAGCGGTGATGGCACCGGCTCGATCGCGGGCAGCGGCAACCTGGTCAACGGCACGGTCACCGACCTGGTCGCCGCGTACAACGCCGCGAGCTCCAAGAAGATCAAGACGACCGTGAACTGGACCCCGGCGCTCACCGCGGGCCTTCAGACCTCGGCGAAGAACCTGCCGGCGGAGCTGGAGAACTCCACCGGCGCGGGCGTGCTGAAGTAGTCCGGCCGCACGCGAAAGGGCGCCGGGACCGAACGGCCCGGCGCCCTCCTCGCTCGGACGGGGAGCGTGAGGTCAGCCCTCCTCGCCGCCGAAGCGCTCCTTGTACGCGGCCAGGTCCTCGTCCGTCAGCTTGGCGAACAGCACCGGCGGCACCGTGAACGGGGTGCCGGCCGGGACGGCGGACAGGGCCTTGGCCTCCTCGGCGGTGACCCAGGTGGCGGTGTCCTCCGGCAGGGCGAAGGCGCCGCGCATCGCCGCCGAGGTGGCCGGGATCAGCGGCTCGGAGACCACCGCGTACAGGTGGATCAGGTTCATCGCCGTACGCAGGGTGAGGGCCGCGCCCTCCTTGTCCGTCTTGATCTCCAGCCAGGGGGCCTTCTCCTCCAGGTAGGAGTTGCCGGCCGACCAGAGGGCGCGCAGCGCGGCGGCGGCCTTGCGGAACTGGAGGGCCTCCATCTGCTCCTCGTACTCGGCGAGCAGTCGGGCGATCTCCTCGCCGAGCCGTGCTTCCGCCTCGCCGGGCGCGCCGCCGGCCGGGACCTCCTCGCCGAACCTCTTCTTGCTGAAGGACAGCACGCGGTTGACGAAGTTGCCGAGGGTGTCGGCCAGGTCCTTGTTCACCGTGGCGGTGAAGTGCTCCCAGGTGAACGACGAGTCGTCCGACTCCGGGGCGTTGGCGATCAGGAAGTAGCGCCAGTAGTCGGCGGGCAGGATGTCCAGGGCCTGGTCGGTGAAGACGCCCCGCTTCTGCGAGGTGGAGAACTTGCCGCCGTAGTACGTCAGCCAGTTGAACGCCTTGACGTAGTCGACCTTCTTCCACGGCTCGCGCACGCCCAGCTCGGTGGCCGGGAACATCACCGTGTGGAAGGGGACGTTGTCCTTGGCCATGAACTCGGTGTAGCGGACGGCGTCGTCGGCGTCGTACCACCACGCCTTCCAGTCCCGGTTCTCCGGGTCCTGGTCCGCCCACTCCTTCGTCGCGCCGATGTACTCGATCGGGGCGTCGAACCAGACGTAGAAGACCTTGCCCTCGGCCGCAAGCTCCGGCCAGGTGTCCGCCGGGACCGGGACGCCCCAGTCCAGGTCGCGGGTGATCGCGCGGTCGTGCAGGCCCTCGGTCAGCCACTTGTGGGCGATGGAGGAGGCGAGCTGCGGCCAGTCCTTGTCGTGCCGGGAGACCCACTCGCGGACCTCGTTCTCCAGCTTGGACTGGAGCAGGAAGAGGTGCTTGGTCTCGCGGACCTCCAGCTCCGTGGAGCCGGAGATCGCCGAGCGCGGGTCGATCAGGTCGGTCGGGTCCAGCACGCGGGTGCAGTTCTCGCACTGGTCGCCGCGGGCCTTGTCGTAGCCGCAGTGCGGGCAGGTGCCCTCGACATAGCGGTCCGGCAGGAAACGGCCGTCGGCCGGGCTGTAGACCTGGCGGATCGCCCGCTCCTCGATGAAGCCGTTCTCGTTCAGCTTGCGGGCGAAGTGCTGGGTGATCTCGACGTTCTCCGGGCTGGAGCTGCGGCCGAAGTAGTCGAAGGCGAGCGCGAAGCCGTCGTAGACCGCCTTCTGCGCGTCGTGCGCCCGGGCGCAGAACTCGTCCACGGGCAGGCCCTGCTCCTTGGCGGCCAGCTCGGCGGGCGTGCCGTGCTCGTCCGTCGCGCAGATGTAGAGGACGTCGTGGCCGCGCTGGCGCAGATAGCGGGAGTAGACGTCCGCCGGGAGCATGGACCCCACCATGTTGCCCAGGTGCTTGATCCCGTTGATGTACGGAAGGGCGCTGGTGATGAGGTGTCGAGCCATCGTGGCTGCTCCCAGGTCGCTGCTTTTCTGCGGTTTCGAACCTTCAAATCGTAGCCGACACGGGTGGGCCGCCCGCTTCCCGTTTCGCGCACTGGGAAGGGGCGGCCGGGTGGCTACGGTGTGTCACGGGCGCCAGTCGGCGAGGACGCCCTCGTACAGCTCCGTGTCCGTCAGCTCGCGGGGGGTGGGGCCGGCGTGGAAGAAGGACGCGTTGGGGGTCTTCAGCCTGCGGAGGTAGTCGAAGGCCTTGTTGTCGTGGTCACCGAAGGCGACGAAGGAGAAGAAGACGCCCGGGTGGGTCTCGGCGGCCTCGGTGAGGGCCTGGGTGGCAGGGGTCTTGGCGTCGGGGGCGCCGTCGGTCTGGAAGACGACGAGGGCGGGGGCGGCGGGGGCGGTGTCGCTCTTCGTGTGCGTGTCGTAGTGGTCGAGTACGGCGGCTACGGCGGCGTGGTAGCTGGTGCGGCCCATGCGGCCGAGGCCGGCGTGCACGTCGTCGATCCTCGTGTCGTGGCCGGGGGCGAGGGCGAGGTCGGTGGTGCCGTCGACCTCCGTGGAGAAGAAGACGACGTGGACCGAGGGGGCGGCGTCGAGGTGGGCGGCGAGGGCGAGGATCTGGTCGGCGAGGGCCTGGGCGGAGCCGTCCTTGTAGTACGGGCGCATGCTCGCGGAGCGGTCCAGCACGAGGTAGAGCTTCGCTCGGGTGCCGGTGAGGTTCTTCTTCCTGAGGGTGGTGGTGGCGGCCTTGTAGGCGGTGGTGAGGGTGGGGGTGCGGGACTTGACCCTGGTGAGGGGGGTGGCGGGTTTGGGCTTCGGGGGGTCTGCGTGCGGGGTGGTGTCCGCCGGCGCCTCGGCTTCGCCTTCGGCGGTCGTGTTCCCACCCGCACCACCCGTGCGGGTCTCGTCGTCGGGTGCGGGTGGCCCCTGCGGGGCGTCCTCGCCGTCGGCGGCCTGCGGGTCCGTCTCCGTCGGCGGGTCGGGCTCCGGCTCCGCCGGGGTTTCCGGCTCGCGCTTCGGCGCCGGTTCGGACTCGGCTGCCGTCTCCGTCGCCGCCTCCGGCTCCGGCGTCGGCTCCGGTGTGGCTGCCGCTTCCGGCTTGGGCTCCGGCCGTGGTTCGGGTTCGGCTGCTGTCTGCGTTGCTGCTTCCGGTTCCGGCGTCCGCTCCGGTGTGGCTGCCGCTTCCGGCTCCGGCTCCGCTTCCGGTTCCGGCTTTCGTTCTGGTTCCGGCTTGGTGGTGGCTGTTGTTTTCGGTGTCGCTTCCGCCGGAGGTGTCTGGTGGGGGACCGTGACCTTGTCGAAGGCCGCTGCCACCAGTTCGTGTTCCTCGGCCGGGGTCTGGCGGGGTTCGGGGACGGGGGGCTGCTCGGGGGTCTCGGGGGCACCCTCCGGCTCGGTGGCTCGTGGCTTGCGTGAGCGGCCGAACGCGTTCCGCAGGAGAGTGAAGATGCCCATGTGCGCAACCCTTCGCGTGAGTTGTAGCCCGTCGATCGCTGGCCAGGACGGACACGTAAGGTTAGCGGCCCGATGTGGCCGGATCGGTCAACGCGGCGACGTGATGGAGCGGGCCGCCGCCACCTCCTGGCGCAACGGCTCCAGCACACTGTCCGCCGGCCCGGTGAGATCGGTGCGTACGGCGGTCAGGGTCCGCGCCCGCCGTACGCCTTCGGCCAGCTCCCGCAGTTGCAGGGCCACCTGCGCGATCTCCGCCGCCGACGGGGCCGCCGCGCCGTGCTTGACGCGGACCCGGGCCGCCGTCGTGGCGTCGACGATGCGCTCCACCGCCACCACCAGCGGCCACCACGCGGCGGCCCGCCGGCCGGTCGGCGGCGGTTCGGTCAGGGCCCGCTGGAACTCGGTGCGGATGGTGGACAGGTCGCGGTAGAGACGGCGGCGCATCCGGGCCCGCGCGGCCGGGTCGGTGCCGGGGCCGAACGCCTTCTCGACGTAGACCGCCGTGTCGGCCACCGCGTCGGCCAGCCGGTCGCCCACCCGGGTGTGCCAGCTCTCCGGCCAGCACAGGTAGCCGGCCGTCAGGGCGATCGCGCAGCCCAGCAGCGAGTCGTTCAGCCGGGGCAGCAGCAGGGCCGTGCCCTGGCGGTTGAGGACGTCGGACAGCAGGAGGATCACCGGGGTGATGGCCGCGGTCTGGTAGCCGTAGCCCCGCGGGGTCAGGGCGGGGATCAGGGGCGCGAGGAGGAACAGGACCACCACGTCCCACCAGCCCAGGGGGACCTCGGCGAGGATCACCGCCGCCACCACCAGGCCGGCCACCGTGCCCACGGCGCGCATGAGGGCGCGGGAGAACACCGAGCCGAAGTCCGGCTTGAGGACGAAGGTGACGGTCAGCGCGACCCAGTAGGAGCGGGGGACGGGGACCAGGGAGACCAGCGCCTGGGCCAGTCCGATGCACAGCGCCAGCCGGACGCCGTAGCGCCAGGAGTTGGCGGACAGCATGACGTTGCGCGCGGCACCGGCCGTGCGGACGCCGAGCGTGGCCGGGCGGCCCAGGCGGTCGTCGATGCCCCGGGGGTCCACGTCGGGCGCGGCGACGACCTCGGCGGTGTGGCGCAGGGCGTGGTCCACCGCCCGGGCGGTCTCCGTGGTGGGGACGGGGAGGTCCGGGGGAGGCAGGGGGGCCGTGTCCGTCGCCACCCGGCGGGCGAGGGCGCGGACCGCTTCGGGGATCTGCGGGCACAGGGGGCGGGCCGCCAGGTGGGCGGCGGGGGCGGCCTCGATCATCGGGGTGATCGCGTTCAGCTGGGCCAGCAGGCGGGTCAGGTCGGGGCTGCGGCCGTGGTGGCGGGCGCGCCGGGCCAGGATCAGGTCGTAGGACTCGTTCAGGGACTGGGTGACCGCGCGGCGGGCCTCCTCGTAGGCCTCGGCGCGGTCGGTGCCGGCGGTGGCGAGCAGGTCGGCGACCGCGCGGTAGGTGGCGGCGACCGCCGTCCGCTCGGGGACCCCCGCGCGCAGCGGCCAGGCCAGCAGGGCGAGGAGCAGGACCAGCAGGCCGCCGCCGGTCATCAGGGCCGGGGCCAGCCACCAGGGGGAGGGCAGCGGCAGGCCCGCGCCGACCACGCAGTTCAGGAGCAGCAGCAGGCCGGACACCGAGGCCACCGCGCCGATCGTGGAGATCATGCCGGAGACCAGCGCGACGCCGGTGACCGCGGCGACCGCGTACCAGCCGTGCCCGTACGCCAGGGTGCCCAGGGTCACCCCGACCGCGCCGAAGAGCTGGGGGACGGCGATGTTGAGGATGCGCATCCGGTAGGCGTCGGCGGTGTCGCCGATGACCCCGGACAGGGCGCCCATGGCGGCGAGGGCGCCGTAGGCCGGGCGGTCCGCGGCGAGGCCGACGGCCAGGGGGAGGGCCATGGCGATGGCCGCGCGGGCCGCGGCGGCCCAGTTGACCGGCGCCTGCTGGGGCCTGAGGTTCCGCACCAGCCAGTCGGGAGGGGTCAGGCCGATGGTGAACTCTCGGGGCATGGGCCCATTATGGGGGAGTGGGGAGTTTTGGGCCGGTTCCCGCCGGGCGGGGGCGGACCCGTGGGCGTCGGGTGGGGGCGGGGCTACGCGTCCTCGTCCAGCCGGGTCAGGAACGCGGCGAGGTGCCGGTTGAACTCCTCGGGGCGCTCCAGGTTGGGCAGATGGGCGGCGCCCTCGATGACGTGCAGGGCCGAGTCGGGCAGGGCCGCGTGCATGGCCTCGGCGTCGGTGACGGGCGTGTAGGTGTCGTCGGCGCCGACCAGGACCAGGGCGGGCACGGCGACCCTCGTCAACAGGGCGCGGTAGTCGGGGCGTTCGGCCCGGCCGCGCAGGGCCGCCGCGGCGCCCTGGGGCGGGGCGGCCGTCATCATGCGGTGCACGTGCGCCTTGACCTCGGGGTCGGCGTAGGGGGCGACCATCTTCTCCAGCACCTCGTCGGCGTAGCCCCGCATGCCCTCGGCGAGCAGCCGGTCCGCCATGGCGTTGCGGCCCCGCCTGCCCTCGGGGGTCTCGGCGGCGGGGAAGGTGTCGGCGAGGACCAGGCCGCGGATGCGGTCGCCGAAGCGGTCGTAGCACTCCATGACGATCTGGCCGCCCATGGACAGGCCGGCCAGGGCGAAGGAGTCCACGGCCAGGTGGTCCAGCAGCCCGGCGAGGTCCTCGGCGTGGCGGGAGAGCGGGACCGCGCCGGGGGTCACGGGGGAGGCGCCGTAGCCGCGCAGATCGGGGGCGATCACCCGGCGGCCGGCGGAGAACTCCGCCAGCTGCGGGTCCCACATCGTGCGGTCGAAGGGGTGGCCGTGGACGAGGACGAGGGGAATGCGGGAAGAGGTTTCGGGGCCTTTGTCGGTGTACGCGAGGAAGGCGGGCATGGGCACGACCCTAGGCGCGGCCTTTTGCTCGGCGCAATAAGATCTTTGCCCTCGGTGCAATCCAACGCGCCGGACGACAGGGGGACTTGTGGACGACTACCGACGCATCGCCGACCGGATCGCGGCCGACATCACCGGCGGGCGGCTGCGTCCCGGCCAACGGCTGCCGCCGCAGCGGGCGTTCGCCCGGCGACGGGGTATCGCCCCGTCCACGGCGGGGCGGGTGTACGCCGAACTCGTGCGCCGGGGGCTGGTGGTGGGCGAGGTCGGGCGTGGCACGTTCGTCCGGGCCACCGCGCCCGACGGGCAGCCGGGGCTCGCCCTCACCGAGGCGGTCGGCGCCCCGCTGGTGAACCTGGAGCTGAACTACCCGACCGCGCCCGGCCAGGCGGAGCTGCTGGCCCCCGCGCTCGCCACCCTGCTGCGGCCGGACGCCCTCGGCCAGGCGCTACGGCCGGCCGCCGCCGCGGGCACCCCGGCGGCCCGGGAGGCGGTCGCCGCGCTGCTGGCCCAGGGCGGGCTGCGGGCCGGGCCGGAGCGGATCGTGTTCACCGGCAACGCCCGCCAGGCGATCGCCGCCGCCCTCGCCTCGCTGGTCCGGCCCGGTGGCCGGGTCGGGGTGGAGCCCCTGACGTATCCGCTGGTCAAGGAGATCGCTGCGCGCCTCGGTCTGGTCCTGGTGCCGCTCGCCACGGATGCCGAGGGGCCCGTGCCCGAGTCGGTGGCCGACGCCCACCGCGGCGCGCCGCTGTCCGCGCTCTATCTCCAGCCCGCCCTGCACAACCCGACCTCGCTGACCACGAGCGCCGGGCGGCTGCGGCAGCTCGCCGACTGTGTCCACAGGCTGGGGATACCGGTGGTCGAGGACCGGATCTGGGCCTTCCTCCGGCCCGGCGGCACACCCCCGCTCGCCGCGCTCGCGCCCGGCCTGGTGCACCTCGTGGACAGCCTGTCCAAGCGGGTCGCGCCCGGTCTCACCGCCGGTTTCGTCGTCGCGCCCCCGGGCCGCGCCGAGGCGGTGGCGCGGGCCGTCCGGTCCGGCGGGTGGAGCGCGGGCGGGTTCGCGCTGGAGGCGGTGGTGCGCTGGCTCGGCGACGGCACCGTGGACCGGCTGGTGGCCGCCAAACGGCAGGACGCGCGGCGCCGCCAGCGGCTGCTCGCCGAGAAGCTGGCCGGGTTCGCCGTACGCTCCGAGCCGGCCGCCTACTTCGCCTGGTGGGAACTGCCGGCGCCGTGGCGGGCGGACACCTTCACGGCCGCCGCGCTGGACCACCGGATCGCCGTCACCCCGGGAACGGCCTTCGCCGTCGGTACCGGCCGGGCCCCGGACGCGGTGAGACTCGGACTCGGCTCGGCACCGGAGCGGGAACTGGCACGGGCGCTGTCGACGCTGGCCGGGCTCGCGCGGGGCGGGGCGGCCGTGGGCGGTGGGTGAGGCGGGGGGTGTGGGGGTGGTTGCCGTGCCGGGCCGGGGGTGTTCGTGGTTCTTGCCGTCGGCAGGGGGGCGGGTTCAGGGTGTGGCCGGGCTTGGGCTCGGGTCGGTGCCGGCGTGAGCGTCGGCGAGGCTGGCCGGGCTCGCGCGGGGCGGGGCGGCCGTGGGCGGTGGGTGAGGCGGGGGGTGTGGGGGTGGTCGTCGTGTCGGTCCGGGGGTGTCCGTGGCTTTTGCCGTCGGCAGGGGGTGCGGGGTCAGGCTTGGGCTCGGGTCGGTGCCGGTGCGGGGGGCGGCGCGGGTGTCGATGAGGCTCGTCGGGCTCGTGCGGGGCGGGGGAGCCGTAGCCGGCGGGTGAGCCAGACGGTGAGGGCGACGGCGAGGCCGAGGCCGAGCAGCAGCCAGGCCGCGGTGCGCAGGGAGCCGGTCAGGGCGTCGTAGACCGCGCCCGCGGCACCGTGCGACACACCGGCGGGCAGGTCGGCCAGGGTCAGGGCGCGGCCGACGCGCAGGGCGAGGACCAGCAGCGCGCCGCCCAGCGCCGTGCCCAGGGCGGTCGCGGCCACCGCCCGGCGGCGGCGGACGGCGAGCGCGATCCCGCCGGCGGCGAACGCCACGGACGCGACCGGCAGCCAGGTACCGGCGACTTCGAGCACGTGGAACCCCTTCCGGAACGCGGCCAGCCGGTCCGCCGGCAGCACGGCGACCTCGGTGTGCTCCACCGGGATGCGCGCGGCGAGCGGCACGTGGTCGCGGGCGAGCTGGCGTTTGACCTGGGCCGTGACGGGGGCCAGGTCGATGGTGACGGCACGCTCGTCCCGCGCCCGCAGGGCGCGCAGCACGGCGTCGTGGGTGACCCGGTTGCCGGTGTCCCAGGCCAGCCGGAACGCCCGGGTCTGGGTGAAGGAGCGCACCGCGTCCCGCACGAACGGGCGCACCGAGACGGGCGCCGGGCGGACGTCCAGGTGCTGGTCCACCGCGCGCAGGAGGCCGTCGCCGACGGTGTCCGCGACGGCCTCCCGCACGGCCGGGTCGGCGGCGAGCGGTGCCATGGCGGTGACGTACCGGCCCGTGTCGGCCAGCCCGTACGCCGCCCAGGCCGCCAGCGCGCCGAACGGGACGAGGAGGCAGGACAGGGTGATCAGGACGGCCGACAGGGCGCTCCTGAGGCGTCGTGAGGGCACATGTCCAGGCAAGGGCCCCCGGAGCCCGGGCGCGAGCGGGAGCACTGCGTTCGGGCGGCGGGAGGACCCGTGTGGCGCAAGGGAGGGTTCCATCCTCCGGTGGAGGGTTCGTCCGGGCGGGTGTTTGCTGGTGCTGGGTGGTTCCGGCGCGGCCGGCTTCTCATGGGTCGTGGAGCCGGACCGGAACCGGGCCCCTGCCCCGGTGGGGCGAAAGGGGCACACGGGGAAAGGCGTGGGTCCCGGCGGACCGTCCGGGACCCACGCGCCGTTCGCCGCCCGTACGCCGCTCAGCGGATCCGGCGTCCGAAGGCGTCCTCCCGCGTGTAGTAGCGGTAGAAGAAGGCGATGAAGGTGGCCGCCGCGACCAGCAGGGAGATCAGTATCGACCGGAGCACCGGCTTGCCGGTCTGGGCGTACAGGAAGCCGAACGCGCAGCCGACGAACGCGGTCCACAGCAGTGCGTGCACCTCCCGCAGCATCAGGGGCGCCAGCGTCAGCAGCACCATGCACAGCACCGCGAACACCAGCGCGCTGACGAAGCCGAGAAGCAGGTTCCAGCCGGTGATCGGGCCGCCGGAGCGGTTGTTGGCCGCCACCCAGTAGCCGTAGACCAGGCCCAGCACGACCGGCACGGCGAGCCGGGCCAGTCTGTGGGTGCGGGCGTCGAAGACGTCGGGCGGGCGGGCGCGTACGTCGGACGCCCGGGCCTCCGCCTCGGGCGTGCGGCCGGGCCGGGACATGCCGCCGGGCGCGGGTGCCGCTTGAGCCATGAGAGCACTCCTTACTCCTCGCCCCCCGATTTACTCCTCGCCCCCGATCTGCCTTGGCTACCAGGGCACACCTGCGAGGAGGGCCCGGCAACTCGGCCAGGAGGGTGGCCGGTGCCCGGATGCGTGCGGTTGCCCCCCGTGCTTCGCTTGGGGGCATGGAGGGCTGCCGGCCGTGACGTGGATGGAGTACGGGCGGCGACCGCTGCTGCGGGTGCGCGGGCGCAGCGTCGCCTGGCTGCCCCCGCTGCTGCTCCTCACCGGCATCGTCCTGCTGGACTTCTCCACCGGCGAGAGACTGCGGATGATCTCCTGGATCGTCCTGGTCCCGGGCATCTCCTCGGCGATCTGCGGGGTGTGGACGACGGCCGGGTACGGGCTGCTGGCGGTGGCCACGTACGTCCTCGTGGACAGCGCCTGGCCCGAGCAGTACCAGGCCGGGCTCGGCGACTTCATCCTGGTCGCCGTGGGCGGCGCCCTGGCCACCCTCGCCGCGGCCGTGCGCGTACGCCGGGAACGGCAGGTCGTGCACATCCGGGACATCGCCGACACCACCCGGCGCACCGTACTGCGCCCGCTGCCGCCCGACTGGGCCGGGCTGGAGCAGGCGGGGGTGTATCTGGCCGCCGACGTCGAGGCCCGGGTCGGCGGCGACTTCTACGACATCCAGCCCAGCCCGCACGGCACCCGCGTCCTCGTCGGCGACGTGCAGGGCAAGGGCCTCGGCGCGGTGGAGGCGGCCGCCGCGTTGCTCGGCACGTTCCGCGAGGCCGGGTACCACGAGAAGGAAATCGGGATCGTCGCCGAGCGGCTGGAGATCCGGATGCTGCGGCACCGCTCCCACACCGCCGCGCTCGGCGGGGCCGACGGCGACCGGTTCGCCACGGCCGTCCTGATCGCCTTCCCCGCGGGCACGCCGGAGACCCTGGAGATGGTGAACTTCGGTCACGAACCACCGCTGGTCGTCGGCCCGCGCGGAGTCCGCGAGCTGCCCAGCGGCGAGGGCGTGCCGCTGGGCTGCGCCGACCTCGCGGGCGGCCTGCTGCCGCCCGTGCGCCGGGTGCCGCTGGCGACGGACGAGACGCTGCTGCTGGTCACCGACGGGGTGACCGAGGCCCGTGACGGGCCCGGCGACTTCTACGACCTGGCCCGCGAGGTCACCCGGACGGTCCGCGCCGACCCGCGCCGGGCCGCCCCGCACCGGCTGGTCCGCCGGGTCCGCGACGGCGTACTGCGGCACACCGGGGGCCGGCTGGCGGACGACACCACGATCTTCGCGGTGCGGCGGCTGCCCGGCGGCGGGGGCCCGCCGGGCGACCTCGAACAGGGATGTTTGCGGTACTGAGGCCCCGGCGCGCGGCGCCAGCGGTTACGGTGCTGGCTGGAGAGCGGATCTACGGAGCCCTCGGGACCGACGGGGCTCCCGGGGGCCACAGGGTGACAGGGGGAGGCACGATGCCCGGAACCGTGCTGCTGCTCGCGGCCGCGCCGGTGGGCCGGGGGCGTCTGGTGGACGCCGCCGGTGTCCTGCCGGTGCTGGCGGCCGTCGCCCCCGCCGTGCTGTCCGGCGCCGACACCGCGAACGTCGTGGAGCTCGCCGACCCGCTGGAACCGCAGGCCGTCCTGACCCGGCTGCGGGCCGCCGCGGCGGCGCCCGGGCCGCTCACCGTGTACCTCACCGGGCAACTGCACCTGGACCGGCGCCAGCACCGGCCCCATCTGGCCCTGGCCCGCACCACGGCGGCCACCGTCCGCTACACCGCGCTGCCCTGGCACTGGATCCGGGAGGAGCTGCGCCTGCGCTCGGCCGCGGACACCGCGCTCGTGGTCGACCTGCACGCCGACACCGAGGCCTGGAAGCACGTCACCGAGCGCGGCCTCGACTGCGGGCCGTCCACCGCCGTGTACGGCCGTGTCGCCCCGCCCGCCCGGCGGGGCCCGGCCGAGCCGGCGTACATGAAGACGGTCGCGACCCTCCTGCGCAGCGGCCACCGCCCCCCACTGGGCATCCTGCACGAGCAGGCCCTGAGCCGGATACCGGAGGAGACCCGGGGGAACCTGCTGCTGGCACACGCGGGGGGCCACGTGGCGAGCGGTGCACCCCCGGCACCCCCGGCACCCTCGGCACCCCCGGCCCCCTCGGCACCGCCGGTACCCCCGGCCGCCCTCGCAGCGGCGTCGGGCCTTTCGGCGCCGGGGCTTCCGGCGCCCTGGGAACCCGCCGCGGACCGGCCCGGCGACCGGCCGAGCGAGGGGCCCGGCGCCCGGACGAGCGACCGGACCGACGTCGATCCGCATGCCGCCATCAGCGCCGCCGTACAGGGTGGCCTGCACCGGGAGGCGGACGATCTGGCCGCGCGGTACGAGGAGGCCGCCGTGCGGGCGTACGGCGCCGGGTCCGAGCAGGCGTTGCACTGGCGGGAGGTCCGCGCCGACCTGGCGATGTTCGCCGGGGACCCGGTGCGCAGCTGCCGGGCCTGGCTGGCGGTGGCCGAGGCGCGGCTGGCCGCCGGGCAGACGGCGGACGCGCCCGCCGTGGAGGCGGCCGTGGACCGCGCCCACCACCAGTGGAGCCGCGTCGAGGACCCGGCGGCGGCCCGCGAACTCGGCACCGCGCTCGCGGAGTTGCGCCTCAGGGTGCCCGGGCGCCGGCGCGGCGCGCTGGAGAACGTCCGGCGGCAGCTGGGCCGGCTCCAGGCCGCGCCGTAGGCCCAGGGCGGCGGAGGTCAGCCTTCACCCGGGCGGCGGACAAGGGCCGGCCGACGGCAGCGGCCGATTCTTTACCCGTGTGCCCTGAGACGAACCCGCCCCGCGTCCGTACCGCCTGGGTGTCCGGACCCCGCGTACCGCCGCGCGTCCGGACCGTCGACGGAAGACCCCGGCAGGAGGCACGGTGCGCTTTTCACGGAACGCGACGGGAACGCTGTTCGTGGGCGGTGCGATGGCCCTGACCCTCGCCGCGCTCGCCTACCCGGGCATGCTCGGCCTGAGCAAGGTCTCCGGCGCGCCGGACCGCGTCATCGCCAGTACCCAGTGGGGGCCGCTGACCGAGCAGGACCGGGACTTCGTGGTGAAGGTGCGGGCGGCCGGGCTGTGGGAGTACCCCGTCGGGCAGCTCGGGCTGCGCAAGGGAGGCTCCCCCGCGGTGATCACGGCGAGCCGGCACCTGGTCGACGGGCACGCGGCGCTCGACACCACCTGCCGGAAGATCGCCCCGATGCTGGACATCACGCTGCCCGACGAGGCGAGCCCCCAGCAGCGGGGCTTCGTCCGGCAGCTGGACGGGGAGAGCGGCAGGCAGTTCGACACCGACTTCGCCAACATCCTGCGGATGACGCACGGCTCCATCTTCAACACGGTGGCGAAGATCCGTTCCACCACGAAGAACTCGCTGGTGCGGGCCCTCGCCGACCAGGCCAACGACACCGTGCTGGACCACATCTCCGTGATGGAGCGAACGGGCCTGGTCGACTTCGACCGGACCCTGTTCCAGCAGACCACCCCGCCCAAGCTGCCCGACTCCGACCTGACCCCGCCGCCCCCGGCGGCCGGCCGGCCCCAGGTGGTCCTCACCCCGCCGCCGTCGGCCACCTCCACGCCGGTGGACATCGACGGCATCGCGGGCGGCACCACCACCGGGGCCGGGCCGGGCCCGGCCCCGCCGGCCGGCTAGCCCCCGCCGGAAGGGCCTAGGCCAGCCACACGGTGGTGTCCGGCGGCAGCGCCCCGCCGCCCGGCAGCGGGGCACTGCCGAGCAGGACCTCGCCGGGCGGCAGCGGCACCGGCTCGGTGCCCAGGTTGGTGACGCAGCGCCAGCCCTCGGTGCGGGTGAAGTCCAGGACGCCGGCCGGCGCGTCCGGGGCCCAGGTCAGCGTCTCGCCGTCCAGCAGCTTGCGGCGCAGCCGCAGGGCCGTGCGGTACAGCTCCAGCGTGGAGCCCTCGACCCCGGTCTGCGCCTCCACCGCGTAGGCCGCGAAGGACGCCGGCTGCGGCAGCCAGCCCGCCCCGGGCCCGAAGCCGTAGGACGGTCCGGTCGTCGTCCACGGCAGCGGCACCCGGCAGCCGTCGCGGCCCTTGCGGGTGTGGCCGGTCTGCTCCCAGATCGGGTCCTGGAGTACCTGGGTGGGCAGGTCGGCGACCTCGGGCAGGCCGAGTTCCTCCCCCTGGTACAGATACGCCGAGCCGGGCAGCGCCAGCATCAGCAGGGTCGCCGCCCGGGCCCGGCGCAGCCCGGCGGCCGGGTCGACGGAGGGCGCCGTGCCGTGGGTGAGCAGCCAGGCGTCCGGGTCGGTGCCGGGCGGCAGCAGCAGCCGGGAGGCGTGCCGTACGACATCGTGGTTGGACAGCACCCAGGTCGCGGAGGCACCGGCCGAGTGGGCCGTGGCCAGCTCGCCGGAGATGATCCCGCGCAGCTCCGCCGCGTCCCAGCGGGCCTGGAGGTACTCGAAGTTGAAGGCCTGGCCGAGTTCGTCGGGGCGGGCGTACAGGGACCGGCGGCCGCCCGGGACCCAGGCCTCGGCGACGGCCATGCGCGGCGGGCGGTAGGCGTCGAAGATCTTGCGCCAGTCGCGGTAGATCTCGTGCACCTCGTCCCGGTCCCAGTACGGGTGGCTGCCCGGCGGCAGGTGCCGCAGGGCCGTCTCGCCGGCCGTGCCGAGGGCGCCGAGGTCCCGCAGCGGCTCGGTGAGGTCCTTGGCCAGGCCGTGTGCGACGTCCACGCGGAAGCCGTCCACACCCCGGTCGGACCAGAACCGCAGGGTGGTGCGGAAGTCGCCGCGGACCTCCTCGTTGTCCCAGTTCAGGTCGGGCTGCTCGGGGGCGAACAGGTGCAGGTACCACTCCCCGTCCGCCACCCGGTGCCAGGCGCTGCCGCCGAACACCGACTGCCAGTCGGTGGGCGGCAGTTCCCCCTGCGCGCCGCGCCCCGGCCGGAAGACGTACCGCTCCCGGGCCGCCGACCCGGGCCCGGCGCGCAGCGCCTCCTGGAACCAGCGGTGCAGGTGGGAGGTGTGGTTGGGGACGATGTCCACGACGACCTTCAGGCCCAGCCGGTGCGCCTCGCCCACCAGGGCGTCGAAGTCGTCCAGGGTGCCGAGGCGTTCGTCGACACCACGCGGGTCGATGACGTCGTAGCCGCCGTCGGCGAGTTCGGAGGGGTAGAAGGGGCTCAGCCACAGCGCGTCGACGCCGAGCGCTGCGAGGTGGGTCAGCCGCTGGGTCAGGCCCCGGAGGTCGCCGAGGCCGTCGCCGTCGGCGTCGGCGAAGCTGCGGGGATAGACCTGGTAGATGACGGCCTGACGCCACCAGTCGGGGTTCCTGGACGAGAGGTCCGGCGGGCGGTCTGCCATACGGGCTCCCAAGGGACGGACGACAGTACGGGATCTGTATCTGTCCACATTGCCCGAAAGGGAACCTTTTCCGGGGCGGTCAGGCGGCGCAGTGCTCCAACAGGCCCCTTACGTCCTCGTCCACCACCCGATAGCGCACCACGCGCCCCTCTTTCTCCCCCGCCACGACCCCCGCCGCGCGCAGCAGCCGCAGGGCCTGGGAGACGGCCGGGTCGTTCATGCCCGTGGCGATCGCCAGGTCCGACACGGCCAGCGGCCCGGTCCGGTGCAGGGCGAGCAGCAGCGCGAGCCGGTTGGCGTCGGCCAGCAGCGAGAAACGGTCGGCCCAGGTGCGCAGACGCCCCGCGTCGCCGATGGCGGCGATCGCCTCGCACACCCGGTGACCGTCGATGGTCCGACGACCGGCACGGTCGGCAGGCACGAGATGCATACACCCATCCTGACAGGCCCCGGTGTGATCTTGCATACCTGCCCGACTGCGCAGCTATGCAGGGAACCACGCGCCCCTCTACGGTGGGCGGGCCGTGGTGTTCGGGAAGCCGGTGTGAGACCGGAGCGGCCCTCGCCACTGTGATCGGGGAGTTCCCGTTCCGTCCGGCAGCCGCCGGGCCACTGGTCGCAGGACCGGGAAGGCAGGAACGGCGGACGCGTGACCCGTAAGCCAGGAGACCGGCCACGGCAGCTCACGAAGTGATCCACGAGGTGCTGGAGCGTGAACCCGATGGCTGATGCCGCTACTTTCCGCTGGCGACGTGAGGACACCCTGAAGACGGCGGGGCTGCTGGTGGTGATCCTCGCCCTGCATGTCGTCGCCTTCGGGATCCTGTTTCTGATGGTCGCCCCACGGCACTACGAGGTCGGCACCGAGGTGTTCGGCGTGGGGCTCGGGATCACCGCCTACACCCTCGGCATGCGCCACGCCTTCGACGCCGACCACATCGCGGCGATCGACAACACCACCCGCAAGCTGATGGCCGACGGCAAGCGGCCGGTGTCGGTGGGGTTCTGGTTCGCGCTCGGACACTCCAGCGTCGTCGTGCTGCTGGCCCTGCTGATCGCGGGCGGCACCTCGCTGGCCGGGAAGGTGATGAACGAGGGCTCCACCACCCACCAGGTGCTCGGGGTGCTCGGTACGACGATCTCCGGGTCCTTCCTCTACCTCATCGCCGCCCTGAACCTGGTCGCCCTGGCGGGCATCCTGAAGGTGTTCCGGGCGATGCGCGCGGGCGGGTACGACGAGTCGGAGCTGGAACGGCACCTGGACTCGCGGGGGTTCATGAACCGGCTGCTGGGGCGGCTGACCAAGTCCGTGTCCCGGCCGGGGCAGATGTACCCGCTGGGCTTCCTCTTCGGCCTCGGCTTCGACACGGCCACCGAGGTCAGCCTGATGGTGATGGCCGGCTCGGGCGCGGCGGCCGGCCTGCCCTGGTACGCGATCCTGTGCCTGCCGCTGCTGTTCGCCGCCGGGATGAGCCTGTTCGACACCCTCGACGGCACGTTCATGAACTTCGCCTACCAGTGGGCGTTCGCCAACCCCGTCCGCAAGGTCTTCTACAACCTGGCCATCACCGGCCTGTCCATCGCGGTGGCCTTCTTCATCGGCACCATCGAACTGGTCGGCGTGCTGCACGAGAAGTTCGGCCTGAGCGATCCGGTCACCGGCTGGGTGGCCGGCCTGGACCTGGACAACGTCGGCTATCTCATCGTCGGCCTGTTCGTGGCGGTGTGGGCGGCGGCACTGGCGTACTGGCGGCTGGCGCGGGTGGAGGAGCGCTGGTCGGTGCGGGCGGCGCCGACCGACTGAGCCGGCGGGCGAGCGCGGCGCAGACCACCAGCTGGAGGGTGTGGTACAGCATCAGCGGCAGGACGGCCATGGCGACCTCGTCCGCGGGGAACAGCACGGAGGCCATGGGCAGTCCGCTGGCCAGACTCTTGGTCGCCCCGCAGAAGACCGCCGTCACCCGGTCCTCGCGGGGCAGCCGCAGCGCCCGCGCGGAGCGGTCGGCGAGCAGCAGGGCGACGCCGAGCAGCACCGCCACCAGCACGCCGAGCAGGATCAGCCGGCCGGGGGACACCCGCTGCCAGATGCCGGTGGTCATGCCCCGGCTGAACGCCGCGTAGACGACCAGCAGGATCGACCCCCGGTCGCACAGGCCGATCACCTTGCGGTGCCGGCCGAGCCAGCCGGAGATCCACCGCCGTACCGCCTGCCCTGCGAGGAACGGCAGCAGCAACTGCACGGCGATGTCGCCGAGTTGGCCGAGGCCGATCGGGATGCCGCCGTCCGCGCCGCCGCCGATCAGCGCGACGGCCAGTACGGGGGTGAGCACCACGCCCAGCACCGTGGAGAAGGACGCGGAGCACAGGGCCGCGGCCACGTTGCCGCGGGCCAGGGAGGTGAGGGCGATGGAGGACTGCACCGTGGACGGCAGCACCGCGAGGAACAGCACGCCGGCGGTCAGCTCGGCGCCGAGCAGCCCGTCGGGCAGCAGCCGTGCGGCCAGTCCGAGCAGCGGGAAGACGGCGAACGTCAGGGCGAGCACCGGAAGGTGCAGCCGCCAGTGCCGTACGCCGTCGAGCGCGGCCTGCGGGGAGAGCCGGGCGCCGTAGAGGAAGAACAGCAGGCCGATCGCCAGCTTGGTCAGCCAGGAGACGGTCTCGGCCGCCGTGCCCTCGGCCGGGACGAGCGCGGCGATCCCGATCGCGCCGAACAGCGCGACGATGTACCAGTCGACACGGCGCGCCAGGCCGCGGACCGTGCCGGTGAGCATCTGAGGCATGCGCTCCTGCCTTGGAAGCGGGTGGCGTGGGACGGGCGCCCGCGGCCGGGAGGCGGCCCGGGTGCGGGGCCCGGGGTGCGGGTGCTGCTGGGCGCGGGCACCGGGAGAGGGCGGGCCTCGGGCGCCCGGGCGGGTGGCACCGGCACCGGGCGGTGGCGGGTGCGGGGCCCGCGCGCGGTCGGCGCGCGGGCCCCTGGTGGTGCCTCAGGTCACGCCGGTGCGTGGGCGTGGTGCCGGCTGATGTTCTTCTCCAGCAGTGCCAGGCACTCGGCGACCCCCACGCTGTCCGGCCCGGTCTGCGGCAGGCGGCCGTCGGCCTCCTTCAGCTCGGTCAGGGCCCGGTCGATGGCGGTCTGCGCGGCGAACAGGCAGGGCGTGCTGTAGATGGCGACGTCGACGCCCAGATCGGACAGCTCGCTCAGCGACAGCCGCGGCGACTTGCCCCCGGCTATCTGGTTGAACAGCAACGGCTTGTCCCCGATGACCTTGCGCACCTTGTGGATCCAGTCCACGCTGCGCACCCCGTCGACCAGCACCACGTCGGCGTCGGTCGCGGCGAGCGCCTCGGCGCGGCGCAGGATCTCGTCCTCCTCGGTGGCGTCGGTACGGGCCACCACCACCAGGTCCCGGCGGGACTGGAGGACCATCTCCAGCTTCTCCAGGTACTCCTCCAGCGGGAGCACCTGCTTGCCGTCGACGTGTCCGCAGCGCCGGGGCCGCTTCTGGTCCTCCAGGATGACGCCGGAGGCGCCGATGGCCTCCAGGTTCTGCACGACGTGGCACGCGGTCTCCGGGTCCACGTAACCGTCGTCGATGTCGACCAGCAGGTGCTGCTCCGGGAACGCCATGCGCAGGCGCTGGACGAAGGCGATGATGTCGGGCCAGGCGATGAAGCCGATGTCGGGCAGGCCGTAGTGGGACGCGGCGAAGCCGAAGCCGGAGACGAACATGCCGTCGTAGTGCCGCGCCGCGACGGACGCGGAGAACATGTCGAACACGCCGATCAGCGGTGTGGTGCCGGCGGAGTGGATCGCGTCGCGTAGCCGGGTGGGGTGGCTCACGGTATCCTCCGTGGTTACTGGTTGCGTGGGCTGTGTGCCGCTGCGACCGTCTGCCCGCCAAAGCTGTTGGCCGCGCGGCAAGTTCCGCACCAGACCGGCCGGGTGCCCTTCCTTGTGAGAGGCGCCCGGTCTACAGCTGTCCAGCGCGGTGGCCGCAGATTAGGAAACGCTTTGCCGAGTCACAACCATCTCTTTGCGATCGCGGTCCGAAACGTGGCGTTCCGGAACGGAAGTTCAGGCACGTGAATGCGAGCTCACCCATGTGACCGCCCGGTCGGCGGCCGGACCGGGGAGCCGCACGATGGCCGAATCAGATGGCGCCCACCAGCCGGACACCCTTTTTGTAAAGTGCTTTGCCACGGCCCGGACCGGCCGGCGCTAGGGCCGTTCCACCGTCTCCAGGTACAGCTTCACGTACCGGTCCACGTCCACGTCCAACGCCACGTCCACCAGGGCCCGTTCGGCGCCGCCGTCGTGGACTTCGGCCTCGCCGGGGCCGGGCCGGAGGTCCACGACCGTCTGGCCGCGGGCCGGTCCGGGCGCCAGGCAGACCTCGACCGGCAGCAGCCGGGTGGTCAGACCCGCCGGATCGGCGACCGCGCACACCGCGCCCGCGTCGCCGAGACCGCCGGCCTCCTCCGCTCCCGGCGCCCCGGCCTGCGCGGTCGGCCGGCACCTGAGCAGTTCCCCGGCCAGGCGGGTGCCGGGGTCGTCGCTCGCGCGCAGCCGGCGCACCTCGGCGCCGGGCACGACGACCCGCCGGAACACGTCCAGGCCGTACATGGTGATCGGCACCCCGGCCGTCAGCAGCACCGCCGCCGCCTCCGGGTCGTGCCACACGTTGAACTCCGCGACCGGGGTGGCGTTCCCGGTGGTCACCGCCCCGCCCATGAACACGATCCGCTCGATGTTCCGGGTGACCCCGGGGTGGGTGCGCAGCAGCAGCGCGATGTTGGTCAGCGGGGCGGTGGGGATCAGTGTGACGGGCCGCGGGGAGGCGAGGATCTCCCGGTGCAACAGGGTGACCGCGTCCACGTCCGCCGGGGCCCGGGTGGGCGCGGGCAGCCCCAGGTCGCCCATGCCGTCGGCACCGTGCACCGGCGCCCGGCGGGCCGGCTCGATCAGCGGGCGCTCGGCACCCCGCGCCACCGGGACGGCGGGGGCGCCCGCCTGCTCCAGCACGGTCAGGGTGTTGCGGACCACCCCGTCCACGCCGGTGTTCCCGGCCACGCAGGTCACGGCCCGCAGGTCGAGTCCCGGGTGGCGTACGGCGAAGAGCAGGGCCAGGGCGTCGTCGACGCCGGTGTCGCAGTCGATGATCACGGGTATGGGCTGACCGGTCACGGCGGTCTCCTTCCGTCGAGCCGACCTTAGGCCAGGTGAGCGGCGCCGGCCGCCTCGTCCCAGAGGGCGGTACCGCGGGCCGCCACCCGTGCGGCGATCCGGCGCAGCAGCTCCGGCACCGGCAGCGCGCCCGGCCGCCGCCCGTCCCGCAGCCGTACGGCGGCCAGCCCGGCGCCGGCCTCCCGGGCGCCGATCACCGCCTGGTACGGCACCAGCCGCGCGGCCCGGATCCTGGCCCCGAGGGTGCCCTCCGCGGGACCGGCCAGCTCGGCGCGCAGGCCGAGCGCGACGGCCTCCCGGACCACCGCCTCCGCCCGCTCCGACTGCTCCCCGGTCACCGGCAGCACGACCAGCTGGACCGGCGCCAGCCAGGCCGGGAACGCGCCGCCGTGGGTCTCCACGAGATGGGCGACGGCCCGCTCCACGCTGCCGACGACGCTGCGGTGCACCATCACCGGCCGGTGCCTGGCGCCGTCGGGGCCGGTGTAGCGCAGGCCGAAGCGGGCGGGCTGGTGGAAGTCGATCTGCACGGTGGACAAGGTGGACTCGCGGCCCGCCGGGTCGGCGATCTGCACGTCGATCTTCGGGCCGTAGAACGCGGCCTCGCCCGCCGCCTCCTCGTACGCCACCCCGGCCTCGGCCAGGACCTGCCGCAGCAGTGCGGTGGCCCGCCGCCACAGCTCGGGGTCGGCGACGTACTTGCCGCCCGCGCCGGGCAGGGAGAGGCGGTGGCGTACGGCCTCGATGCCGAGGTCGGCGTAGGCGCGGGCGATCAGCTCCAGGGCGGCGCGGGCCTCCGCCACCGCCTGGTCCAGGGTGCAGAAGACATGGGCGTCGTTGAGGTGGATGGCGCGCACCCGGGTCAGGCCGCCGAGCACGCCGGACAGTTCGGCGCGGTGCATGGGGCCCAGTTCGGCGATGCGCAGGGGCAGCTCCCGGTGGCTGCGGGCGCGGGAGCGGTAGATCAGCGCGTGGTGCGGGCAGAGGCTGGGCCGCAGGACGACCTCCTCGCCGCCGAGCCGCATCGGCGGGTACATGTCGTCGCGGTAGTGATCCCAGTGCCCGGAGATCTCGTACAGCTCCCGTTTGGCGAGCGCGGGCGAGTACACGTGCCGGTAGCCGGCCCGGCGTTCGGCCTCCCGGATGTACTCCTCCAGGGTGTGCCGGACGGCCGCGCCGTCGGGCAGCCAGTACGGCAGTCCGGCCCCCATCAGCGGGTCGGTGCCGAAGAGACCGAGTTCGCGGCCGAGGCGGCGGTGGTCGGGGAGCTCGGGGCGGTCGGGCCGGTTGTCCACGGGTGTCCTCCGTCGGGTCCGACCGGGGCGGACGGCCCGGGACACGGCGAAGCCCCGGGGCGTGCGCCCCGGGGCTTCGGATGCTGGTCAGGTGTCAGCGCGCCGGGACGGTCTCCGGCGTCGTCGTGCTCGACGGGCACTTGGGGGCGCGCTGCATGGACGGGAGGCTAACAGGGGCCGCCCGGACCGCTCCAGGCAATTTCCCCGGTGCCCCATCGCGCACCGGCCGTACGCCCTCACCCGTACGCCCTCACCCGTACGGCTCCGAGCGCTGGTGGGCGGCCCGGCCCGGTGGTGCCGTGAGACCAGGCATCCCACCGGCCGCACGCAGTCCAGGAGGCACCGATGTCCCCCGCGATATCCCCGCGCGTCCCCCGCCTCCCGCGTGCCGTCGCGCTCCCCCTCCTCGCCACCGGCCTGCTGCTCGGCGGCGGCTGCGCGGCCCTCGGACTGAACCACCCGGCGAGCGCCCCGCACCCGCTGCCCACGTTCGCCCGGCCGGCGCCGGCGTCCAAGGCGCCCCGCCGGGCCGACGGTTCCACGCTCAGCGACGAGCAGGCGCAGGCCGCGCTGATCACCCAGACCGACCTCGGCGCGCCCTGGACCGCCACCCGTGGCGCGGCCACCTGGCGGGACGGGCTGCTCAAGAGCCGCACCACGGCCGGGGAGTGCCAGCGGCTGCTGGACGCCCTCTACAGCGACGAACTCCTCGGCGCCCCGGCGCGCGTCGCCGTCGGCCTGGACGACGCCGACACCGAGGCCCAGCTCCGGTTCCAGATCGGCGCCCGCCGCCCGGCGGACGTCGACGCCATGCTGGCCTGGCTGGGGGAGATGCCGGTGCGCTGCGCCCGGTTCACGGCCACGACCGAGCTGGGGCTGCTGGAGGACGTGCAGGTGAGCAACGCCGTGCTGCCGGAGGTCGGCGACGCGCGCCAGGGGCTGCGTGTCACCTGCGCCGCCACCGGTGACGACGGGCAGCGGGTCCTGCTCACGATGGACGTGGCCGCCGTCCGGGTCGGCGAGGACGCCTTCGCGCTCACCAACGGCGGCCTGGGCGACGTACCGAACGAGGCGACCCAGGCCGCCGTGCAGATCGGCGCCCTCCGCCTGGCGGACATCCGCCGGCAGGGGCGCGCGGAGGTGTGAGGGCCACCGCGGGGGCCGGGGACGGGGGTTGCGAGGCGGGCCGGGGTGGACGCCGGGTCATCCCGCTCCCGCATGCCCCTGCAGCCCCCAACTCCCCCGGGCGCCCTTGCCGTTGGGCGTCGCCGGCGCCTAGGTTGAACGGCGGATCAAGCATGCTTGACACTCCGCTGTTGTGTTGCGAGGTCGCCGTGTCCGGACGTATATCCGCACCCTACGCACCCCCCGCCCGCCCTCGCGTCCGTCCGGCCGGGCGGCCCTCCCTCGCCCGGGGCGTCGCCGCGGCGGTGATCGCCGCGTCCGGTCTCCTGCTGGCGGCCAACGTGGGCCCGGCCGGCGCCGCCGACACCCCGCCGGCACCGGTGTCGGCGACCCCGCGGCCGGGCGGCTGAGACCGGCTGCCCGCCGGTAGCCGGTCCTGCCGCCGCCCCCTGCGTCAACCGGTGCCCCCACCCTTCGGGCCGCCCCTGCGGGTCGCCCTTGCGGGTGGCCGGGGAGCGTTCACCCTGCGGGGAGTGACGTGGTGAGCCAATATGGTGACATTGGCCGCATTGCTCTCTTCCAAGGGGGCCTCCATGGCTGTGGACATCCCTCCGCTCGTCAAGACGTCCCGGCTCAGAAGCCGGGGCGGTCTGCTGGGCGAGTGCCTGGCGGAGTTCCTCGGGACCTTCGTCCTCATCTCCTTCGGCTGCGGCGTGGTCGCGATGGCGGTCGCCGCGCTGCCCGGCTCCGGCCGGGCCGCCACCTCCACCACGATCTTCCTCGCGGCCGGCGACTGGCTGCTCATCGCCTGGGGCTGGGCCCTCGCCGTCATGTTCGGCGTCTACGTCGCCGGCGGGATCAGCGGCGCCCACCTGAACCCGGCGGTCACCCTGGCCATGGCCCTGCGCCGGGGCTTCTCCTGGGCGAAGGTGCTGCCGTACTGGGCCGCCCAGGTCGTCGGCGCCCTCGCCGGCGCGGCGCTGGTCTACCTCGTCTACCACGACGCGATCAACACCTTCGACCGCACCGTGGCCGGCCCGAAGGTGAACGGGTACACGAACACCACCTTCTCCATCTTCGCCACCTTCCCCGCCCCCTATTTCCACGGCGGCGTCTGGGGCCCGCTGATCGACCAGATCGTGGGTACGGCGTTCCTGCTGATGCTGATCGCCGCCGTCATCGACCTGCGCAACCAGGCCGTGCAGGCCAACCTCGGCCCCCTGGTCGTCGGCCTCGTCGTCGCCGCCATCGGCATGTCCTACGGCGCCAACGCGGGCTACGCCATCAACCCGGCCCGCGACTTCGGCCCCCGCCTGTTCACCTATGCGGCGGGCTGGGGCAGTCTGGCCTTCCCGGGCAGCGTGCCCGGTGCCTTCAGCGGCTACTGGTGGATCCCGATCGTCGGCCCGCTGATCGGCGGCGCGCTCGGCATCGTGCTCTACGACCTCTTCATCGGCGACGTCCTGCTCGCCCGCAGGGAACTGGCCCAGCTGCCCCCGCCCGGCCGCTCCACCCCGACGCGGACCCGCCCCGAGGAGTGAGCACCCACTCCGCCCCGCCCGCCGCGCATCCGGGCACCCCTCACCCGCCCGCCCGGTGAACCTCCCCTCCCCGCCCACGGAAACCCCGTGATCCCGCTCCCCGGAACGCCACGTCTGCGATAATCGCGCTTCATCCAGGACGAGGCAGCAACTCGCCGCCGCGCGAGGGGAGTAGGCACGATGACCGCCGGGCGACGGCGGGCCCTGCTGATCGCGGTGCCCGGCTATCCGCGACTGGAGCGGGTGGAGGAGCTGAAGGACCACTTCCCGGGCCTGCCCTTCACCGCCAAGGACACCGCGACCCTGCGCGCCACCCTGCTGCGCAGCGGCTACCAGCCGGAGCACGTGATCGTGCTCGACGACGAGGACGCCACCGGAGAGGGCGGCATCCGCGACGAACTGGGCCGGTTCCTGAACTCCCTGGAGGACGGCGACACCGGCCTCGTCTACTTCACCGGCCACGGCGTCCGCTTCGGCGAGCGTGACTACCTCGTCCCCAGCGACATCCGCGCGGGCTGGGGGCGCGCCGGGGAACGCACCCTGGGCCCGCACGGACTCATCGAGATCGCCCCCGACGAACTGCTCGCCCCCTTGCGCTCCAGCGCCACGGTGATGCTCTGCCTGGACGCCTGCCGCAGCAGCGGAGACGTCCCGCCGCCCGCCTTCGACACGCTGACGATCGGCCGCCCCTGGGACAACGTCGTCCTGCTGAGCGCCTGCTCCCCCGGCGAGGAGGCCCTGGGTCACGGCGACACCGGCAGCGTCCTGGCCATGGCCCTGAGCGAGACCCTGGCACCGGAGTCCTCCGCCCGTACCTTCGGCCAGGTGATCGAGCGGGTGGAGCGGCGCGCGGAGGAGATCGCGGCCCACTACACCTACCGCCGGCCGCCCCGGGTCGACAGCCGGTGGCTGGGCCGCGACCGGACGGGCGGCGCCCACGCCGGCGCGGTGCTGTGCGAGGCCATCGAGTCGGCCGGCCCCTGGACGGACGCCGTCCTGCGCTCCGGCCTGTGGGAGCGGACCGACGGCACCACGCCCGCCCAGCGCGGCCGGGCCAAGGAACACCTGTCCCAGGTGGTGTCGAAGACCGTCGCCATCCGCGCGCGCCGCGAGCCGGAGGCCGACCCGTGGGACGACCCGCTCGTCCCACGGCGGCTGATCGAACGGCTGGACCAGCTCGTCGACGCCGCCGGTGCCCGGCTCAGCCTGATCGAGACGGTGGTGCTCCTCGGCGCGCCGTTCCTGCGCGAGGCCGCGCTCTCCTGCGGCCTGGCGGCGCTGCGCGCCCTGCACGGCGACGGCCCGGACGGCACCGCCCCGGCGCAGGAGCCGCCCGAGGACAGCTTCACGGCCCATCTCGACCGGGACATGGCCGATGTGCGGCGCGCCCACCGGCAGATCGAGGCCACCCGGCGGACCCTGCTGCGCCGCGGGCACAAGGCCGACGCCCGCAGCGCCGAGTACTGGCTGCGGCACCGCTTCCTCGCCGACTGGGACCTGTTGTGGGAGCAGCGCGGGGACGCCGAACTGGACAGTCTGCGCGGCGCGGTCGACCTGCTGGTGCGGGCGGCGGAGAGCGCGGCCGGCCTCACCCTGGGCGCCGAGGAGCGCGGGGTGCTGCGGCGCGCCGTCGTCCACGTCGTCTCCCAGCTGGGCACCGGCACCCCGGCGGACGCCGTCGCCCCCGACGGCACGCCCTGGGACACGGACCTGTGCGCCTACCTGTGCGGGGAGGCCGACCGGTGGAGCTGGCGCCCCCGGGAGCTGGCCACGCTGCTGCACCTGGCGGGACTCCTCGCGATCGACCCGCGCCAGCTCGACGGCGTACTGGTCGACCACCTCGGCCCGCGCGAACCCACCCAGGTCCGGCCCGGGGGCATCAAGGACGAGATCGCCGCGAACGACGGCTTCCGGCCCGGCACCGGCGCCTGGCCGCCGGGGAACGGGACGCGGGGCATCGCCCCGGACACCGTCCGCCCGCCGGGGAACGGGACGTCGGCTCCCGCCCCGGGCACCGTCTGGCGGCTGGTGTTCAAGTGCGGCAGCGCGGCCCTGTTCACCGCGCTGGACCGGCTCGCCACCCGCATCGCCGCCGTCTCGGACGCCACCCGCCGCGCCCAGGGCACCCTGCGCTACGGCGACCTCCTCTCCGGCCTGCCCCAGCTGGTCAAGACCGAGGGTCTGCTGCCGCGTGACCGGGGCTTCGACAAGCCCCCGCCCCGGTTCCGGCTCGCCGAGGACGAGGTCAAGCCGCTCATCATGGGCACCCAGCTCTACGGCGACCGGATGCTCGCGGTACGCGAGCTGTACCAGAACGCCCTCGACGCCTGCCGGGTCCGCCAGGCCCGGCGCCGGTACGCCGAACACGCCCCGCGGGCCGACGCCCGCACCGAGCGCGAGCAGCTCGCCGGGAGCCACATCGTCTTCACCCAGGGCACCGACCCGGACACCGGCCGGACGTACATCCAGTGCGAGGACAACGGCGTCGGCATGACGGCCGAGGAACTGCGGGACCTGTTCGCCCAGGCCGGCCGCCGTTCGGAACAGTCCGCGGCGCGGATGCGCGAGATGCGCCGCTGGCGCCGCCGGGGCGTCACCACGGAACTCAACAGCCGCTTCGGGATCGGCGTCTTCAGCTACTTCATGCTGGCCGAGGAGGTCGAGGTGACCACCCGCCCGGTCAACATGACCGGCCTGCCCCTGGACGGCCACCGGGCCAGCGTCACGGCCGGCTCGGGCCTGATGCACCTGGTCCGCGAACAGGGCGCACTGCTGGGTGGCGGCACCCGGGTACGGCTGTATCTGCACGACGACCCCGAGGAGCGGGACGAGGCGCGCCCGTCACTGATCGCGGCGCTGCGGGAGTTTCTGTGGGTGAGCCCGGTCCGGGTGACCGCCACGGAGTACGACGGCGATCCGGCCCGGTGGCAGCCCGGGGAGCTGTACGGCGATTCCTCCCTCCAGGGCGCGCCCATCGCGGCCGGCGAGGGCGTGTGGTGGGTGCAGGGCAAGGGCATGCTGCTGGCGGACGGCCTGCTGGTCTCCGAGGCCGAGCGCCCGGAGGGGTACGTGATCAACCTGCGGGGCAGACACCGTCCCGAGCTGAGCGTCGACCGCAACCGCTTCCTCGGATACGACGAAGGCCAGGTGGAGGCGGACCTCAAGGAGGCCATCCCGGCGCTGATCCGGTCGGCGTGGCAGCCTTTTCCGCTGGAGTGGCTGTGGAACCTCGCCGACTCCTGGCCCCGGCTGGCGGAGGAGGCCATCGCCGAACTGATGGCGCACGACGTGCGCGTGTCGGTGCCGCCGCGGCGCGGGATCAGGACGGAGGGACGATCGGTCGTCGCGCTGCGCGAGGTCGGCTGTCTGCCCGCGGACGTCGACGTCGTGCAGGGGGAGTTCCAGGCCGTCGGCCAGGGCATGCGCTTCTTCCGGGCGTGGCGCTCCAGCGTGCTGGGCAGCATGGTCGAACGCCTGCCCGCCCCGCCCGGATTCCCGCGGCCCGCCCCCCTCGACGCGGCTGTGTTCGGGCGCGCGCCGACCAACTCGTTCACGACACCGCTGGGCGCCGCCGCGGCCATCGGGTACCCGCTGCGGAAGATGATCCGTCAGCTGCGCCGGTACGCCATCGCGGGGGTGCGGGTACCGGAGGTGGCGGACCTGCGCGTCCTGGACGGCGTCGTGCCGAGCCCGCTGGCGGCGACGCTGTACAAGGAGTTCGAGAGCGCGGTCCTGCGTCGCGGCGGGAAAGCGGGGGAGGCCGGGGACCACGCGGTGCGGCAGGCGCTGATACGGGTGTCCGCCGACGAGAAGGTGAGCCTGGGTGTCCTCGCGGAGCTGTTCGCACAGTTGTCGCTGATCGATCCGTCGCTTCCCGCGCCCCCGGACCTCAAGGAGTTCGGGGCTCATCGCGTCGACGCGCGCGAACGCCGTGTCCTGGCGGGCGACTGGGGGACACAGATAACGACCGGTTCCCGCCGGTTCGCCGTGCTCGTGCGTCCGCTGGACGTGGCCTGGCGGGCCCGCCATACGGGCATCCCGCCGGCCGAGATCGAGGCGGTGGTGCGCCGTTTCGCCCCGCTCGGTTACCGGCTCGCCGGGCCGGAGCTGCCCGGTCCCCTGGACGAGCCGAAACTGGCCGCGCTCAGCCGCGGCCCGGACGGGCGGCCGCCCTTTCTGCCTCCGGGCCCCGTCGGCCCGGGGCACCTGCTCCTGCTGGCCGCCCAGCGCGCGGAGACCGTGGGGGAGACGGCGGGCTGGCTGGCCGGGTGGGCCGCCCCGCTGGGCTTCGAGGTGGCGGATCCCGGCCCGCTCGCCTCGTTCTCGCCGCCCGCCTGGGGCAGGAGCGTCACGCTGCGCAGGACCAGGGGCGGGCCGCGGCCGCTGACCGCCTGGCAGTTGCTGGACGCCATCGGGACCGGTGAGGCCACCACCGCACAGCCACGGGATCTCACCATGGTGGAGGCGCTCGCGGACGTCGGACTCGTCGAGCGCCGGGCGGTGGACCTGGCCCGCGCGTGGTGTGCCGGGCCGCGTCCCGAACGGCAGCCCGACCGGCGGCGCAAGGGCAGCGGCCGTTGGTCGGTGGTGCCCACGCCGGTGGAGTACATCGGGCCGGACGGGCGGCTGGGGCCGGCTTCGGTGGTGGAACTGGCCGCCGTCATAGGCAAGAGCCTCGGCGCCACCGTGGAGGCGCTGCGGGGCCAGGCGACGGCCTTCGGCTTCGGCCTTCCCGAGATCCCCGAGGACACCGCCGGGCTGAGGCCGGACGACTATGTGGAAAACCTTCTGTGCATGGGCGGCGAGTGGCAGTCGTTCATCTCGCTCACCGACCTCGCCGAGTTCGCCGACATGGAACACGTGGACCTGGCCACCGCCGCCGCCGACCTGAACGCCTACGCGCCCCTCGGCGCCCCCACGGTTCCGGTGCGCCCCGGCTTCGTCCGCCCGCCCGAACCCCTGGAACGCGACACCGACGCCGAGTACGCCCTCCTCCAGCCCTGCCTGGACGACTCCTGGACCCTTCCCCCGCTGGGCCTGGTCATCGCCGCCGGCCGGCTCGGGGAGGGGCTGCGGGAGACCTACCGCCGGCTCGGGCCGTTCACCGACATCGGGCTGGAGCTGCCGTACCCCGAGCCCGGCTGCGACCGCGTCCCCGACTGGCGGGACGTCGTGCTGCTCACCACCCGGCTCACCGGCCGGGAACCCGTGCTGTCCGGCGAGGTCGGCGTCGATCACCCGGCCCTGGCCGCCGAGGAGACCGGCCTGACGGTGGACGAGGTCCGCGCGCGGCTCGCCGACTACGCGCCCCTGTTCGGTTTCCGTCCGCCGCCGCACGAGAGGACCTGACCGCGTGTCACACGACCACGATCCCAAGCCCTTCGAGTCCCGGCACCTGCCGCACCAGACCGGATTCCGCTGGGACTTCTCCGGCGGCCGGCTCGTCATCACCGGCACCTGTCCGCTCTGCCGCGGCGCGACCAGCCATCCGGTGCCGGACATCAGGCCGGGTTCGGTGGCCAAGGGACCGTCCCGCCGCAGGTCCGCGCGGGACGAGGTGCCGGACGAGGTGTACATGCGCTGCCGGTGCCGGCTGCCGCACCCCGGGGACCAGCACGAGAGCGGCGGCTGCGGGGCCAAGTGGACGGCCGTACGCGGGCCGGGCACCGGCTCATGACACCGGCGCGCGGCTACCTGCCCGAGGAACTGGAGCGCGCCCAGCAGCGGCTGGACGAGATGGCGCAGGCCCAGCTGGGGATCGCGCGGGCGCAGGCGGAGGGCTGGCGGAACTTCCTCGGCGCCGCCACCGGGCTGCTGGCCGCGGTGCTGGTCCTCAAGGGCCGGGAGAACGTCGCCGAACTGCCCGGCGGCTACCGTACGGCGGTCATCGCGCTGGTGGCGGCGGGACTGGTGCTGCTGCTCGGTGCCGCCTTCCTCGCCGTGTCCGCCGCGCACGGCCGGCCCGGCGACGAACTGCGGTACGCCCACGCCGCGGGGCTCCTGGACTGGGAGGAACGGGAGCTGGACCGGATCGCGTCGCGGATCGGACTCGCGCGCTGGGCGGCGGTGCTCGGCGTGCTGGCCAGCGCCGCCGGGATCCTGCTCACCTGGGTGGCCCCCGCGCCGGACACCCCGGTGCCGACCGTCCGGGTGCACACCCGGGGGGAGTCCCTGTGCGGCGAGCTCCTCGCGGTCGACGGCAGCGGCGTCACGGTCAAGGTCAAACCCAAGGGGAGCAAGAGCGGCAAGGACGGCAAGGACGGCAAGGGGGCCGTCACGATCCGGCATCTCACCTGGGAGCGGGACGCGGTGAGCGTGGCCCCGGCGGCCGGCTGCCGACCGTGAGCCGGGCCGCGGTCACAGGGCGAGCAGCAGCGCGGTCAGCGCGGTGCAGCCCGCGCACACCGTGAGCACCACGGCCAGGCAGCGCCGCCGCAGCTGCTGGTAGCGGTGCTCGTACTCGGCGCGCAGCGACACGCACCGGGCCGCCACGCGCTCCAGGTCGGCGCGGGCCCGGCGCAGGCTGTCGGCGGTGTACTGCCGCTCGATCTCCTCGCGCTGGGCCGTCGTCAGCCAGTCCAGGGGGCCGGTGAACTCGCGGGCGCGCTGTTCCGCCTCCGCGACCCTGGCCTGCCACAGCAGGTACCCCTCGACCTCGTTGCCGAGGTCACCGCCCGTTCCCGCCCCCCGCTTGCGCAGGCCGCTCATCCGCGCGGCCGGTCGCTGGTGGCGATCTCGTAGCCTTCCTGCTCCCGCGCCGCGATGTCCGGGTGGTGCAGGTCGAAGGCGGGGGACTCGCTGCGGATGCGGGGCAGGGTGAGGAAGTTGTGCCGGGGCGGCGGGCAGGAGGTGGCCCACTCCAGCGAGCGGCCGTAGCCCCACGGGTCGTCCACGCCGACCGGGGTGCCGAACTTCGCGGTCTTCCACACGTTGTAGAGGAACGGCAGCATCGACAGGCCCAGCAGGAAGGAACCGATGCTCGACAGCGCGTTCAGCGCGGTGAAGCCGTCGGCGGCCAGGTAGTCGGCGTAGCGGCGGGGCATGCCCTCGGCGCCCAGCCAGTGCTGGACCAGGAAGGTGGTGTGGAAGCCGACGAACAGGGTCCAGAAGGTGATCTTGCCGAGCCGTTCGTCGAGCATCTTGCCGGTGAACTTGGGCCACCAGAAGTGGAATCCGGCGAACATCGCGAAGACGACCGTGCCGAAGACCACGTAGTGGAAGTGGGCGACGACGAAGTACGAGTCGGAGACGTGGAAGTCCATGGGCGGCGAGGCGAGGATGACGCCGGTCAGCCCGCCGAAGAGGAACGTCACGAGGAAGCCGGCCGCCCACAGCATCGGCGTCTCGAAGGAGAGGCTGCCCTTCCACATGGTGCCGATCCAGTTGAAGAACTTCACCCCGGTGGGCACGGCGATCAGGAAGGTCATGAAGGCGAAGAAGGGCAGCAGCACCCCGCCGGTGACGTACATGTGGTGGGCCCACACCGTGACCGACAGACCGGCGATGGCGATCGTCGCGGCAACCAGGCCCATGTAGCCGAAGATCGGCTTGCGGGCGAAGACCGGGATGACCTCGGTGACGATCCCGAAGAACGGCAGGGCGATGATGTAGACCTCGGGGTGCCCGAAGAACCAGAACAGGTGCTGCCACAGCAGGGGGCCGCCGTTGGCCGGGTCGTAGACGTGGGCGCCGTAGATGCGGTCCGCCGCCAGGGCGAACAGCGCGGCGGCCAGCACCGGGAAGGCCAGCAGGACCAGCACACCGGTCAGCAGCACGTTCCAGGTGAAGATCGGCATGCGGAACATGGTCATGCCGGGGGCGCGCATGCAGATGATCGTGGTGATGAAGTTGACGGCGCCGAGGATCGTGCCGAAGCCGGAGAAGGCCAGGCCCAGGATCCACAGGTTCCCGCCGAGACCGGGGGTGCGGGTGGCGTCGGACAGCGGGGTGTAGGCGAACCAGCCGAAGTCGGCGGCGCCGTTGGCGGTGAGGAAGCCGCCGACCGCGATGAGCGAACCGAACAGGTACAGCCAGTAGGCGAACATGTTCAGCCGGGGGAAGGCCACGTCGGGCGCGCCGATCTGGAGCGGCATGATCCAGTTGGTGAATCCGGCGAACAGCGGCGTCGCGAACATCAGCAGCATGATCGTGCCGTGCATCGTGAACATCTGGTTGTACTGCTCGTTGGAGATGATCTGGATGCCCGGCCGGGCCAGCTCGGCCCGGATGAGCAGCGCCATCACGCCGCCGAGCAGGAAGAACGCGAACGACGTCGTCAGATACAGCGTGCCGATCGTCTTGTGGTCGGTGGTCGTCAGCCACTTCACCACGACATTGCCGGGCTGCTTGCGCCGGACCGGCAGCTCGTTCTGGTACGAGTCCTCGGCCGCCGCGCCTCCGCCCTGGGGTTCGTTCAGGATGCTCACAAGTCGTCCGTCTCCCGATGCTCGCGTCCGCCCTGCCGTGACGGCGGTCCACCCGTCATCCTCACCGGCCGGGCGCGCCCCGGGGGGTCCCCGAGCGGCCGATGTACGGCCGTCCGGGTGAGCGATACACCCGGACGCAGTAGCGCCCCGGACGAGGGCGCCCCGCCGGGCCGGGTTTCGGCGCCCCCCGCGACGGCTCCCTGGTCGGGGCCGATCTCGCGGCCGCTGCGGTCAGCGTCCTCGTCCAGGGTGTGACACGTGCTCACCCGGAACCGGGCCGGCGGGCGTGGGGTCAGCCCGCCCAGTCCAGCAGGCGTTCGCCCGTCTCGGGCGCCCGCAGCCGGCCGAGCGACTCCTTCTCCAGCTGGCGTACGCGCTCCCGGGTCAGCCCCACCTGCTCGGCCACCTGTTGCAGGGTGCGCGGATGCCCGTCGTGCAGCCCGTAGCGCAGGCTGAGGATCATGGCCTCGCGCGGGGCCAGCACGCCCAGCGCGTCCCGGAGGTCCTCGGCGAGCGCCCGGTACTCGGCGACCTGGGGGGCCTGGAGGACGTCGGTGGCCGGGATGAGGTCGCCGACCACGGTCTCGCCGGTGTCGTCCACGGGCGTGTCCAGGCTGAGCGTCTGCCGTCCGACCCGGCGCAGCCAGGCCACCCGGTCCTCGGCGAGGCCGCTCTCCCGCGCGACCTCCTCGTCCGTCGGCTCGTGCCCGATGCGCAGCTGGAGCTGCCGTTCGACCTTCGCCAGCTTCTGCAGCTGCTCCACGACGTGCATCGGCAGCCGGACGGTACGGGCGTGCTGGGCCAGGCCCCGCTCGATCGCCTGGCGGATCCACCAGGTGGCGTACGTGGAGAACTTGAAGCCCTTGGTGTGGTCGAACTTCTCCACGGCCCGGATCAGCCCCAGATTGCCCTCCTGGATCAGGTCGAGCAGGGGCACCCCGCGGTGGGCGTGCCGTTTGGCGATGGACACCACGAGCCGCAGATTGGCGCGGATCATGTGGTCCTTGGCGTCCCGGCCGTCCCGTACGGCCGCCTCCAGCTCCCGGCGCCGGTGCGGCGGGACACGGTCGGCGTCGTCCCGCTCCAGTTCCCCGGCGGCGTGCTGACCGGCGTCGATGAGCCCGCCCAGCCGTACCTCGTCGACGGCGTCGAGCAGGGGGGTCGCGGCGATCTGGTTCAGGTACTGGCCGAGCAGATCGGCCTCGTCGCCGGGTTCGGGGACCCGGCTGCGCGGGCGGGCGGACCGGGCCGCGGTACGGCGGCGCTGCCGCGGGTCGGCCGTGGTGGTGCGTGCCGGACCAGACATCGTCTCCGGCCTCCGACTCCTGTCGCTTCGGCTCTGTGCGCCAGAGCCCCGGGCATCCAGCGACCGCCGGGTACCCGGCCCCGCGCCCGGGATGCGCGGGAGAGCCCGCCGCCTCCCGGGAGCCTCAGCGCTCCCAGGTGGCGTCGGCGAGTGCCAGCATGTGCGGGGCGGACAGGGCGTTCCCCGGATCGGCGGCCGTGGTCAGCAGCCAGCGTGCCGCGTCGGCGGGTTCGCCGGGCGGTACGACCAGCAGTTCCCGGTGTTCCCCGGCGCCGGTGTCCAGGGTGATGGTGTGCGCCTCGGTGTCGACGGCCGACAGGGAGACCCGGATGAACCGGCCGGGGGCCGGCACCCGGTACGGGGCGTCGGGCCAGGCGGCGGTGTCCACGGTGACGTGGACGACCGCGCCGAGACCGGCGGCCAGCGCGCCGGTCAGGGCCGGCAGTTCCAGTTCCAGCGCGTCACAGCGGGGCCACCAGGCCCCGTCCAGCGGGCCGTGGCCACCGATCGGGGTCAGGGTGAGCCGGGGGAGGGGCATCCGGTAGGTGTGTGCTCCGGCCGGCGGGAGATGCCCGGCGGGACTTCCGTTGCTGTCCATGCGTACGATCCCGTCCCGGACGGACTTCGGCCGCCCGTTTCCGTCGTGGCGCCGGTGTGGGTTAGGCCAGCGGGGTGTCCGCCCAGGGAAGCGCCGAGGACTCGCGGTGCTCCGGCGGGCGGGCCGCCGCGGCCTCGTGGCAGGTGAAGCCGAGCCTGGTCAGCGCCCGGCTCACCTCGGCCGCCGTGAAATCGCGGCGGTCCTGTCCGGTGATGACCTGCCCGACCTGCTTGACCGGGTAGACCCGGCGGCCGACGGTCACGCAGACGCCGACGGCGGGCTCGGGGGAGACGCCCTCCATCGACTGCTCGACCTCGGGCTTGGTCAGGTCGAAGGGGAAACGGGCGATGACACAGCGCATGGTGCCTCCAGCGGAGCGGTCGGGGTGGGGACGGGACCGCCGAGGGCGCGGGGCCGCCCGGCGGTCACGGGGTGCGTGCGGGTCAACGGCTCCCCTCGGGAGCGGAACGCCCGGACGGGGCGCGCCGGGCTCCCCGGGCCCGCCGGGACCGGCCGCCCCGGCCACGCCCGGCGGCCCCGGCGGTGCCGGGTCGCTGGGGGCGTTCGGCGGCCGGCACGGTGACGGTGACGGGCACCCCGGAGGGCGTCCGGGCGCCGGTGATCCGGTTCAGCTCGGGCTCGCCCGGGCGTACGCGGGTGGTGCGGGCGGTGATGTCGGCGGCGCTCATGAGGCGGTCCACCGCGCGCCGCTGGTGCGGCAGTACGAGGGTGACGACCGTGCCGGACTTGCCGGCGCGGGCGGTACGGCCGCCGCGGTGCAGGTAGTCCTTGTGGTCGGCGGGCGGGTCGACGTTCACCACGAGGTCGATGTCGTCGATGTGCAGGCCGCGGGCGGCGACGTTGGTGGCCACCAGGACCGTGACGTGGCCGTCCTTGAACTGGGCGAGGGTGCGGGTGCGCTGCGGCTGGGACTTGCCGCCGTGCAGCGCCGAGGCCCGCACCCCGACCGACAGCAGGTGCTTGGCCAGCCGTTCCGCCGCGTGCTTGGTGTCCAGGAACATGATCACGCGGCCGTCGCGGGCGGCGATCTCGGTGGCGGTGCCGTGCTTGTCGTCGTCGCGGACGTGCAGCAGGTGGTGCTCCATCGTGGTGACCGCGCCCGCCGACGGGTCGACCGAGTGCACGACCGGGTCGTGCAGGTACCGGCGCACCAGCAGGTCGATGTTGCGGTCCAGGGTGGCCGAGAACAGCATCCGCTGGCCGTCCGGGCGGACCTGGTCGAGGAGGGCGGTGACCTGGGGCATGAAACCCATGTCGGTCATCTGGTCGGCCTCGTCGAGGACGGTGACGGCCACCTGGTCCAGCCGGCAGCCGCCGCGGTCGATGATGTCCTTGAGTCGCCCGGGGGTCGCCACGACGATCTCGGCACCGGCGCGCAGCGCGGCCGTCTGGCGGCCGATCGACATGCCGCCGACCACGGTGACCGAGCGCAGGCGCAGCGCCCGCGCGTAGGGGGTGAGGGCCTCGGTGACCTGCTGGGCCAGTTCCCGGGTGGGGACGAGGATCAGGGCGAGCGGCTGCCGGGGCTCGGCCCGCTGTCCGGCCAGGCGGGCCAGCAGGGGCAGGCCGAAGGCGAGGGTCTTGCCCGATCCGGTACGGCCGCGGCCCAGGACGTCCCGGCCGGCCAGCGTGTTCGGCAGCGTCGCCGCCTGGATGGGGAACGGCGCGGTCACGCCTTCGGCGCGCAGCGCGTCCCGCAGGGGCTCGGGCAGGTCCAGGTCGGCGAAGTCCTCCGCCGGCGGCAGCGCCTCGGTGAGGGTGACGGGCAGGGCGAACTCACCTTGGGGGGAGCGCCGGGCGCCCGGGGTCTTTCCCTGGGGGCTCTTTCCGCGTCCGGGGGTCCGGGCGGACCGGAAAGGGGCGGAGTCGTTGCCGCCGCGGCGTCCGGTACCACCGGTGCCTGCGGCGCCACGGGTACGGCGGGTGCGGTTCATGATGAGGAACCTCCTCGATGCGCGCGGCACGTGTCGAGGAATTCCTTTCGGCGGTGCGCAACCGCGGCAGAATTCACAAGAATGAGCCGAAGGGAAAGCCGAAAGGCGGAGAAGGGGGGCCGGACGGCGGGGAAACGGGCCGCAGCCCGCGGGTAAACGGACCGGGGCCCGCGCCCCAAGAGCGCGGGCCCCGGCCTCGTAGAGCGCGTCAGCGTCAGGCGGGAACGATGTTCTCGGCCTGCGGGCCCTTCTGGCCCTGCGTGACGTCGAAGGTAACCTTCTGGCCTTCCTGAAGCTCGCGGAAGCCGGAGGTGGCGATGTTCGAGTAGTGCGCGAACACGTCGGCGCCGCCGCCGTCCTGCTCGATGAAGCCGAAGCCCTTTTCCGCGTTGAACCACTTCACGGTGCCAGATGCCATATTGAATCTCCCTAGGGGGGCAGTGCCGTGGTCCGCACTGTGCGGACCCCGAGTCGCCGCGATGATCACCCCTAAGGGGGCCCGGAAAGTCCGGCAATCAAAACTGCAACTGTTATCACGGTAACACGGTCCGCCCCGGCACACCCAGCTTTTTTGTCGGGCGGCCCTGTCGGCGGCGATATTCTGGGCCTGCTCCACCGGAAAACCTTTCGGAGCGCCGCGGGCAATTCTGCAGTGGCGAGGACAGATATGGCGGGGCTCCATGGGGGTGCCCTGGCCGACCGCTTCGGGGGCGCTTCCCGCCCTGACGGCGGCGCGTGCGCTTATGTGTTGCCGCCGCGACAGGTTTCCCCTGCGCGGCCCTGCCGGCCGGCATCCGGCGCCCCGGGCACCGTGCCGCGCCCGGGACGCCGCCGCTCCGGGCCGGCCTCGCGGTCCCCGGAGTGGCGGTTTTCGGCCCCATGTTGGCTGTTTTTGGACGGACCAAGATCAGACTCTTGGCAGATACACCCGATATCGACCCACAATGCCTGTGGGCATGAGGCTGGAGTTACTGGGCGGTACGGCTGAGTACGCCACTCACGTTCACGACCTCGTGGCATCCCTGCGCCTGGCGTCCGGTCGCCGGAGTACCGGGCTTCTCGCAGGTCACTTCGACGGTCACGGTGTCGTTCTCGGGGATCTTGATGGGGGTCACCCAGTGGTAGTCCTGGTTGCGGAAGGTCTCCAGCGCGATGGTGGTGATCTTGCGGTCCCCGAAGGTGATCGTCACCAGTCCCTCGTCGCCCTGGAAGTTGGAGACGACGATATCCGTGACCCCGAAGACACTGTCCTCGGGCACCTGGTAGATGCCGGGCTTGGTCTGCCCGCGGGTCGTGCGCACGTCGATGGTCTGCGAACTCTGCAGCCCGCCGCCGGTCCCGGTGCCGTTGTCGGTCGACGTGCCGTCGCCGCCCGTGCCGCCCGGAGTGCCCGTGCCCTGGCCCCCGGAAGCGGTGCCGGGCGCCGTGCCCTTGCCCGTACCCGTGTTGGGGCCGGTGCCCGGGGTCTGCCCGTCCGCGCCCTGTTCCCCGGCGGGCGTGGGCCGCGGCTGGACCGCCTCGGTGGCCGCTTCCTTGGCGGCACTGCGCACCGCCGGACGGACCAGCATGAACCAGGCCAGCAACAGCGCGAGCAGCGCCGCGAGCAGGGCCAGCAGCCACTTGGGGAAGATCGGTATCTGGACGAACTCGGCGTCCAGCGGCACCCGTACGGCGTGCTCGTCCGGCCGGGGCTCGTCCTGCTCGCCGGTCTCGGCGGCGTCCACGGTGAACGGCCACACCACCGGGGCGCCGAACCACACCGGCTTGCCGGTGCGTACACGCAGGCCGATCTCCGCCGACTCGCCGGGCTCCAGGTTCTGTTCCGCCGGGGTGAAGGCGAACGTCAGCTCCTCGCCCGCCTGTCCGGCGGTGAAGCCGACCCGCACGGGGGTGTTGCCCTGGTTGCGCACCGCCAGCCGGTACCGGCCGCGCAGCCAGCCGCGCCGCCGGCGCGGGGCCAGCTCGCTGCGCAGCTCGTGGAACGCCCCGATGTGCACGGTGGTTTCGAGTACTCGCACCGACTCGGGGTGCTCGGCCGGCAGCACCCGTACCCCGAGGGGCACCGCACCGGCCCGGACCTCCGGGGACCGTGGTGGCTCCAGGCGGATCGTCACCGTCTCCGAGGTGCCCGGATACAGGGAGACCCGCGCGGGCTCCACGGTGGTCCAGGCGGCGCAGTCCCCGACGATCTCCAGGCTGTACGCCTCGACGATGTCGCTGTCGTTGCGCACGGTCACCGTGGTCGTGGCGATGTCCCCCGGCGCCACGGTCACTTCCGGAATGTCGAGGCCGGGAGCGCCGGGGCTGGAAGAGGCTGCGGAAGGCGTCACGCAAGCACGATAGGCCGGGCCCGGCAGCGCGACGAGAAGCGCGAGGGCAATGCCCGGGCAGTCGCGGTGCCCTCGCGGTCACCCCACAACTTCCCGAGGGCAGCGGTCCGTTGACGCGGCCGCCGTCCCGGGTGGGCGCCGTCCCCCGGCGCCCGTCCCCACCCTCGCATCCCCCCGACCCGTACTCATCAGACAGGTAACCCCTTATGTCCAGCTCAAACACAGCCGGGCCGGCCGTGCCCGCCACCGCCTCTCCTGGGCCGGCCCCGGCCTGGACCTCACACCGGACCCCTCCCGCCGACCGTCCCGACCGGGTCACCGTCGCCGTGTACGCCGCCGACCCGGTGCTGCGCCTGGGCGTCGTCCAGCAGCTGCGGCAGCGCCCCGAGATCGACCTGCTCGCCGACGCCGACGCCGAGCGGGCCCAGGTGTCGCTGGTGGTCGTGGACCACGTCGACGACGACGTGGCCGCGCTGCTGCACCGGTTGCGGCACAACACCGCCACCCGTACCGGCCTGGTGGTCGCCACCCTCGGCTCCGGCTCGCTGCAACGGGTCATCGAGTGCGGGGTGGCGGCGGTGCTGCGGCGCGCCGAGGCCGACCAGGACCAGCTGCTGCGGCTCGTCGTGGCCATAGCCAACGGCGAGGGCGTCCTGCCCGGCGACCTGCTCGGCAAGCTCCTCAGCCATGTGGGCAGCCTCCAGCGGTCGGCGCTCGATCCGCGGGGACTGTCCCTGTCGACCCTGACCACCCGTGAGGCGGACATGCTGCGGATGGTGTCGGAGGGCCTGGACACCGCCGAGATCGCCCGCAAGACCTCGTACTCCGAACGGACCGTCAAGAACATCCTCCACGAGGTGATCACCCGGCTCCAGCTGCGCAACCGGGCCCACGCGGTCGGCTACGCGCTGCGCAACGGGCTGATCTGACGGGACGGTCCGGGAACGGCCCCGCCGGGAACGCGCACTGCCCGAAAGCGCACCGCGCGTTTCCCCCGGGTATGGCCCCGCCGCCCTCCCGCGCCGCGCGCGCCCGGGACAGGGTGGCGGGGGCACACCCGGATTGCCGCACCAGACTGCGAGGGGGACCTTGATGGGAACCGCTGGCCCCGGCGGGCGGTACCGCCTGGGGCGGCTCGGCGCGACGGCGCTGCTGCTGATCCCCCTGCTCGGCGCGACCGCGGCCTCCGGCGAGAACGGCACCGCCGACGCCTCGCCGCGGGTGGCCACCACGGCCCCGGAGACCCGGATCGCGTTCGCCGGCACCCGGCACCGCAGCCTCGGCGTGCCCACCTCGGACAAGACCAGCGCCGCGCTGTTCGACACCGGCCCGGCCCACAACGACATCCAGCCGTCCGCCCTCGGCGACCGACTGGTCTTCGCCAGCCGCCGGGACGAGAAGGACCCGCAGATCTATCTGCGGGACGCCGGCGGTTCCCTGCACCGCCTCACCAGAGGCATGGACGCGGCCCACCCCCGGCTGACGCCGGACGGCGCCTCCGTGGTCTTCGACGCGGCCGCGCCCGGCGGCCCGGACGGCAAGGACCAGCGCGACCTGTGGCTGGTGCCCGCCGACGGCACCGGACGGCCGACCCCGCTCACCAAAAGCCGCGCCGACGAGACCCACCCGACGGTCTCCCCGGACGGTACGCGCCTCGCGTACTCCAGCAACGAGGACGCGACGGCCGGGGCGCAGATCTACGTACGGCCCCTGAACGGCGGCACCGCCGACCGGGTCACCGATCCCGCCAACGGCACGGCCACCGAGCCGGTGTGGAACCCGGTGAACGACAAGGACCACCGCGGCCTCATCGCGTACACCGCCACCAAGGGCGGCCGGTCCCAGCTGAGGGAGACGAACGGCCCCGGCACCACCGACGGGCCGCTGCTCGGCGGCGACCGGGAGCAGTGGCGGGCCCACGCGCCGGCCTGGATGCCGGGCGGGAACGAGGTGCTGTTCCTCAGCCCCGAGATCACCTGCCAGTGCGAGGGCAACTACGACCACGTGTTCCGCGCCAAGTCGCACGACACCGGGACGCCCGGGCTGGTGCTGAACGAGAACCGGGAGGTCGCCTCGCCCACCTGGCTCGGCCCGCTCGACGGCGGCCGGGCGGTGGTGGAGCACATCACGGCCGACAGCCCGCACACGGTGACGCTCCAGGACATCCGGGCGGACGGGGCCGACCCCCGCGACCTGAACCTGACGATCCTGAACGAGGATCCGGAGGCCGACACCAACATCGACCCGAAGAAGGACCCGCTCTTCCAGCCCGGGCCCGACTACGACCCGTGGACCGAGCGGCAGAGCTACACACCCGACGGCCGCCGCATCGTGGTGACCCGTTTCGCGGGCCCGCGTGGCAACCGCGTCGAGGAGATCTGGCTGGCGGACGCCGACGGCGGCCACCCGAAGCGGCTGGAGCTCGCCGGACGCGGACCGCGCGATCGGGACACCGACCCGGCGTTCTCCCCGGACGGCAAGTACCTCGCCTTCACCCGGATCTCGCCGGGCACCGACGGGGCCGCGCCCACCAGCAAGGTGCTCATCGCGGACGTCGCCTCCGGCGCGATCACCGGCACGATCGTCCCGCCCGACACGGAGCTCAAGGGCCACGACGCCCAGCCCACCTGGTCCTCCGACGGCACGATGCTGGCCTTCACCCGCGACGAGCTGGTCTACGGCGCCGGCGGCAACAAGCACATCTGGACCGTGCCCGTGAACAACCTGGGCCGGCAGGACGACCTGAGCGAGAAGATCTGCCCGGGCACCTGCGCGGTCATCGACGACAGCCCCGCGTTCTCCCCCGACGGGGGCAGCATCGCCTTCAACCGCAAGAACGGCGCCGGCGTGATCGACACCGGCGAGCACAACGGCATCATCGTGACCTCCGTGTCCGGCAAGGACTGCCGGGTGCTCCTCCCCGGCTCCGCCCGTGACGTGAACGACGCCTGCCGCCGCGAACTGCCGGAGAACCCCGGGCCGTTCCAGCCCCGGGACGCCGCCTGGACGCCCGACGGCGCGTCCCTGGTGCTCAGTTCCCGCCCCAGCCGGCCGGTCAACAGCCCGGAGAAGCTCAAGGTGCTGAACGTCGTCACCGGCGAACTGACCAAGCTCACCAACGACCTGCCGGGCCGGCACAAGGAGCCCAGCGTCCAGCAGTCCGTGGACCTCGCCGTCCGGGCGCCCGGCACCGTCCCGGACGTGACCGTCGGCGACTCCACCACGGTCCGCGTCGACGTCGTCAACAACGGCCCGGCCGCCTCCCCCGGCACCCGGCTGACCATCGCCCCGCCCGCCGGGGTCACCGTCACCCGGATCACCCGGCCCGACGGCGCCTGCGTCCCCGCCTCCCTCCAGTGCGATCTGGGCGTGGTGCGGCCCGGTACGACGGTCCCGGTGGACGTCACCCTCACCGGGCTCACCCCGGGTGACGCGCAGGTCGGCTGGTCGGTCACCGGTACGGTCCTGGACCCGCGGCCCGACGACAACGCGGGCCGGACCGTGGTGCCGGTGCGCACGCCCCCGCCGCCGACACCCACCCCCACGCCCACCCCGACCCCGACGCCGACCCCGCCCCCGGCTCCCACCCCGACGCCGACACCGCCGCCCACCGTGCCGCCGGTGCCGCCGCAGCCGCCGGCCCCGGCCGCCGGACCCGGCGTACACGTCACGGCCCAGCCCAACCCCGGCTACGTCGGCGGCCGGGTCGTGGTGACGTACACCGTCCGCAACGGCCGCGATGCCCTGGCCACCGGGCTGCGGCTGCGCATCGGGCTGCCCGCCGGGATCCCCGACAGCGGGCCGCCGCCGGGCTGCGACGCCTCCTGGCTGTGCGCGCTGCCGGACCTCCGGCCGGGCGGAAGCACCGTCGTCCGCGTCGTGCTCAGCCCCAAGAAGGCGATGACCGGCCAGGTCACCGGCGTGCTCACCACCACCGGCACGGACGCCGACCGGAGCGACAACACCGCCCGGCAGCGGCTGCGCATCCTCCAGCCGCGCATCATCGCCGTACCGGAGATCGGCAAGCCCGGCTTCGTCACCTCCGTGCGCGGCAAGGACTTCCCGCCCGGTGCACCGGTGCGGTTCACCTGGAAGCCGGGGATCACCGCGGCGGCGGCACCGACCGTGCCGGGGCCCGACGGCACCTTCATCGGACAACTGCTCATCCTCGCCAAGGACCAGACCGGGCCGCGCGTCATCATCGCCAAGGGCCCCGGGTTCTCCCCGGTGCAGACCGACTTCCTGGTGGTCAGCGGCAGCATCCAGCCGCCCGACGAGGTGACCCGCCGGTGATCCACGAGGTAGACGAGGGGCTGCGCCGGCTGCTTGGCGAGTCCGGTCTGGAGGCGTCGGGCGTCGAGGTCGTCTTCGACGCCCCCACCCGGGACTGGGCCGCGCGCCGCAGCGCGCCCACGGTCTGCGTCTTCCTGTACGACATCCGCGAGGACGCCGCCCGGCGCGGCAGCGGCGCGGGGGAGGTGTACGACGCGGACGGGCAGCTCGTGGCGCGGCGCACCCCGCCCCGCTGGTTCGACCTGACCTACCTGGTCACCGCGTGGGCCAGCCGCCCGCAGGACGAACACCGGCTGCTGTCGCAGGTGCTGGCCTGCCTGGTGGCAGCCGACACGCTGCCCGCGCGGCTGCTCACCGGCACGCTCGCCGAACTGGGCCTGACCGTGGGCCTGGACGTCGCCGGGGCCGCCGCCGACGTACCGGCCGCCGCCGATGTGTGGTCGGCGCTCGGCGGCGAGCTGAAGGCGTCGCTGGGGGTACGGGTGCGGGCGCCGCTCGCCGGGGCGGTCACGGCCGTCGCACCGCCGGTCACCGAGGGACTCGTCGTGCGCTCCGCCGCCCGGCGCGTGGACGGTCCGGCGGATCCGGAGCGCCGGCTGCGCTACACGGAGGTGGGCGACCCGGGCCCGCAGGGCTTCGCCGGCCCCCGCGAACGGGGCCCGGCCCCCGCCCGCCGCCGCCACCGGGGAGACCGCCAGCCGTGACCCGTACGACCGAGAAGACCGTGACGAACCGCACCGCCGCCGCGCCACCCGTGAAGCCGGTCACCGAGACCACCACCGGGCCGGGCGGGCCGGGTGGGGAGCCGGACGCCGGAGCTGCCGCCGGGCCCGCCGAGCAGGGCGAGCCGGGGGGCGGGCCGGGTGCCGTCGGTGGTCGTCCCTCTCCCGACGCCGTGTTTGGTATGGATCCGCTGTGGGACCGGTTGCGGGCCGTCGAGGAGCGGGTGCGGTGGGCCGTGGAGGTGCGGCGGGCCGGGGATCCCGACCCCGACGACCCCTACCGGGGCCAGTACCTCACCCCCGAGGCGGCGGCGCGCGTCCTGGACGAGCCGGGCGGGCTCGGCGTCCCCGGACCCGACCCCTGGCAGCCGCCGGCCGGCTCCGTCCTCGGCGCGCTCGCCGCACGGTTCGGGCTGTCCCCGCTGGACCTGGACCTGCTCCTGGTCGCGGTGGCGCCCGATCTCGACGCGCGGTTCGAGCGGCTCTACGGCTACCTCAACGACGACCTGACCCGGCGCCGGCCCACCGTCGGACTCGCCCTGGAACTGTGCGGGCTGGCCGGGGCGGCCCCCGGACGCTTCCGGCTCGCCCCCGCGGCACCGCTGGTCGCGGGCGGCCTGGTGGAGGTCACCGAGGCGGAACGGCCGCCGTTGTCCCGCGTCCTCGCGGTCCCCGACCGGGTCACCGCGCATCTGCTGGGGAACGCGTGGCCCGACGCCCGGCTGGCCGGCGTGCTCGACGGGGCCCGCGAGGACCCGACCGCCGAGCCCGGGCAGGTGCGCCGCACGGCGGCGGCGGCCCGGACCGGCACCGGCCTGGTCCATCTGCGCGGCCGGGGCGACACCGGGGGCCTGGCCGTCGCGGCGCTCCGCGCGGCGGACCTGCGCCCGCTGGTGCTGGACGCGGCGGCGCTCGCCCGGCGCTCCGGCGACGTACCGGAGCTGGCGCGGGTGACCGCCCTCGAAGCCCGGTTGACCGGCGCCGGAGTGGTCCTCGGCCCGCTGGAGGCGTTGCCCGACGAACCCGCCGAACGGGCCCGCACCCTGCGGACGCTGTGTACGGCGCTGCGCGGCATCCCCCTGCTGATCCACGGCACCACCGGCTGGGACCCGGCCTGGGCCGCGGACACCCCCGTCGTCCTGACCGTGCCGGCGCCCTCGCCCGAGCGGCAGGCCGCACGCTGGCGGCACGCCCTGGAGCGGGCCGCCGGTGACGGTCCCGTACCCGGTGACACCGAGGCGCTCGCCCGGGCGGTGGCCGCGCACCGCCTGGACTCCGGGCAGCTGCGCCGCGCCGCCGACGTGGCCGTGCGCACCGCCGCCCTCGCGGACCGCCCGGTCCACCCCGACGACCTGCGCACCGCCGTACGCGCCCAGAACGGCGCCGGCCTGGACCGGCTGGCCCGCCGGGTGGAGCCCTCGGTCGGCTGGGACGACCTGGTGCTCCCGCCGCCCACCCACCGGCGGCTGCGCGAACTGGCGCTGCGCGCCCGCCACCGCGAGCAGGTCCTCGGCCAGTGGGGGATGCGGCCCGGCGGCGGACGCGGGCGCGGGGTGATCGCGCTGTTCGCGGGCGAGTCGGGCACCGGCAAGACCATGTCCGCCGAGGTCGTCGCGGCGGACCTGGGCATGGACCTGTACGTGGTCGACCTGTCCACGGTGGTCGACAAGTACGTGGGCGAGACCGAGAAGAACCTGGAGCGGATCTTCACCGAGGCGTCGGCGGTCAACGCGGTGCTGCTCTTCGACGAGGCCGACGCGATCTTCGGCAAGCGCTCGGAGGTGAAGGACGCGCACGACCGGCACGCCAACATCGAGTCGGCGTACCTGCTCCAGCGCATGGAGTCGTTCGACGGGATCGCGGTGCTGACCACCAATCTGCGGGCCAACCTGGACGAGGCGTTCACCCGCCGGCTGGACGTGATCGCCGACTTCCCGGTGCCCGACGCCGCCCAGCGGCTCGCCCTGTGGGAACGCTGTCTGGGCGACCGCCTGCCCCGGGCCGGCGACCTGGATCTCGCCTTCTGCGCCGACCGCTTCGAACTGGCCGGCGGCTCGATCCGGGCCTGCGCGGTGACCGCCGCCTACCTCGCGGCGGAGTCCGGGGCGCCGCTCACCATGAGCCAGCTGGTGACGGCGATCGCCCAGGAGTACCGCAAGCTGGGCCGCCTGGTCCTGGAGACCGAGTTCGGCCCGTACCTGTCGGCGGCCGTGGGCGCCTGAGGGGCGTTTCCCCTCGGACACGGGCCCCGGCAACTCCCCAGGGGGCGCGGGGAACCGCGCGCCCGGCCCCGGCGCACCCGCACCCGGCGACACACCCGCACCCCTTGCGGCGAGACCCCGCACCCGCTCCCGTCGGCGACCCAGTGCACCGCCCGGGTGCCGGGGGTGTCCAGGGGCGTAGGGGCAGTGTGCGGGCAAGGGCGGGGGGCCGGTGGGCGGTCGGGGCGGGCTGGGAAAGGCAGCGTTCCTGCCCCCGGTCGGGTCCGCACGTCCCTGTCCCCCCGGCGCACCCGTCCCGCAGACTCGGCCTGGACACAGGTGACCCACCCGCAAGGACCCCGAAGGAGCGAGCATGCCGACGTACCTCACCCCGGGCGTGTACGTGGAGGAGGTGCAGTCCGGTGCCCGTCCGATCGAAGGGGTCGGCACCGCCGTCGCCGCGTTCGTCGGGTTCGCCGAGACCGGCCCGTTCCACACCCCGACGCTGGTCACCAGCTGGGACCAGTACACCCAGCTGTTCGGCGGCTTCACCGAGGGCACCTATCTGGCGCACTCGGTCTACGGCTACTTCGCCAACGGCGGCGGCGCCGCGTACGTGGTGCGCATCGGCGGCTCCGCCCAGGACGCCTCCGCCCCGGCGGCCGAGGCCGGCGGACGGCGCGAGGCCCGGGCGGCGCAGCCCGTCGAACTGGGCGGCTTCCTGATCGCGGCCCGGCCGGGCACCACCGGCGTGTCGGTGGAGATCGCCGACGCCGACGGCGAGAACCCGCCGGAGGACCGCTTCAAGGTGCTGGTCCGCCAGGGCGACCAGGTCGCGGAGACGTACGAGGCCTCCACCCGGAAGAACGTCAAGGGCTACCTGGTCACCCAGGCCCGCGGCTCCCGGCTGATCGAGGTCACCGAGCAGCAGGGTGCCACCCAGACCCGGCCCGCCAACCAGACCGTGCCGCTCGCCGAGGCCCCGGCCGCGCCCGCCCCGTCCGGCTCCGGCGCGGTGGCCCGCCTCGACCCGGCCGAGTACGTCGGCGACGCCGCGGCCCGCACCGGGTTCGGCGGCCTGGAGACCATCGACGAGATCACCATGGTCGCGGTGCCGGACCTGATGAGCGCCTACCAGCGCGGCGACATCGACGCCGAGGGCGTGCGCACCGTGCAGCTCGCCGTGATCTCGCACTGCGAGCAGATGGGCGACCGGGTCGCGGTCCTGGACACCCCGCCCGGACTCAACGCCCAGCAGGTGCGCGCCTGGCGCAACGACGAGGCGGGCTACGACTCCCGGTACGCCACCCTCTACTACCCGTGGGTGCGGGTCTTCGACCCGGCCGCCGGACGCAACACCACCGTCCCGCCGAGCGGTCACATCGCCGGTGTGTGGGCGCGCAGCGACGCCGAGCGCGGTGTGCACAAGGCGCCCGCCAACGAGGTGATCCGCGGCGCGGTCGACCTGGAGCTCAGGCTCAGCAAGGGCGAGCAGGACCTGCTCAACCCGATCGGCGTGAACTGCGTACGCGCCTTCCCCGGCCGGGGCATCCGCATCTGGGGCGCCCGCACCCTCTCCTCCGACCCGGCCTGGCGCTACCTGAACGTGCGCCGGCTCTTCAACTACCTGGAGGAGTCGATCCTCCTGGGCACCCAGTGGGTGGTCTTCGAGCCGAACGACGACCGGCTCTGGTCGAGCATCCGGCGCAACGTCACCGCGTTCCTCACCGAGGAATGGCGCCGGGGCGCGCTGTTCGGCCGCACCGCCGAGGAGGCGTTCTACGTCAAGTGCGACCGCGACAACAACCCGCAGGAGTCCATCGACCAGGGCCGGGTCGTCTGCGAGATCGGCGTCTCGCCGGTCAAGCCCGCGGAGTTCGTGGTGTTCCGGCTGGCCCAGTTCTCCGACAGCACCAGTCTCATCGACGAGTGAGACGAGCCAGACCAGTGACCCGCGGGTCCAGCAACGGAAGGTGACAGACAGTCATGGCAACGGGCGATGCTCTTTCCACCCACGTCTTCGGCGTGCAGCTCGGTGGCTACCTGGTCGAATCGATCCAGGAGATCAGCGGACTGACCGTCGAGGAGGACGTCGTCGAGGTCAAGCAGGTCACCGCTGAGGGCAAGCAGATCATCCGCAAGCAGCCCGGCGGCCGGCAGGCGGGCGAGATCACGATCACCCGGGGACTCGACCAGAGCAGCGAGTTCACCAACTGGATCAAGGAGACCCTGAACAACGGGGCCGTCAACACCGCCCGGCAGAACCTCACCATCGAGATCAAGGACAGCGAGGGCAACACGGTCCGCCGTATCCAGCTGATGCAGGGCTGGGCCTCCAAGTGGGAGGGGCCGTCCCTGAAGGCGGGCGAGTCGGCCGCGGCCACCGAGTCCGTCACCATCGTGTTCGAGGAGATCATCGTCGAATGAGGCGCCGTACCGTGACGGCGGGCAACCTGGAGGAGATCCTCCAGCTGACGACGCCCGCCCAGGGGACCGAGCAGGCGGCGGCGCCCCCCGCCGCCGCCCCGGCTCCGGCCCCGCCGCCCCGCGAGGAACAGCACGGGCTGCGCACCGAGTTCGACTTCGTGCTGCCGCGCGGTTACGTCGACGAGGCGGGCACGGTCCACCGCGAGGGCGCGATGCGCCTGGCCACGGCCCGGGACGAACTGCGGCCGCAGATCGATCTGCGGGTCAAGGAGAACCCGGCGTACCTGAGCGTGGTGCTGCTGAGCCAGGTGATCACCCGGATCGGCACCATCACCGATGTGCACGCCGGGATCGTGGAACGGATGTACGCCACCGACGTCGCCTTCCTCCAGGACTTCTACCGCCGTGTGAACAGCGAGGGGCACACCCGGGCGGCGGTGACCTGCCCGCACTGCGAGGGCGGCTTCGAAGTCGACCTCTCGGGTGGGCGCCTGGGGGAATCGTGACGTACGCCCTTCCCCGGCTCCGGGAGGAGATCGCGTACATCGCTTATCACTTCCACTGGTCGCGCGAGGAGATCCTCGACCTGACCCATGACGAACGACGGCAGTGGGTGGCCGAGATCGCCCGTATCAACACCCGCGTGAACGAAGGCGGTTGAGCACATGGCATGGCGGGACAGGCTGCGCCGCCGGTCCGCCGGGACGGGAGGCGTGCGGCGCGGGGAGCGCGAGGGCGCCCCGGCCGCCGCCGTGCCCGGTGCTCCGGCCGCCGCCGCGCCGGACGCCCCGGCCGCCTCCGTGCCCGCCGACTGGGACGGTGGCTGGCGCCGTACCGCGCCACCGGAACTGACCGTGTCCCGCGCGCCGCTCGGCGTCAGCGACGGTCTCGCTTTCCGGTCCGGCCTCGCCGCCTGGCAGAACCCGTCGTTCGACTCCGGTCTTGCCCACGCCCTGCTGCCCACGGCTCCGACGGGCCTGGTCCACGGCGTCACCCGACGCCCGGCCACCCCTCGGTCCGCCCCTGCCGAAGGGGGCCCGCTGCTGCTGCGGGCGCTGCGGCGGGAGGGGGACCAGGAAGCGACGGCCGGGCCGGAACCGGTCGGTCCGGCCACGCCCGCTTCGGCTTCGTCCGGTTCGGCTTCGTCCGGTTCGGTTTCCCCGGGCGCGGGGGCTTCCCGGGCTTCCCGGGCTTCCCGTGGCGGGGTCGCGGGGGAGGGGCGCCCGGGTGTCGCCCGGTCGAGCCGTGCCCTCACGTCCGCGGATTCCCCCGCCGTGCTGTCCCCGTCCTCCCCCGCCGTCCAGCGTGCCGTCGCGCCCGGAACCGGTCCGGTGGCGGCTCCGGCCGACACCGGCCGCCGGGCCGCCCTGCCGGAGATTCCGGTGGTACGGCGGGTGACGGCGGTTCCGGGAGCGGTCGCCGGCGCGGCCGCGCCGCAGGTGCGGTCCGGGTCCGGAGGGGGCGCGCGGCCGCAGGCTTCGCCCACCTCCGGAGCCGGCGTGTCCCGTCCGGCCGTCCGGCCCCGCCCGACCAGCCCGGCCCTCACCGTGGCCCGCCGCCCGGCCGGCCCCCTGCGCCGCGTCCCCGCGCTGCCGCCCACGGCCCCGGCTCCGGCTCCGGCTCCGGACGAGGGCGCCCAGGCACCGGCCCGCCCCGCCACCGGCAAGGCTCCCGACGCACCCGGCGGCCGGTCGTCCACGACCGCCGAGGCCGGGGCGGGGGTGCGCCCGGCCGATCCCGCGCCGGGTACGGCGACTCGCGCGCCTCTCGGCGCCCCGCTCACCGAACTCCCGCCCACCGCACGCCCGTTGACGGACGGGAGCCCCGTTCAGCGCTCCACGTCCGGCACCGGCCCGGCGCCCGGTCCGGCGCTCCCGGTCGTCCAGCGTCAGGCCGAGGGCGCCTCCGGCACCCCGGGCTCGTACGACGGCGGCGCGAAGGGAACCGCCCGGCGCGCCCCGGGCGGCCCCGCCGCATCCGCCGGCACCCCGGACCGGGCCCCCGCCCGTGGCGGGGCACGCGCGCGCGGCGGCCTGGGCGCGCCGCTGCCCGAACTGCCGCCCAGCGCCGACGTCCCGGGCGCTTCCGGGCCCGGCGGCCGGGGTGGCCGGCGTGCCCGGGTACGACAGGACAGCGCGTCCACGGCCCCATCGGACCAAGGGCGTACCCCCGCCGAGGCGACACCGTCCGCAGCCGTAGGAAACGGCACGGGCGCACCGCTGCCGGGTCCCGGCGCCGTACAGCGTCGCCCGGCGGCGGACTCCGCCGGCACAGGTGCGCCGGAAGCCGCTCCCCACCCCGGGAGCGCCCCGGACGCGCCGCTGCTGGGCAAGGGTGTCGTGCAGCGCAGTGCGGCGGCGGACCCTGGCGCCGGTGTCCCGGAGGCCGGTACCCGTCCCGGGAGCGGCCTGGACGCACCGCTGGTGGAGAAGCCCACCGTGCAGCGAAGCGCGGTGGCGGACACGGGCGCCCCGGAGCCCGGCCGGCCCGCACGCTCCGGCGGCGGCCCCGACACGTCGCCGGTGGAGAAGGGCGCCGTACAGCGTCGTCCGGCGGAGGGCTCCGCCGGGGGACGTACCCCGCAGGCCGGCGCACCGCGTTCCGGCAGCGGCCCGGACGCGCCGCTGCTGGGCAAGGGTGCCGTGCGGCCCGGTCCGGTGGCGGACTCCGGTGACGGAAGCACCCCGGTGGCCGCCGGCCATCCCGGCGACGGGCCCGCCACGCCGCTGGTGACACCGTCGCGGACCGCCGCGTCGCAGAGCCCGGCCGACACGGGCGGGCCCCGGGCCACCACCGTGAGCGGGTCCCCGGCCACGGCGTCGCCGGGCCCGTCCCCGGCGGCGGGCACGGGCCGGGCGGGAGACACGCGGCGCCCCGGTACGGCCCCCGGTGCCCGGCGGCACCCCGGCCCCACCGGCGGGACGCCCGTCGTCGTCGCCCGTGCCGTGGCCGACGGCGCGCCCGGTGCGCCGGGCGCCGCGGGTGTCCGGCGCACCGGACCGGCCGGGCAGCCCCCGCTCACCGTGGCCCGTTCCGCCCCGGCGACACCCCGTACCCTCTCCCTGCTCGCCGCGCGGCCGCTCACCCTGAACACCCGCCCGGTGGCAGGGGCGGCGGCGCCCGCCCCGGCGCGTCCCGCCGGCCGTCCCGTCGTGCCGGCCCGCTGGCCCGGCACCCCGGCCGGCGCGCACCACGAAGGATCCGTCGGCCGGTCCGGGCCCGCCCCGGCGGTGCCGAGCGTCCAGCGGGCCGCGGCCGCACGCCCCGGCCCGCAGGCCGCGGCCGCGCCGGCCCCCGCTTCCGTGGGCCCCGTCCACCGTGCCTCCGGCCCGGCGGCCGGGCGAACCCCCGATCCCGTACACCCCGGCGGGCAGCCAACGGCCACGGTCCAGCGCGTCCCCGTCGTCCGTCCCGCCCCGCCTCGCGCCGAGGCACCCGGGCCCGGCACCTCCGCTCCCTCCGCCCCCGTACCCGCCCGGTCCCTCCCGGTGACCGCCCCGCAGGCGCCGCCGCTCGCGGACCGCCCGTCGGGGATGCCGGCGCCGGCACCGGCGGCGCCCGTCCCCGTGGTCCGGTGGCAGAACCCGGCGCGGACCGGTGCCGCCGGAGGCAAGGCGCCCGTGGTGCAGCGCACCGGGGACGCCGCACCCCCGGCCGCGTCGACGCGTGGCCGCCACCGGTCGGCCACCGTGTCCGGTACGTCGTCCGGCTCCCCCTCCGGCACGTCGTCCGGTACGTCCTCGCGCTCGTCGTCCGCCTCCGGCAAGAGCGCGGTCCGGCGGCCCCCCGAGACCCCGCCCGATCCCGGTCTCGACCTGGACGACCTGGCGCGCCGGCTGCTCGACCCGGTGGCCCGGCTGCTCCGCGCCGAACTGCGGCGCGGCCGGGAACGCACGGGCCGTCCGCACGACGGACGCCGCTGAGACCGCGGAACGGATGAGGCGACCCGGTGAACGACGCCACGCAGACGGAGAAGGCCTGCCCGAGGCCACGGAACGGATGACGGACGAATGACGGACAGCATCTTCGCGACGAGCGTGTTCTTCCGGCTCGCGATCGGCGGCGACGACCTCGGCGCCTTCAACACCTGCTCCGGCATGGGTGCCGAGGTGGAGATCGAGAGCTATGCCGAGGGCGGCAACAACGGCTTCACCTGGCAGCTGCCCGGCCGCGTGACCTGGTCCAACATCACGCTCACCCGGCCGGTCACCGCCGACACGGTGAAGATCGGCCGCTGGCTGGACGAGACGCTGAAGCGGGTGGAGCGCAAGGACGGCGAGATCGTGGCGCTGAGGCCGGACCTGACCCCGATCATCAGCTGGCAGGTCTTCGGGATCGTCCCGGTGCGCTGGCAGGGACCGTCCTTCGATCCCAGCAGCTCCGAACCGGCCGTGGAGACCCTGGAGATCGCCCACGAGGGCCTGCGCCCGTCCTGACCCGCCCCGCCCCCGCCCCGCCTCGTAGCCGTAACCGCCCGTCGCCCGTAGGAAAGGAAGTCCCGGCATGTCCCCAGCGGTCCGTTCCAGCCGGGCCAGGGCCCAGCTGACCCTGATGGAGCCCCCCGCCTCGGTCGGCGCGAAGCCCGGCGGCACGATCGCGCGGCTCAACCTCCAGTTCAACCCCTCCACCCTGGAGCTGCGCAAGACCACCGAGTGGCGGCGCACCCCGTCCCGGATGGCGGGGCAGTCGGCGCTGCCCGAGTTCGTCGGCAGCGGCCCGCGCGAGCTGAGCCTGGAGGTGTTCCTGGACGCCACCGCCACCCACGACAACTCCGTGGAGCAGGCGGTGGAGAAGCTGATGAAGGGGTGCGTGCCGACCCCGGCCAGCCTCGGCCGGAAGAAGCCGGCCAGCCCCTGGGTGCGGTTCGAGTGGGGCACCGCGCGGACCACCTCGTTCGACGGGGTGCTCTCCAGCCTGTCGGTCACGTACACCCTCTTCGACGTGGACGGCAGGCCGCTGCGGGCCACCTGCGCGCTGTCGATCGAGGAGGCGAGCGTCGACCCGGCGGGCCAGAACCCGACCTCCGGCGCGCGCACCGCCCGCAGTACGCACACCGTGGTGGCGGGCGACAGCCTGGCGATGCTGGCCTGGCGGGAGTACGGCGACGCGACGGCCTGGCGGGTCATCGCGGAGGCGAACGGAATCGACGACCCGATGGCGCTCGTACCCGGCACCGAACTGGTGGTGCCGGGGCTGCGGGACGCCGGCGGCGAGGAGGAGCGGTGACCACACCCGAGGCGCGGGGCGGCCGGTCGTTCGCGGCGGACCCCGTCATCGAGACGCCCGGCGAGCTGCCACCGGTCTGGGCCGCCCAGCTGGTGAGCTGCGTGGTGGACGAGAACGTGGGCCTGCCGGACGCGGCGCAGCTCACCTTCCGCGACCCCGACCACGAGTTCCTGCGGGCGGCCGGCATCACCATCGGCACCCCGCTGAGGGTGTCGGTGGTGACGGTGAACGGGCAGGCCCGCGAGCGGCTGTTCGACGGCGAGGTCACCGCCCTGGAGGTGGACCGGGACCGTACCGGCTCGTTCACGGTGGTGCGCGCCTACTCCAAGGCGCACCGCCTCCAGCGCGGCCGCAAGGTGGTGGCGTACCGCAACATGACGGCGGCGGCGATCGTCCGCAAGGTGGCCGCCGGGGCCGGGCTGGCCTGCGGCACCGTGGAGGCCGCGCCGGTCACCTACCGGCAGCTGTCCCAGGCGAACGTGTCCGACTGGGACTTCCTGCAGTACCTGGCGGCCGAGAGCGGCGCGCAGGTGCGCGTGGACGACAAGGGCCTGCTCCAGTTCACCAAGCCGAAGAAGGCGTCCGCGGCGCCCGCGCCGTCGACGCCGGCCACCCGGGACCCGATGGTGCTGGAGTACGGGCGGAACCTGCTGGCGCTGCGGGCCTCGCTGTCGGCGGCGGACGGCGCCTCGCAGGTGGAGGTGCGCGGCTGGGACGTCACCACGAAACGCCCGCTGGTGGCCCGGCAGCCGTCGGTGGACAGCGACACGGCGGTGCCGGGACTCAGCCCGGCGTTCGCCGCCCGGTTCGGCACCGCGTCGAAGCTGACCGTCACCGACACCCCGTACCGCACCCAGGCCGAGACCACGGCCGTCGCCGACGCCGTCGCCGGCCAGGTGAGCGCCGGCTTCGCGGACCTGGAGGCCCTGGTCGAGGGCAACCCGCGGCTGCGGGCGGGCAAGCCGGTGGCACTCGGCAACGTCGGCCCGGCGTTCTCCGGCAAGTACACGGCGACCGCCGTGCAGCACGTCCTGGAGCCGCACGGCGGATACCGGACCACGGTGTGGGTGAGCGCCAGCCCCGACCGCTCCCTGACCGGCCTGGTGACCGGCGCCAACGCGCCCAGCCGCGGCCCGCGCATGCCGGGGCTGGCGATCGGCGTGGTCACGGACGTACGGGAGCCGGGCGGTGCCGAGAGCGGCGCGGTGAAGCTGCGGTTCCCCTGGCTGGACGACACGTACACCACCGACTGGGTGCGCACCGTGCAGTGGGGCGGCAAGGGCGGCGGAGGCGTGGTGAGCCCCGAGGTCAACGACGAGGTCCTGGTCGGCTTCGAACAGGGCCTGCTGGACAGCCCGTACGTCATCGGCGGGTTGTACAACGGCGTCGACAAGCCCTCCCCGCACGACGTGCCGCTGATCGACGGCACCACCGGCAAGGTCAACCGCCGCTCCCTCGTCTCCCGCTCCGGGCACCGGGTGGAGCTGCTCGACGCGAGGGCCCCGGGACCGTCCGGGCTGCGCCTGAGGACCGCCGACGAGCGGCTCGAGGTGTTCCTGGACGACCGGCGGGACCGGATCGAACTGACGGTGTACGCCAGGGGCCGGCAGCCCCTCACCTCCGTCGTGCTCGACGCCAAGGGCATCACCCTGGACGCGGGCCGGGGCGATGTGAGCGTCTCGGGCCGCAACGTGGACATCCAGGGCCGGGTCGGGGTGAAGGTCGGCGGCCGGTCGGTGAGCGTCACCGGCAGCACGGACGTCACCGTCGACGGCGGCCTGCTCGGCGTCCTGAAGGCCAAGCTCATCCGCATCAACTGACCCGTTACCACCCGCAGTCAACCGAACTTCCCGAGGAGCAACGCATGCCGGCCGCAGCCCGTACCGGTGACCCCACCAGTCACGGCGGTGTGATCGCCACCCCGCCGCCCGGCGCCGCCGCGGCCGTGGCCCGCGTGCTGATCGGCGGCCGGCCCGCCGCCGTCGTCGGCAGCCTGCACACCTGCCCGATACCGCCGCACGCGCTCACGGGCCCGGCCAACGTGATCCTGCCCAACCCGGTCGCGGCCACCGTGCTGATCGGCGGGCTGCCGGCCGCGCGGGCGCGCGACAAGACCGCGTGCGGCGCCACGGTCCTCACCGGCGCCCCCAACGTCCTGATCGGGGGCCTGTGATGAGCGAGCGGTTCATCGGCCGCGGCTGGGCGTTCCCGCTGCGGGTCGGCCCGACCGGCGGCATCGCCCTGGTCGAACGGGAGCGGGAGATCGAGGAGGCGATCCGCCTGGTGCTCGGCACCGCGCCCGGCGAGCGCCCCATGCGCCCCGAGTTCGGCTGCGGCATCCACGACTACGTCTTCGCCCCCGGCGACGGCGCCACCGCCGGACGCATCGCCCAGCAGGTGCGCGAGGCCCTGGAACGCTGGGAGCCGCGCATCTCGGTGGACGACGTGGTCGTCGCCTTCGACGCGGTCGAGGACGGCACCCTCTACATCGACGTGCACTACACCGTGCGCTCCACCAACGACCGGCGCAACCTGGTCTTTCCCTTCTACACCATCCCCTCCGAGGAGGGGGCCGAGGACAGGGGCACGGACTGATGGCACTGCCCTCCCCGAACCTGGACGACCGGCGGTTCCAGCAACTCGTCGACGAGGCCAAGCGGTACGTGCAGCAGCGCGCGCCGGAGTGGACCGACCACAACGTCTCCGATCCGGGCGTCACCCTGATCGAGACGTTCGCCTACCTCGTGGACCAGCTGCTGTACCGGCTGAACCGGGTCCCGGACAAGAACTACACCGCCTTCCTCGACCTGCTCGGCATCCGGCTGTTCCCGCCGGCCGCCGCCGTGGCCGAGGTCGACTTCTGGCTGTCGGCACCGCAGCCCGACACGGTCGAGCTGCCCACCGGCACCGAGGTGACCACCGCGCGCGGCGAGAGCGACGAGTCCGTGGTCTTCACCACCATCGACCACCTGGACATCCTGCCCAGCGAGCTGACCCGCCTGGTGACCGCGCACCGCACCGGCGAGCAGACCGACCGCACCGGGACGCTCTCCGAAGGCCGCGACATCCCCTGCTTCCAGGCCGCGCCGGAGCCGGGCGACGCCCTGCTGTTCGGCCTGCCGACGGCCGTGCCCCGGTGCATCGTCGCCGTACGCCTGGACAGCCGGGTGGAGGGCGTCGGCGTCGACCCGCGCCAGCCCCCGCTGGTGTGGGAGGCGTGGGACGGCGGCGGCTGGCGGGTGTGCGAGACCGGCCCGGACACCACCGGCGGACTCAACCGGCCCGGCGAGGTCGTCGTGTACGTCCCGGCCGGGCACACCGCCTCGGTGATCGGCGGCACCCGGGCCGGCTGGCTGCGCTGCCGGGTCACCGAGCCGGAGCCGGGCCAGCCGTTCTACTCGGAGTCCCCGACCGTGCGCGAGGCCGCGGTGTTCACCGTGGGCGGCACCATGACCGTGGAGCACGCCGAGACCGTCACCGACGTACCGCTCGGCACCTCCGAGGGAGTGCCCGGGCAGACGTTCCGGCTGGGCCGCCCGCCGGTCCTGCTCGACCGCGAACCCCCGGTCGTGGAGGTGTCCACGGCCGAGGGCTGGCAGCGCTGGGACGTGGTCGAGCACTTCGGCCGCTCCGGGCCCGCCGACCGGCACGTCCGCGTCGACGCCACCACCGGCGAGTTCGAGTTCCCGCCCGCCCTGCGCGAGCCCGACGGCACGCTGCGCCAGTGCGGCGCCGTGCCGCCCAAGGGCGCCCGGATCCGGGTGGCCCGCTACCGCACCGGCGGCGGCCCGGCCGGCAACGTCGCCCGCGGCGCGATCTCCGTGCTGCGCAGCTCCGTGCCGTACGTCGCCCGGATCACCAACCGGGAGGCGGCGCGCGGCGGGGTCGCCGGGGAGAGCGTGGAGAACGCCAAGCTGCGCGCCCCGCAGGCGCTGCGCATGCAGGAGCGCGCGGTGACCGCCGAGGACTACGAGATCATCAGCCGCCAGGCCGCGCCCTCGGTGCGCCGGGTGCGCTGCCTGCCCGCCGCCGAGGGCGCGGGCGCGGTACGGGTCCTGGTGGTGCCGGACGCGGTGGCCGACGAGGGCGACGACCGGCTCCGCTTCGAGCAGCTGATCCCCTCCGACCAGGTGCTCCAGGCGATCACCGCGTCCCTGGACGAGCGGCGCCTGATCGGCACCCGCCTGGTGGTGGAGCCGCCGGTCTACCAGGGCGTCACCGTGGTGACCCGGCTCGCCGCGGCCCCGGGCGACACCGACCGGGTGCGCGACGCGGCGCTCGCCGCGCTGTACCGGCACCTGAACCCGCTGCACGGCGGCCTCGACGGCACCGGCTGGCCGTTCGGGCGGCCGGTGCAGTACGGCGAGCTGTTCGGCGTGCTCCAACGCGCCGCCGGCAACGCGCTCGTGGAGGAGATCCGCCTCTTCCCCGCCGACCCGATCACCGGCCGGCGCGGCGCCCCGACGGACCGCATCGACCTGGCCCAGGGGGCACTGGTCTTCTCCTACCAGCACCAGGTGGTCGTCACGGCCGTGGATCCGGAGGGACGACTTTGAGCCGCGCCGCCGTCCCCGGCCTGCCCAGCCGTCACCCGATCGGCGAACAACTGCCGGCCCTGTACGCCGACGACGACTTCGCCCAGCGGTTCACCGCCGGCCTGGACACCGTCCTGGCCCCCGTCTTCCTGACCCTGGACACCCTCCCCGCCTACCTCGACCCCCGGCTGGCCCCGGCCGACTTCCTGACCTGGCTGGCTTCCTGGGTGGGCGCCACCGACGACCCCGCGTGGCCCGAGGGGCAGCGCCGCGAGGCCGTCACCCGCGCCGTGGAACTGCACCGCTGGCGCGGCACCGCCCGGGGCCTGACCGAGGCGCTGCGACTCGCCCTCGGCGTCCACGCGGAGGTGACCGGGGCGGGCGCCGCGACCTGGTCGGCGACGCCGGGCACGGACCTTCCGCCTCAGTCCCCGACGGGGCCGGTGGTGCGGGTGTGGCCGGGAGCGGGGCCCGCCGGCGGCCCGGGACCGGACCCGGCCCGGGTCCGCGACATCGTCCGGGTGATGTGCCCGGTGCACACCGACTGCCGGGTGGAGATCCTGCCCGGCCCGCCCACCGACGAAGGGAGGTGACGCCATGCGCGCGTGTCCCTCGTGCGGGGCGTCGAACGGTCCCACGGACGACTTCTGCGGCAACTGCGGCGCGTATCTGGGCTGGTCGGACACGAGCCCGGCGACGCGCACACCTCCTCAGCCCCCTGCCCCGGACCCCGGTCCGGACCCGCACACACCCCCGGAGCCCCCGGCCGCAACGGACCCCGCTCCCGCACCGGACCCCGCCCCGGCTCCGTCGCCCCGCGCCTCGTCGCTGCGCTCCCGGCTGACGGCACGGACCCGCGGCGGGGCAAGGGAGGAGGAACCCGGGCCGGCCGAAGGCCCCCGCCCCGGGAACGAGCCCCCCACCGACACACCCACCCGCCCCGGCCCCACGACCACACCGCCGGCCGAGACGGCCCCCGAGGCCACCACGACCGGCCCCGACTCCACGACCGCACCTGCCGAACCACCGGCCACCCGGGGCGGTTCGGCGACTGCGGCCACCGGCCCCGGCGCCACCACGGGGGGTTCGGCTGGTGCGTCCGCCGATTCCCGTACGGCCACCGGGGATTCGGTCGGCGCGTCTGCCGACTCCCGCACGACCACGGGCGGTACCGCCGGCGCGTCCTCCGACTCCCGCACGGCCACGGGCGGTTCCGTCGGCGTGCCCGCCGAACGCCGGGCCACCACGGGCGGTGCCGCTGACGCGCCCGCCGAACCCCGTACGGCCACAGGCGGTTCGTCCACCGAATCCCAACCCCCGACGGCCGGCACCCGTCCGGCGCCCGCGTCGTCCGACGACGCGCGCCACCCCGACCGCACCACCCCGGCCACGCCCACCGCACCCCCGGCCCGGCCCCGGCAGCCGGAGCCGCCGACGGCACCACAGCGCCCCCAGCCGCCCATCACGCCCCCCATCACCCCCCGCGCCCCGTCGGCCCAGGACGCACCGGGCCCCCGCTCCCCGTCCGCCCCCACCCCCGGGGCACCGGCACCGGACGCCGTGCTTCCCGTGCAGCCGGCGAAGCCGGTGGCCCCGCGTCCCGTCGTACGCCCCGTGGAGGCGCCGGACGAGGTGGCGGGCAGGCCCTGCCCGGCCTGCGGCACGCCCAACCCGCCGGGCCGCCGTTTCTGCCGGCGCTGCGCGGCCGAGCTGAACCCGGCGGCGAAGCCGGACCCGCTGCCGTGGTGGCGGACCGTGTGGCCGCTGCGCCGCCGGGTGCGGGCCGGCTCGGGCCGCGGGGTGCGGTTCCTGGTGATCCTGGCGGTGCTGGTGGCGCTGTGCGCGGCCGGCCTCTTCCTGCTGCCGGCCGGACGTGCCCTGTTCGAGGACACCCGGGACAAGCTGGGCAAGCCCAAGCCCGTGACCCCGGTGGGCATCGAGGCGAGCGCCGAGGTACCCGGGCACCCGGCGAGGAACACCACGGACGGGGTGAGCAACCACTACTGGGGTGTGCCCGCGCCGGGCGCGTCGGTGACCTACACCTTCCGCGAGCCGTTCCGGCTGGTCGACGTGATCATCACCAACGGCGCGTCCAAGTCCCCGGAGGCCTACGCCGACGAGGCACGCGCGCTGCGGATGGACCTGGAGGTCACCACGCGGGACGGCGAGCGGCACCGCAAGCAGGTCACTCTCGCCGACAAGCCGGGCCCCCAGACGATCCCCACCGGATACAGCGACGTCACGGCGGTACGCCTGGTCCTGAACTCCCCGGCCGGGCTGTCCCCGGGCCGCCATCTGGCGCTGGCGGAGGTGGAGTTCTTCGCCCGGAGCTGACCCGTGCCCACCCCGCCGCCCGACGGGCGCGGACCCGGTGACCCGGACCACGTCCGAGCGGGGTGGTGCACACAATTTCGTTTAACTTTCCTTTCCTTTTCCCCTCGTTGGCTGGATCCTGCCAGTGGGGTAAGAATGAGCCGTATCCGGTTCGAGAGCGCGGGTGTTCGGGGGGGGTCCTGTGTTCTGTCGTTCACGCATGTCCGGGTACGTGCTTCCACCCGGCCGGCTTCGGCCGTCGGTGTGACGGCCCCCGTGGTCGGTCTCGACGGAACGGGTGGGGCAGCCTTGCAGCGCGACATCGAAGTGAAGCTTCTGCGTACCCTGCTGGCCGTGGTCGACGAGGGCGGGTTCGCCCGTGCCGCCCAGTCCCTCCACGTCACCCAGCCGACCGTCAGCCAGCAGGTGCAGCGGCTGGAATCGATCGTGCGGACACCGGTGTTCCACCGCACCAAGCGTCCGCTGCGGCTGACCCCGGCCGGCCGGGAACTGGTGGCCCACGCCCGGCATGTGATCAGGCTCAACAACGACGTGCTCAACCGGGTGTCGGCCCTGTGCAGCCAGGCGACGCTGAGCATGGGCTGCTCGATCCACTTCGCGGACGGGCTGGGCCTGATGTTCTCCCAGCTGGACGCGGAGATGCCGCACGTGCGGTGCGCGGTGGCCACCGACCTCAGCGCCCCGCTGGCCGACCGGGTCGCCGCGGGCGACATCGACGCGGCGCTGCTGCTCGGCATCAAGACGGCCCGCTCGGAGATGCTGGGGCGGCTGCGGCTCGGCTGGTTCGGCACGCCGCCGCCCACGCCCGGACGCGGGGTGCCCGTCGCCCTGCTCGGCGGCAGTTCGGCGCTGAGCCAGCACATCGCCGAGACGCTCGACCGCAACGGTGTCGCCTGGTACTCCGTCCCCTGGTGCACCGACCCGCACACCGTACGGGCGTCCGTCCAGGCCGGTCTCGCCTGCACGGCCCTGTGCGAGAACTCCCACCAGAAGCATCCCGGAGTCCGCCCGGCCCCGCCCGGCGTCCTCGGCCCCGCCCCGTCGCCCCTCCCCGTCTACCTGGCCTTTTCCCCGGCCGTCCGCGACACCGTCGTGGACGCCGTCCGGGCCGTGGCCCGGATGATCCTGGCCGGCACACCACTGGCCCCACCCTGACCCACCGCAGATACGTTTCCCCGAGGGGGGATCGGCGGGGGTCCGGTGGGGCCGGTGCCGGATGGAGCAGGGTGGTGGTGTCCGGGCGGGCGGGGTGAACCTCCGACGGCGGGCCGTGCCGTGGTGCCGGCCCGGGGGAATAGCCGGCCGGGCACGGCCGCCGTCGGAGGTGTCGGGGGTGGCCGCTCAGTACGAGCCGCGGCCGGCTCCCCGTGCCGTCAGCTTCGGGCCGTACGGCGCGGAGTCCAGCCACTCGCCCGCCCTGCGGCCGGCCGCGGCCACCGCCGCGGCGGCGCGCTGGCGCAGCCAGAGGGAGGGACGGTGGGCCAGCATGTGTTCGAGCGCGGCGCTGGCGCAGGCGCGGTTGTAGGTGGCCGCTTCCTTGCGGTCCTGGGCGAACCGCGCGATCGCCGCACCGGCGGCGGCCGGGTCGCGGCCGTCGTCCAGGGCCTGGGTGATCGCCTCCACCGCCCGGATGGCGTCCGGGACACTGGAGTTCATGCCGCGCGCGCCGAACGGCGCGAACAGATGGGCCGCCTCGCCGGTCAGCAGGATCCGGCGGTGGGTGTCGGTGAACCGCTCCGCGACCTGCTGCGCGAAGCGGTACGTCGACACCCAGCGGACCCGGTCGCCGTACGCCTCGGGCAGGATCCGCGGGATCCAGCGGCGCAGGCCCTCCGGGGAGACGAACCGCTCGGGGTCGTCGTTCACCAGCAGGTTGAGGTCGACCCGCCAGCCGCCCGCGAACGGCACGGTCAGCACGTTGCGGCCGCCGACGTTCGGATGGCGGTAGTGGAAGACGCGCTCCATCGGCAGCGGGTTGTGCTCCGGGTCGTCGTCGAGGTCGACGACCACGAAGGTGTTCCGGGACCGCGGGCCCTGAAGGGGACTGTCGATCGCGGCGCGCAGCGCGGAGCGGGAGCCGTCGGCCGCGACCACGTAGTCGGCCTGCCACTCGCGGCCGGTGGCGTCCTTGAGCAGCACGCCCTCGGGGGTGCTCAGCGCGGAGGCGATCTCCACCCCCCAGTGGAACTCCACACCCTGCTTGCGGCAGGCCGCCGCCATCAGGTCCTCGGTGATCACCTGCGGCAGGCTGGTGAAGTGCGGCAGGCCCTCGCGGGTGCTCGGCGGGTAGGTGCGGGTGTACACCTCCTTGCCGGCCCAGTACGACCGTTTCGTCGCCCACATCACCCCGCGGCCCGCTATCTCGTGGCCGAGACCGGGGCTCAGCCGCTCCAGCTCGCGCAGCGAGGCGCCGTGCAGATAGGCGGCCCGGCTGCCGGGCCGTACGGTGCTCTCCGTACGGCGTTCCAGGACCACCGCGGGCAGCCCGGCGGCGCGCAGGGCCAGGGCCGCGCTGAGGCCGGCCGGTCCGGCGCCCACGACGAGGACCGGGTGACGGGGGGTGGGTCCGGTGCTCGTGCTCACGCCGTCTCCTTGGCGAGGTGGAGGGTGTCGGAGGTGAAGCGGACGATACGGCCGTCCAGGCCGCCGGTGAGGGCGGCGTGCCACACCGCGGTGCGGATCGCCGACTCGTCGCGGCGCAGCACGGCCTCGTCGGCGTCGGTGCTCAGTTCGAGGTAGTCGCCGGCCCGCCGGGCGGTCAGGCCGGCGTCCTCGGCGGCGCGGGCCACGGGCTGGAACTCGGGTACGTCGAGCACGTACAGGGCGAGGCTCACAGACCGGCTCCTTCCGTGTCCGTGCGGATCGGTTCCGCCTTGCGGATCAGTTCCGCCTTGCGCCGCCACAGCGCCTCCACCGTCGGCCGCGGCGACTCGGCGACGTCGGCGAGCGCCCGGACCGTCAGTTCGGCGTCCCGGGCGTCGATCCCGGACATGGGCCGCAGCGGGCGGGTGATCTCCAGCTGGATGCCGTTGGGGTCGTCGAAGTAGACGGACTCGATCAGTTCGTGGGCGAGCGGCCGGGTGACCCGGATGCCGTGGCCCTTCAGCCGCTCGCGCCAGCCGAGGAGCTCCTCCTCGGTGTCGACGTGGAAGGCCAGGTGCCGCGAGCGGTGCATCAGGTCGCTCGGGGCATCCTCCTCGGGCAGGCCGAAGTAGTAGAAGAAGGCGATGCGGTTGCCCGCGCCCATGTCGAAGAAGAAGTGCACGAAGTCCGGGTAGTCCTCCGTGACCCAGCCGGTGGCGGTGATGGCGTGCACCAGCGGCATGCCGAGGGCCTGGGTGTAGAACTCGACGGTGGCGCGGGGTTTCCAGGTGACGAAGGCGAGGTGGTCGACCCCGTCCACGCGCAGGTCCGGCGGACCGGCCGGGGGACGGGCGGACGGTGATGCGGTTGCCAATGCTCCTCCAGTGGTTGGGGCAGGGGCGCTGCACGTGGGGCCGGGGTCGGTTCAGCTCGCGGTACGCCCCCGCAGACCCGACACGGTGATCAGGGCTCCGAGCAGCAGGGTCAGTCCGCCGACGACGAGCGCCCACCGGGTGCCGCCGGCGTTGGTCGCGGACAGGTTGAGCACCACACCGAGGACGGCGACACCGAGGGAGGCGCCGACCTGGCGGGCGGAGTTGAGCGCGCCGGCCCCGATGCCGGCCAGCTCGGGCGGTACGGAGCTCGCCATGCCGGCCACCAGCGCGGGCAGGGCGAAGGAGACGCCGAAGCCGAAGGCGAGCAGGCCGATCACGGTGGCGGTCAGGGCCAGGGCGGAGTCGCCGGTGAACGGCGCCTGGAGCAGCGCGCCGACGCCCATCAGGACGAACCCGATGGTGGCGGGGCGGCGCGGGCCGATGCGGCCGACGAGACGGCCGGTGTAGATCGGGTTGAAGGCGGTGGGCAGGGTCAGCGGCAGGAAGGCCAGGCCGGCGCTGAAGGAGGAGTAGCCGCGGCTCTCCTGGAAGAACAGCGACAGCACGAACAGCAGCCCGGACAGGCCGAAGTTGGCGAGCAGGCCCGAGGTGAGCGCGGCGGAGAAACCGCGGCTGCGGAACATGCGCAGCGGCAGCATCGCCGCGTCCCCGGCCCGCGACTCGGCGGCGACGAACACCGCGGCGGCCACGGCGGCCAGCACGATGGTGGCGACGACCGCCGTGGCCCCCCAGCCCTTGGCCGGGCCCTCGATCAGCGCGTACGACAGGGCGCCCAGGGCGACGACCGCGCTGACCTGGCCGGTGACGTCGAGGCCGCTGCGCTGCTTGATGGCCGTCTCCGGGGCCAGACGCATGGTGATCAGGAAACTGACCAGCGCCAGCGGCACGTTGATGAGGAAGATCGCGCGCCAGCCGACGGTGTCGGTGAGCGCGCCGCCGACCAGGGGGCCGGCGGCCAGGGCGAGCCCGGTGATGGCGGCCCAGTTGCCGACGGCACGGGCGCGGTCGGCGGGGTTGCTGTAGGCGTTGGTGATCACCGCCAGGGAGGCGGGCAGCAGCAGCGCACCCGCCACGCCGAGCGCCAGGCGCAGGGCGACCAGGGCGCCGAGGGTGTTCGCGGCGGCGGAGACGCCGGAGAGGATCCCGAAGGCGGCCAGGCCCCAGAGGAAGACCCGGCGCCCGCCGAGCCGGTCGGACAGCCAGCCGGCCGTCAGCAGCAGGGCGGCGAAGGTGATGGTGTAGCCGTTGGTGACCCACTGCAGACCGCTCAGCCCGACGTGGAGGCTGGTGGAGATGGCGGGCAGTGCCACCGAGACGATCGTCATGTCCAGCAGGACCATGAAGTAGCCGAGCGAGAGCCCGACCAGCAGGGTCCGCGAGGGCTTGTCGGTTCGTGCCGGTGCGACGGAAGCCCGCTGCGGTTCCGCCTGCGTCGACATGTAATTCTCCTTCGTTCGATTGCGTGAATTACCGCCATAGAAGAGGAAGTTGCGGGGGGCGGCACAAACCATTCAAGCGGACCGGAAAGGCGAATTGCCGCTGGTGACGACGGGAATGCCCTATGGGTAACATCGGCTCAGCCGATGGGTCGAGCAAGGGGGAGCCAGGACGTGGAGCTACGGCATCTTCGGACGTTCGAGACGGTCGCCCGGACGCTCAGCGTCACCCAGGCGGCCAGGGAACTGCACTACGCGCAGTCCAGCGTCAGCGACCAGATCCAGGCCCTGGAGCGCGAGCTGGGGGTGGACCTGCTCGACCGGTCCCAGCGGCGGGTGCGGCTGACCCCGCAGGGTGTGGCCCTGTCGGAGTACACCGGGCGGATCCTCAAGCTGCTGGAAGAGGCACGCTGGGCGGTGTCCCGGCCCGACGCCGAGGTGGCGGTGGGCGCGCTGGAGACGGTGGGCCTGCATCTGCTGCCCGCGGTGCTCGCGCGCTACCGCTCGCTGTATCCCGAGGCGCGGGTCCGTGTCACCCAGGGCAACCGGGGGGAGCTGTACAAGGCGGTGCGCCGCGGAGACCTGGACGTCTGCCTGACCTTCGGCGCTCCGCCGCCGGAGACGGGGCTGCTGGCCGAGACGCTGGCCGAGGAACCGCTGGTGGTGATCGCCCCGCCGGACCATCCGCTGGCCGAACGCGGCCGGGCACCGCTCGCCGAGCTTGTCAAGGAACCGTTTCTGGCCACCGAGCGGGGCTGCGGCTTCCGCGAGATGTACGACGGCGCCTTCTCCGGTGCCGCCGCCAAGGAGCCGGTCGCGGAGGTGTCCAGCATCGGCACGCTCGGCGCGTGCGTGGCCGCGGGAATGGGCTGTGCCCTGCTGCCGCATGTCGCGGTGCGGGCCCAGGCGGACCGGCGCGAGGTCGCGGTGATCGAGGTGGAGGACGCCCGGTTGCGCACGGCGGTCACCATGACGTGGCTGGACCGCAACTCGGCCAACCCCAACCTGGTCGGCCTGCAGACGGTGCTCCGCAGACAGCTGGCCGCCTGACCCGGCCCCCCCGCCCTCGCCCGCGCCCCCGCTCACGTTCCCGCCTCCGTCCGGCCCGCGGGGGCCGCGGGGGCCGCGGGGACAGGGGTGCGCCGGGGCGGTTGTACGGGGAGCGGGGGCAGGGGGATCGTCCGCAGGCGGGCGCGGGCGATCTTGCCGGTCACGGTGGTGGGCAGCCGGTCCACGACGACCAGCTGCTCGGGGAGCTTGTAGGTGGCCAGACCCTTGCCGGCCAGGTGCCCGGTGACGTCGTCCAGGGTGAGACGCGTCCCCGGGCGCAGCGCGACGACCAGACAGGCGCGCTGGCCGAGGCGCGGGTCGGGGCGGGCGACGACGGCGTGCTGGGCCAACTGCGGGAGGTCGTCGAGGAGTTCCTCCACCTCCAGCGCGCTGAACTTCAGCCCGCCCCGGTTGATCAGCTCGTCGGCCCGGCCCCGGTAGACCACCGAGCCGTCCGGTCGCAGGGCGGCCAGGTCGCCGGTGCGCAGCCAGCCGTCCGGGGTGAACGCGGCCCGGGTCGCCTCGGGGGCGCGGTGGTAGCCGGAGAACATCCACGGGCTGCGGTACTGGAGTTCACCGGTCTCGCCGGGCGCGGCCGGCCGGCCGTCCCGGTGGACGCGCACGGCCGCGCCGAGGGCGGGCCGGCCGATGGTGCCGGCCGCCTCGGGCGGATCACCGGGGCGGGTGTACGTACCGGCGCCGATCTCCGTCATCCCCCACTGGACGATGAGCCGGGCGCCCAGGACGCGCCGCACGCCGTCGGCCAGTTCGCGGGGCACGGGGGCGCCGCCGGTGCGCACCTCCCGCAGCCTGAGCGGAGCGTCTCCGCCGCCGGCTGCCGGGAGGGCGAGCAGGTCGCGCAGCTGGGCGGGGACGGCGAAGGCGGCGGTGGCGCCGCAGGCGCGCAGGGCGGCGGCGAAGGCGCGGGGCTCCCAGGCGCCGAACAGGCCCACCGCGCCGCCGGTGACCAGGGCGAGATGGACGGAGAGCAGCCCGAAGGCATGGCTGAGCGGGCTCGCGGAGACGATGGTGTCCCGCGCGCCGAGTCCGCCGTCCGCCGCCACGGCCGCGGCGTTGCCGAGGAGTCCGGCGTGGCTGTGGACGCACAGCTTCGGCCGCCGGGAGGTCGTACCGGAGGACGCCAGCAGCACCAGGGGGGCCGTGGGGTCGGTGGGCGGGGGAGGCAGCCGGACGGCCGGGTGGTCCGGTGCCTCTTCGAGCAGACCCGCCAGGTCCGGCAGCCCGCCGGTGGAGCCGGGGCCGGTGACGTGGGTGCGGGCGCCGGCGGGACCGGTGACGTGGGTGCCGGTGCCGGCGGGGCCGGTGTCCCGGGTGCGGGTGCCCCCGTGTCCGGCGCCGGTGGACACCCAGACGTGCCGCAGTCCGGGGCAGTCGTCGCGCAGGGCGCGGATCTCGCCGAGGCGGTCGTGTCCGCGCTGTACGGCGGCGGCCACCAGCGCGACCGCGCCGGACTGCTCGATCAGCGTCCGCGTCTCGCGGGGGCCGTAGGCGGAGTGCAGGGGCAGCAGCAGCACACCGAGCCGGGCGGTGGCCGCGTGCAGCACCACCAGCTCCCAGGAGTTGGGCAGCCGGGCCGCCAGTACGTCGCCGGCCGTGAGCCCGTGCCGGTGCAGGGCGGCGGCGGTGCGCTCGGCCTGGCGGAGGCAGTCCCGCCAGGTCCGCCGGCGGCCGCCGTCCCACACGGCGGGTTCCACGCGGCGGTCGGCCGCGCGTACCAGTGCGTCGGTGAACGTGCCGGACGTGGTCAGGAAATCCGTGGGTGGAGCGTTCACGAGGAAACCTCCGTTGCGGCAGAACGAATCAGGCGCTGCCTTGCGAGAGGGGATTCTGCGGGGCGTCCGATCGCCTGGTCCAGCATTCGCCGATAAGGATTTCCGATGCCGTGTACGCGGCCGGACCCGATAAGAAAGCTCAATGAAGAGCGAAGCCGCCCAGGGTGATCGTGGGTGTGCCGCCGTATCGTGCCGTGATGTCGTTCGGCACCGCCGATGATTGCCATCGGGGCAAGCGAACCGTGGATTCCCGGATGGTAAGAAACATCAATAAGGAACGTGTGCATTCCGCTTCCGGGGAGGGTCGAAAAAAGCCGAGCGCGGACCGATCGTCGCCTCCGATACGGGTCATCTGTAAGACCGAATCGACACGAAACCGCTGGTCAAAGCGGTGCTACGGATGGGTAACCCACCGGCTCGCGGGTCGTGAAACCTTCCGTTCACAGATTGCACTTGCCCGGAAAACAAAGACCTGCACAGAATTCCGGCGGCCCTGAGGCAGGAGGTATCAATGGCCTTCGTTCAATCCTCCGGCACCACCCATCCGCCATTCCGGCAGGCCGCCGATCCGGTCGCCGACGGCGCGTTCAGCACGGCCGACCTGCGCCGTCTCGACGCGGTGATCCACGATGCCCGCCACGCCAGTACGGCACCGGCGTCCGAACTTCTCGCGCCGCTGCGACCGGACGGCACGGCTGCCGCGCTGACCGAGCGGGAGTGCACGTTCGACCACTGCGCCGTTCTGCTGTTTCCCGACACCCTCGACGCCGGCCTGCGCCACTTGGCGGAACGGGGACTGGCGCCCCTTCCCGCCGTGCCCAGCACCGTGGTGCGGGCCCGGCTCGGCGCACGCCACCGGCTGGACCCGGCGCGCTGCGACGTGCACATCACCCGCCTGCGGATCCCGCTGCCGGACGGGCGGCGGCACCCTGCCGTGGAGGTCTTCCTCTTCCCCCGCGACAGCGAGGCGTTCGACGAGCGCGTCGAGGCGGCGGAGTCCGCGTACGGCTTCGAGAACCACACCGCGTTCGTCGTCGACCGCCCCTCCGGCCCGCTGTTGCGCCGGCTCGTCACCACCTGGCACGCCGAGGCGGGGCTGCTGTGGGAGGGCGGCGGCCACAACCCGCACGAGGGCGGACCGGCGGGATCGACCGTGACGTACTTCGTGCGCGACCACCGGCGCCCCGCCCGCCGGCGCCGCTTCGAGCTGCACTGCGCCGGCGACCTGCGCGGCGCCACCGCCGATCTGCCCCGTCCGGCCGAGGCGGTCCGCCAGGCGTACCAGGCGTGGCCGGCCGCCCCGAAGCGCCCGGACGCCTGAGCCGGGACCCGCGCGGTGCCCCGCCCCCGCGCGCCGCGTCCCGTCGCCCCCACCCTGCGTACCCATCCCTAGACCACCGGGAGCACCCGTGCTGCGGAACGAAACGCTCAGGAACATCGCGCTCACGCCCGAACTTCACGACTACCTGCTCGTCCAGGGCAGGATGGTCCCCGACCCGCTGCTGGCGGAGCTGGCCGAGCGGACCAGGGAGGCGATCCCGGACCAGGCGCACATGGTGGTCGCCCCCGAGGAGGCCGCCCTGCTGACCTTCCTGGTGCGGCTGCTCGGTGCCCGCACCATCGTGGAGGTCGGCACCTTCACGGGCTCGTCCTCGCTCTGCCTGGCCCGCGGGCTGGCCCCCGGCGGCACCCTGATCACCTGTGACGTCTCCGCCGAATGGACCGCGCTGGCCCGGGAGTTCTGGACCCGCGCCGGGGTGTCCGACCGCATCGAGCTGCGCCTCGGCCCGGCCGTGTCGACCCTGCGCGCCCTGCCCGCCGAGCCGCACCTCGACCTCGCCTTCATCGACGCCGACAAGCCCGGCTACATCGACTACTGGGAGGAGCTGGTCCCCCGGATGCGTCCGGGCGGGCTGATCCTCGTGGACAACACGCTGTTCAGCGGCGAGGTCGTCGCGGAGTTCCCCGGGGTCAAGGCCGCCGCCGTCCACGCGTTCAACGACCACGCCCGCAAGGACGAGCGCGTCGAGCTGGTCATGCTGCCGGTCGCCGACGGCCTGACGCTGGCGCGCCGGCTGCCCGCCGAGGCGTCGTCGTTCTGATGGCGCCCGCCACCGCACCGTACGCGTTCGCGCCGACCCCAGGAGGACGACCGTGACCGGGCTGACCCGCCCCGGATATCCGCTGCACCCGCTCGCCGTCGAGGTCCCCCTCGACGATCTCGACGAGGACTTCCCGCGCGACCTCGGCGCGGCACCGCAGCAGCCGGCCTGGCACGACCCCGTCCAGGCCGCGGCGGTCCGCGCCGAACTCGCCCAGCTGCCGGGGCTGGTGACCTGGGAGGAGGTCCGCCTGCTGCGCACCCTGCTGGCCGAGGCGGCGACCGGTCACTACCTGGTGATCCAGGCGGGCGACTGCGCGGAGGACCCGGCCGAGTGCGCCCCGTCGGCGGTGATGCGCAAGGCGGGCCTGCTGGACGCGCTGGCCGGGGTGATGGTGGCGGCCACCGGCCGGCCGGTGGTGCGCATCGGCCGCATCGCCGGACAGTTCGCCAAGCCGCGCAGCGCGCCCACCGAACTGGTCGACGGCACCGAACTGCCGGTCTACCGGGGCCACTTGGTCAACGCGCCGGAGCCCACCGCGGCGGCCCGCCAGGCCGACCCGCGCCGCATGCTGGAGTGCTACTACGCCGCCCATCGCGCCGTGACGTATCTGCGGCAGCGCACCAGCGACTGGGCGCTGCCCACCGGCGCCCCGGTGTGGACCAGCCACGAGGCGCTGGTCCTCGACTACGAGCTGCCGCTGCTGCGCCGCACCGCAGCCGGGCACGTCCTGCTGGCCTCCACCCATCTGCCCTGGATCGGCGAGCGCACCCGGCACCCGGACGGCCCGCACGCCCGGATGCTGGCGCAGGTGACCAACCCGGTCGCGTGCAAGGTCGGCCCGGCGACCCGCCCGGCGGACCTGCTCGCCCTGTGCGCCCGGCTGGACCCGGACCGCGAGCCCGGCCGGCTGACCCTGATCTCCCGGATGGGCGCGTCGGCGGTGCGCACCGCGCTGCCGCCGCTGGTCGGCGCCGTCCGCGAGGCCGGGCACCGGGTGGCGTGGCTGTGCGACCCGCTGCACGGCAACACCGTCAAGGCACCGTCCGGGGCGAAGGTCCGGGTGGTGCGGACGGTGGTGGAGGAGGTCCGGGCCTTCCTTGAGGTGGTCACCGAGGCGGGCGGCACACCCGCGGGCCTGCACCTGGAGACCACCCCGCACGACGTCGCCGAGTGCGTCCGGACGGATCCGGCCGAACTCGGCGCCACCCCGGCCGGGACCGCGCCCGCCACCCTGTGCGACCCCCGGCTCAACCCCGAGCAGGCGCTGGAGGTGGCCCGCGCCTGGGCGGCCCCGCCCGCCTGACACACGCCACCGACGCATCACCGACGTCATGCCAACCATGAGAGGAAACGTCATGTCAGAGACGGTCATCCGGGAGAACGACGGCACCTACGCCATGATCAACGTCTTCGACGTGGAGCCGGAGAAGCAGCAGGAGCTGGCCGAGGTGCTCAGCGAGGGCGCCGAGAAGTTCATCCGGCACCGGCCCGGCTGCATCTCCGTGAACATCCTGACCAGCCTCGACGGCAAGCGCCTGGTCTACTACGCGCAGTGGGTCAGCAAGGCCGACATCAAGGCCACCATGGGCGACCCGGACGTGCAGGTGTACCGGGACCGGGCCGCCGCGCTGGCCAAGCCCGACCCGCACGCGTACACGGTGTTCGCCGTCCACCACCCGGAGAGCTGACCCGGCCCGTCCCGGCTCGTCCGGCTCGTCCAGCACGTCCAGCACGTCCGGCTCCGCACCGCCGTGTCCCCGCGGCGGTGCGGAGCCGGTGCCCCGCCGCCCACCTCCCCGGGTAAGGAGACGCCCGACATGTCCCGTCGCCTGTTCACCTCGGAGTCCGTGACCGAGGGCCACCCCGACAAGATCGCCGACCAGATCAGCGACGCCGTCCTGGACGCCCTGCTCGCCCAGGACCCCACCGCCCGGGTCGCCGTGGAGACCCTGATCACCACCGGCCAGGTGCACGTGGCCGGCGAGGTCACCACCACCGCCTACGCGGACATCGCGACCCTCGTCCGCGAAACGATCCTCCGGATCGGCTACGACTCCTCCAAGAAGGGCTTCGACGGCGCCTCCTGCGGCGTGTCGGTGTCGATCGGCGCGCAGTCCCCGGACATCGCCCAGGGTGTCGACACCGGCGGCGCGGGCGACCAGGGCCTGATGTTCGGCTACGCCACCGACGAGACCCCCGAGCTGATGCCCCTGCCGATCCGCCTCGCCCACCGCCTGTCCCACCGGCTCTCCGAGGTCCGCAGGAACGGCACCGTCCCCTACCTGCGGCCGGACGGCAAGACGCAGGTCACCATCGAGTACGACGGCGACAAGGCGGTCCGGCTGGACACGGTGGTGGTCTCCTCCCAGCACGCCTCCGACATCGACCTGGAGTCGCTGCTCGCCCCCGACATCCGCGAGTTCGTCGTGGAGCCGGAGCTGAAGGCCCTGCCGGCCGAGGGCATCAAGCTGGACATCGAGGGCTACCGCCTGCTGGTCAACCCGACGGGCCGGTTCGAGATCGGCGGCCCGATGGGCGACGCCGGTCTGACCGGGCGGAAGATCATCATCGACACCTACGGCGGCTACGCCCGCCACGGCGGCGGCGCCTTCTCCGGCAAGGACCCGTCCAAGGTGGACCGCTCGGCGGCGTACGCGATGCGGTGGGTCGCCAAGAACGTCGTGGCGGCCGGCCTGGCCTCCCGCTGCGAGGTCCAGGTCGCCTACGCCATCGGCAAGGCCGAGCCCGTCGGGCTGTTCGTGGAGACCTTCGGCACCGCGCGCGTCCCGCAGGCCGTCCTGGAGAAGGCCATCGGCGACGTCTTCGACCTCTCCCCGAAGGGCATCATCCGCGACCTGGACCTGCTCCGCCCGATCTACGGCCAGACCGCCGCCTACGGCCACTTCGGCCGCGAGCTGCCCGACTTCACCTGGGAGCGCACCGACCGGGTGGACGCGCTGCGCGCCGCGGCGGGAGTGTGAGATGCGGATCGCCGTCACCGGCTCCATCGCCACCGACCACCTGATGACGTTCCCGGCCCGCATCACCGACCAGCTGCTGGCCGACCGCCTGGACCGGGTGTCGCTGTCGTTCCTGGTGGACAGTCTGGAGATCCGCCAGGGCGGGGTCGCCGCCAACATCAGCTACGGGCTGGCCCTGCTGGGGCACCGCCCGCTGCTGGTGGGGGCGGTCGGCGCCGATTTCGCGGAGTACGGCGCCCGGCTGTCGGCCCTGGGCGTGGACACCGGGGCCGTCCTCGTCTCCGCCACCCGCCACACGGCCCGCTTCCTGTGCACCACGGACCCGGACGGCAACCAGATCGCGTCCTTCTACCCGGGCGCGATGACGGAGGCGGCGCACATCGATCTCGCCGAGGTCGCCGCCGGCGTGGACGTCGTCCTGATCGGCGCGGACGACCCGGCGGCCATGCTGCGCCACACCCGCGCCTGCCGGTCGCTGGGCATCCGCTTCATGGCCGACCCGTCGCAGCAGCTGGCCCGCCTGGACGGCCCCGGCATCCGCGCGCTCGTCGACGGCGCCGACCACCTGTTCACCAACGAGTACGAACACGAACTGCTCCTGCGCAAGACCGGCTGGACCAGGGGCGAGGTGCTGGGCCGGGTCGGCACCTGGGTGACCACGCTCGGCGAGAAGGGCAGCCGGATCGACCGCGCCGGAGAACCCCCGGTGGAGGTGGCGGCGGCCCCGGCGACCGCGGTCGTCGACCCGACGGGTGTGGGCGACGCGTTCCGCGCGGGCTATCTCGCCGCCCTGGCGACCGGCCGGACCCCGCCCGACGCCGCCCGCGCCGGCTCGGTCCTGGCCTCCCTCGCCCTGGCAACGGTGGGTACCCAGACCTACCGGGCCACCCCGTCCACCCTCCCGCCCCTCCTCGCGGCGGCCTACGGCCCCACCACCACACCTTCCGGCTGAACCCCGCGGCTCTGACCGCCGGGGAAGAGGGGCGAGGCAACGTGACGGGTGTCGGTGAATCCGGCCACGGGGGTGCTCCTGCCGGCGCGCACCGTGCGGGCGCCGATGCAGTGGTCGTCGTAGGGGGTGCGACGGGTGTCGCACGTCGGCCGGGCCGCTGACCTGGGGTTTCTCGCAGGGCGCGGGGCGGGGGCGAAGCCGTTCCCGGGTTCGCCAAGCGTCGGCGCGCGGCCCCGGCGGGGTGCGGTCAGCCGGCGCCGGTGCGGCCCGCCGCTTCGCCGGCGGCCCGGCGATACTCGGCGTTGATGCGCTGGGCTTCCTCCAGCTGGTCCTCAAGGATGACGATGCGGCACGCGGCCTCGATCGGGGTCCCTCTGTCGACGAGCTCGCGGGCGCGGGCCGCGATCCGCAGTTGGTAGCGGGAGTACCGGCGGTGTCCTCCTTCCGAGCGGAGGGGAGTGATCAGCCGGGCCTCGCCGATGGCCCGCAGGAAGGCCGGGGTGGTGCCGAGCATCTCGGCTGCCCGGCCCATCGTGTACGCGGGGTAGTCGTCGTCGTCCAGACGATCATTCAGAGGGTTGTCCGATGTCATGTCACCTCGCTGTGCAACGCGTCGAGGGGCCCTGATGCCGTACGGCACCAGGGCCCCGAAGGAAATTCAACACCATCTGTCGGCCCTACTGCTGTGCCGACCTTCTGTTTCCGCTACCCGGCCCGGCAGGGCGGAGCGGGGGATCGCAGCTGCGTGACCGGGGACCACCATCCAATCCGGGGTCTTGCGGTACCCGGGCCGAGTGCTTCTCGGGCCGGGCGATCCTGATGGCGTCAGCTCCTCCGTTCCTCTCGGACCAATCCACTGAACGAACCGGTACTGCTGTCGGCGGCCCTCCACCCGCTTCCCGGGACGCTGTGGCCGCCACCCGCCAGTTCGTGTCTGGCGGGTCTCGCTCGACTTCCGTCTACGAGAAGAACCCTACCCGTGGCAGCGACAAAAATCTACTGCGACAAAACTAGATTTCACTCTTTCGGCGGAGTAGGGCGTCTGCCGTGCCCGACTCCTCGCCGGTTGGCCGGGAGCCGTGCCCGGACGTCCGCGCGGTCACTTCACGCCCCGCGGCGGTGCGGGGGCGGCCGGGCCGCATAAGCTCTGCTGTCATGTCTAACCCTGATGAGCTGCTCGTCGCCATCTCCGCCGCGGTGGAGTCCGAGCGAAGCAATCAGATGTCGCTGACCGTGGTCGTCGGCGGCGCCGTCATCACCGGCCGGCTGGCTCCCGAAGCCGTGTGGAGGGAGCGGGTGGCGGAGGTCCTGAAGGACTCCGACCGCCTCGGCCCGTTCGCGGGCGTCTTCACCCGTGACCCACGAGGATCCCGGCCCGGCCGTGACGAGGCGCCCACGCATCTGCACTTCCACCTCGCCCGCATCCTGCAGGGCAGCCTCGGCATCCCGGAGACGGGAGGCATGTACCGGGTCGCCATCAAGGACGTCAGCGCGTGGTCCGTGGGCGACCTCAGTTACTCCGACCGGTGAGACGCGGGCCGGGCCCCTGCGCCCGGCCCGCGGTGTCCCGGCGGACGGCGACACAGCGGTGGGGGCCCTCCCGACAGATGTCGGAAGGGCCCCCACCGGGATCCTGGAGGCGGTTTCCCGCCCGTCGTCATACGGCCACGGGACCGGAGCCGCCGGGGCCGCCGAGCAGTGCCGACGCGGCCCGCAGCGGATCGGGCGCGCCCGCGCCCACGGGCGCGGCCCCGGGCTGGTCGTGGCAGGTGAAGCCGAGGCGCGTCATGGCCCGCGTGACTTCGCCGGCGGTGAAGTCACGCGGGTCCTGCCGGGTGAGGACCCGGCCCACCTGCTTGACGGGGTAGCGCCGGCGGCCGATGGTCACGGACGCGCCCGTGACCGGCTCGGGCTTGACGCCCTTCATCGAGTCCAGCACCCCGGTTCTGGTCAGGTCGAACGGGTACCGGGCGATGACGCAGCGCATGAGGCCTCACAGGGGGAGAAGTCGGGGGGAGAGAAGGGGGCCGGTCCGGCCGGGCGGATCAGTGCGAGAGGGCGAGGACGTCCCGCAGCCGGATCCGGTCGGTGTACGCGGAACTGTCACGGAGCCCGGCGAGCCGGACCCGGGTGACCAGGCCCGTGCTCCGGTCGTCCTCGTCGCACACGGTCAGGTACTCGACCCGGGCCCCCGCCATGACGGCCAGAGCCACCTCGACGGTCATGTCGTCCCACACCCGGGGCCCGTGCCCCTCGACGTCCCCGTCCGCGGTCACGGGGGCGGGGTCCGGCATGCGGTGCTGCGTCCGTACTGGCGTCAAGGGTGTCTCCTTCGGTAGCGGCGGGACGGCCCGGGGACCGTGCGGCCCCGGTCGACCGAGGGGTCTTCCGGGGCTGCGCCGGGCTCAGGCGGCGGAGTCGTTGCCGGGCCGCCGCTGTGTCCTGCGGCGCGTTCCCGCACCGGCGGGCCGGCCCTGGCCGGTGCCGCCCCGGCGGTTCCGGGACGGCGACGACGCGCGGCGGGGGCGTTCCACGACCGGCGCGGTGATGACCACCGGGACGCCGGAGGGCTCCTGGGCGCCGGTGATGCGGGTCAGCTCCGCCTCGCCCGAGCGGACCGGGGTGACGCGCGGGGTGATGCCGGCCGAGGCCATCAGCCGGGTCATGCCGCGGCGCTGGCCGGGGGTCACCAGGGTGACGACGCTGCCCGACTCCCCGGCGCGGGCCGTACGGCCGCCGCGGTGCAGGTAGTCCTTGTGGTCGCTGGGCGGGTCCACGTTGACGACCAGGTCGAGGCTGTCGACGTGGATGCCGCGGGCCGCGACGTTGGTGGCCACCAGGACGGTGACGTGACCGTCCTTGAACTGCGCCAGGGTCCGGGTGCGCTGCGGCTGGGAGCGGCCACCGTGCAGGGCCGCGGCGCGGACACCGCTGTTCAGCAGGTGCTTGGTCAGCCGGTCCACCGCGTGCTTGGTGTCCAGGAACATGATCACCCGGCCGTCCCGGGCCGCGATCTCGGTGGTGGTGCGGTGCTTGTCCGCCTCGTGCACGTGCAGCACGTGGTGCTCCATCGTGGTGACGGCACCGGCCGACGGGTCGACGGAGTGCACCACCGGGTCGGTCAGGTAGCGGCGGACCAGCAGATCGACGTTGCGGTCCAGGGTGGCCGAGAACAACAGCCGCTGGCCGTCCGGGCGGACCTGGTCGAGTAGGGCGGTGACCTGGGGCATGAAGCCCATGTCGGTCATCTGGTCGGCCTCGTCCAGGACGGTGACGCCGACGTCGTCGAGCCGGCAGTCGCCCCGGTCGATGAGGTCCTTGAGCCGGCCGGGCGTCGCGACGACCACCTCGGCGCCGGTGCGCAGCGCGCCTGCCTGCCTGCCGATGGACATCCCGCCGACGACGGTGGCGAGCCGCAGGCTCACGGAGCGGGCGTAGGGCGCGAGCGCGTCGGTGACCTGCTGGGCCAGTTCCCGGGTGGGGACCAGGATCAGGGCCAGCGGCCGGCGCGGCTCGGCCCGCCGGCCCGCCGTACGGGCCAGTGCCGCGAGGCCGAAGGCGAGGGTCTTGCCCGACCCGGTACGGCCGCGGCCGAGTACGTCACGGCCGGCCAGGGAGTTCGGCAGGGTCGCCGCCTGGATCGGGAACGGGGCGGTCACGCCTTCCTTGGCGAGCGTGGCCAGCAGCGGTGCCGGCATGCCGAGATCGGCGAACGCCTCGACGGCGGGCAGCGCCGGCGTGATCGTCTTCGGCGGCGCGAACTCGCCCTGCGCGGGCCGCCGGTTTCCGTTACCGCCGGAGCGGCGCGGGCCGCCGGAGCGGCCGCCGCCGCCACTTCCGCCGAAGCGGTCGTAGCCGCGGCCGGTACCGGTGGTGCGGGTGCGGGTCGTACGGGTGCGGTTCATGCGGAACCTTCCTCGATGCGGGCGCGTATCAAGGAATTTCCGCGGCAGTACGAGCGGCGCAGAGAATCGCGAGAACGGGCCGAAAATGACAGGGTCGAATCACCCTGGTAATAAAGCGAGCCGGGGCCCGCACCCCAAGGTGCGGGCCCCAGCTGTGAAGTACGCGTCAATCCCGAGGGTCAGGCGGGAATGATGTTCTCGGCCGTCGGGCCCTTCTGGCCCTGCGCGATGTCGAAGGACACCTTCTGGCCTTCCAGCAGCTCGCGGAAGCCCTGGGTGGCGATGTTCGAGTAGTGGGCGAAGACGTCGGGGCCGCCGCCGTCCTGCTCGATGAAGCCGAAGCCCTTTTCCGCGTTGAACCACTTCACGGTGCCAGTAGCCATTTTATTTCTCCTTCGGAGACGGTGTCGGGAATACGCCCTGTGCGCATTCCGTGTCGCCGTGATGATCAACCGTCGGAAAAACCTTCTGGCAACCACACCTGCAACTGATGACGACACTAGCACGTCGGCGCAGGTCATGCGGTGTGCGTAATTCCGTCCCGGCTGTGATCGTGGGAATATGTATCGCGCGCCGCGTCGATTTCTTACGTCGCCACCACAGATATTGGTTCGCAGCGGCGCGGCATTACCCCCGGCCGCTTGCGCCCACAGCGCTGTGACCTCCCGCGACGGGCCCGTACGCGGCCCCTGCCGCCACCGGCGGACGGGACCCCGACGGACCCGCCGGGAGCCGTGAGGGAGACGAAGCCCACACGGCACGGCCCCCGTCGTGACCGCCCCCGTCCTCCCGTGTCCGACGGGACCGGACCGCTGGTGCTCCGCACCGGACGCTCGCGCGGCCGCGCCGGCCCGGTGCCGGGACTCCGGGCCGGTGTCCGCGGACGGCGGCGGGGTACGCGTGGCGGACCTGTCCGGCGAGCGCGAAGGGGTGTGGAGGTTGCGGCGGCAACTGATGTGGATGCTGGTCGCGCGAGGCTCGGTGGCCTTGATGTTCGGCGTGGTGGCGCTGGTGTGGCCGGGGGTGACCGCGCTGGCCCTGGCCCTGCTGTTCGGTCTCTACGCGCTCGGGGACGGCCTCGCCCTGCTGACCGGCTCCTGCCGCCGGGAGGGGGACAAGGCGCATCGCGTGGCGCACGCGGCCGGGGGCGTCCTGGGCATCGCGGCCGGCCTGGTCGCCATCGCCTGGCCCGGGGTCACCGCCCTCGCGCTCGGGACGCTGATCGGCGCGTGGGCCGTGGCGGCCGGCGTGGCGGAGATCTGGGCGGCGGTCCGCTTCCGCCGCGAGCTGCGCCACGAGGGGGCGCTGTTCCTGGCCGGTGCCGCCTCGGTCGTCGCCGGTGTGCTCCTGTGGACCCGGCCGGACGCCGGCGCGGCCGCGGTCGCCCAGGTCATCGGCTGCTACGCCCTCGTCACCGGCGCCTCGGTGCTGGCGGCGGCCCACCGGCTGCGCGCCACGGCCCCCGCGGCACGGCCGGTCCACCGCGCTCCCCACGCCCAGCACGCCCGTCACGCCCGGCGCGTCTGACCCGCGGACCCGCCCCGGCCCGGCGGCACGGACACAGCATGTTCACACGAGCGCCCAGTAGCCGCTTCCCGTGTGGGCACCCGTCCACGGCTGTCTGCCGGGAAGGAGCCCGAGCATGGCCATCGTCGCGTGCCTGTTGCTGCCGGTCGTGGGACTGCTGCTGTACGGCATGGACCGGGTGGAGGACTGGCTGACGCGTTCGCCGCGGCCGCCGCGGCACGGCGCCCCCCGTCATCTGCGCCTGATCCGGGGCGGCGGGCAGTCGGCCGGTACCCGCTCGCGTACCGGCCGGCGGTCGTCCGACGCCGCCTGACCGCCTGACCGCCCGGGCGCCCGGCCGCCTGCCGGGAGGCGGCCGGAGACGCCGAGCCCGCCCGCGCGGCCCGTCGCGGTTTCCCGCGCGGGCTCCGGACATGCGCCGTTCCCCTCTTTCGGAGACATGGCGCACAACCACCGGCAGAACAGGCCCTCACGGGGTATCCGGGACGGAGAAAGGGCTGTCAGACGTATTGTTGCCGTTTGACAACAATGGCCGTGAGGCAACAAAGTAGCCGTGTCGGACGTGCGCGGGGAAGGACCTGGAATGCTCCGGTGGAGGAAGGCCGCTCCGTGTGCCGGCCGCCATCGCCGAGAGGCAGCGGTGGCACCGGTGCCGCGAACGACGGCTCAGGCGGTGCGGCTGCCGGAATCCGGGGCGTCGTCGAGTATCTGCGTCGCCGCGGTCGCGCAGAACGCCTCCAGCCCCTCCAGCAGCGCGACCCGCTTGGCGGCGGGCATATCCGCCAGCACCTTCCGCAGCTCCCCCTCCCGGCGGGACCGCAGATCGGCGAGGAAGGCGCGGCCCCGGCCGCTGAGGTGCAGGCGCACCTCGCGCCTGTCCTCCGGGCTCGCCACCCGTTCGACGAACCCGGCGGCCTGCAGCCGGTCGCACAGCCTGCTGGTGGACGGCGGGGTGGACGCCAGGGACTCCGCGAGCGTGCGCAGGTTGATGCCGTCGTGGTGCTCCAGGACGTGCAGCACGCGCAGTTGGGACGCGGAGGTGGGCGCGGTCGAGGCGCGGCCCCACACGACTTCCAGCAGCTCGACGGCCGTGGTGGTCACACGCGCGACCTCGTCGGGCTCTGGGCGGCGGCGGAAGGCAGTCACGGTCACACTCTCGCAGGCACTGGGGCGCCTGTCAGCGTACTAGGCACGCGTGCGGGCCCCGGGCGGCCCGAGGGTGCCCGACGCGGCTCGTGCGGGAGACCGGCCTCGTGGACGAGGCACGTACGTAGTCCGGCGAAAGATTGGTGAACACTCCCTTATGAACAGATTCGTGGCCGCTGAACGCGCTCTGCGCACAGCGGCTCCCGACGCACTGCTCGACGCCACCCGTGCCGTACTGATGGAGCAGTACGGCGCGGAGGACGTCGAGCTCTTCATGGCCGACTACGGCCTGAGCGTGCTCCAGCCGGTGTCGGTGCTGCCGCACACCCTGGAGCCGGTGCCGGTGCACAACAGCCCGGCCGGCCGCGCCTTCGGCTCCCAGCGGCCGTACTGCGAGGACGGGTGTGACGGGAGGGCCCGGCTGCACCTTCCGGTGAGTGTGCGCGGCGACCGGCTCGGCGTGCTGTCCGTGACCCTGCCCGGCGGCGAGGCCGTCCGCCGCTGGGGGGCGGAACTGGCCGACATCGCCGACATCCTGGGGCACGAGGTGATCGTGGCCGAGCGCGACACCGACCTGTATCTGCAGGCGCGCCGCAAGGAACGGCTCACGCTCGCCGCCGAGATGCAGTGGCAACTGCTGCCCGGCCGCTCCTGCTCCCGCCCCGAGTACGAGCTGGGGGCACAACTGGAGCCCGCCTACGCCATCTTCGGCGACAACTTCGACTGGTCCTCCACCGCCGACCACCTCATGCTGTACGTCACCAACGGCATGGGCGAGGGCATAGAGGCCTCGCTGCTGACGAACCTGGCCATCAACGCGCTGCGCAACGCCCGGCGCGCCGGTATCTCCATCGCCGACCAGGCGGCGCTCGCGGACCAGGCCGTCTACGCCCACTACCGGGGCCGCTGCTACCTGTCCGTGCTGATGTTCGACTTCGACCTGGCCACCGGCCGGGCCAGTGTCGTGGACGCGGGCTCGCCCCGGCTGCTGCGGCTGCGCGACGGCACCGTGGAGCACGTCACCTTCGACGCCCAGCTGCCGCTGGGCATGTTCGAGGAGACCGACTACGTGGCCCAGGACTTCCAGGTCCTCCCCGGCGACCGGCTGGTCTTCGTCAGCGACGGGGTGCACGCCGTGGCCTCCCCCAAGGGGGAGACGTACGGGGACGCTCCGCTCGCCCGGGCGATCCACTCCACCCGGCTGCTGCCCGCCGCCGACGTGCCGCGCGCGATCCTGCGGGAGCTGAGCGGCCACCGCGGCAAGTCCGTCCCCGACGACGACGCCCTGGTCGTGTGCCTGGACTGGCACGGGAGGCCGGCCGGCGGGTGAGCGGCGGGACCGCCCGATTGTGTCGATCGCGTGTTGGCCTCCGCACCCCTTCCCCCTCATGCTTGCCAGGTGGCAATAATTGTCGGACGGATCGCCGTCGCTCGGCCAGGGCCGCGCACAGCAGGGAGACGATGCAGGTGGCGGAGTACGACACGACACCCGAGGTGGCGCGGAAGCTGGGCGCCTTCATAGAGCGGCGCCGTGAGCAGATCGCCCAGCGCTGGGCGGACGCCGCCCTGTTCCGTACGGTGTTCACCGTCTCCCGGGACGAGGCGGTCGAGGCGGGCAAGGCCGTGCTGGACGCCCTGGCCGAGGTGGCCCGCACCGGGCGGCTGGAGGATGTCGGCGCCCCCGGCTTCACGGCCGTCCGGGAGCAACTCGGCCGCATGGCCGCGGCCCGCGCCCGGGCGGGATTCAACCCGTCGCAGATCGCGGGCGAGGTCGCCGGCCTGCGCGAACCGGCCGTCGCACTGCTGCGGGCGGAGTCCGGGGACGCCGCCGACCAACACGCGTGCGTGCTCGCGCTGACGGTCCTGATGGACACGCTCCGGCTGGTGGTCATGGAGGCCACCGTCAGTTCCGGCGAGGAGCTGATAGGCCGTCAGCGGCAGCAACTGCTGGAGGTGGCCACCCCGGTGATCAAGCTGTGGGAGAGCATCGTCGCCGTACCGCTGATCGGCACCCTGGACAGCGCCCGCAGCCAGGTGGTGATGGAGTCGCTGCTGGAGGCGATCGTGGAGCAGCGGGCCCGGTACGCCATCCTCGACATCACCGGCGTGCCGACCGTCGACTCGCTGGTGGCCCAGCACCTGATGAAGACGGTCGCCGCCGCCCGGCTGATGGGCGCGGAGTGCATCGTCTCCGGCATCCGTCCCGCCATCGCGCAGACCATCGTCCACCTCGGCATCGACCTCGGGACGATCATCACCCGGGCGGGCCTCGCCGACGCCCTGGCGTACGCGCTCACCCGGCAGGGCATCGTCGTCTCCCCCTCCCCGGCCGTGGGAGCGAGCCCGCGGTGACCGGCCCGTCCGCCGTCCGTCCGGGCCCGGTGCCGGTGTCGCTGCCGGTGCCGGCGCTGGGTGACGTCCTGCCGGTCACCCTGTGGGGAGAACCGCGCGACGGGGCGGCCGAGCGGCCTCGGCACGATGTCGCCGGACGCGTCGCCGCCGGCCCCGCGCCCGTCGGCGGGGTCCTGATCGGCATCTCCGGCGTGGAGATCGTCGACTCCTTCCTCGGCCGCGTCCCGGCCGACACCTCCGAGGCCGCCGAGGCCGCCGGGACCGCGCGCCTGCCGGCCACCCGTACCGTCCTGGCCGGGACGCGTCCCGCCGTGGCCATCACCCTGGTGGAACCGGGCCTCGCCCTGCCCGGCCCGGACACGGCACCGGACGTCGACAGGGCCCTGTCCCTGCTGGGCCGCGTCCCCTCGGCCCTTCCCCCCGCTCACCCGGAAGGGGGTGCGTGATGCATGCCCCACCCGCCTCGACCACCCGTCTGCCCATCGGCTCGGACGCGGACCTGGCGCAGGTGCGCCGGCAGGTGCGCCGGGTCGCCGCCGACCTCGGATTCAGCCTCGTACAACTGACGAAACTGGTGACCGCCGTCAGCGAGCTCGCCCGCAACACCCTCGTCCACGGCGGCGGCGGGCACGTGGAGATCACCCGGCTGGGGGAGGACGGCGCCCGGCGCGGCCTGCGGCTGTCCTTCGTGGACACCGGCCCCGGCATCCGTGACCTCGACCTGGCGATGACCGACGGCTACACCTCCGGCGGCGGCCTCGGCCTGGGCCTGAGCGGCGCCAGACGCCTCGTCCAGGAATTCCATATCGACAGCCGCCCCGGCCGGGGCACCACCGTCACCATCACCGACTGGGTCACCGGCCTGCCCTCCCCCCGCACAGGAGGACCATGAGCGGAGCCCGGGCCCTCCCCGCCTTCGAGCACCCCAGGCCGCCGAACGCCCGCGCCGCCACAGCACCGGATGGCCGTGCCGCCACGCCCCCGGCCCGCACCGCCACAGCACCGGACGCCCGCTCCACGGCGGTCGCCACGCCGGCGGTCGCCGCGCCGGCGCCCACCGGGCCGGCGGTCACCGGGCCGGCGGTCACCGCGTCGGCGTCCGGCCCCGACCAGTACGCCGGCACAGGGTGCGCCGGCGTCCCGCGGGATGCCGGTGGCGCCGCATGCCCGCCGCGCGCCGACAGGGGTGGGGCGGTGCCGGCAGCCGGCCCGCCGGAGGTCTGCCCATGACGGAAGGGCCCGACGTGTGGACGATCGCGTCCGTCGCCGACGCCGCCCGGGCCCGGGCCGCCGTCGCCCAGGTCACCAGGGAGGCGCCGGCGCGGGAACGGGCCCGCCTCCTCGCGTCGCTGACGGCACGGCTGCGCCGCCTCCTCCGCGCGGGCGGCGCCGGAGAACTGCGGCTCCGCGTCCGGCGGGCCGGCGCCGGGTACGGCACCCGGCTCGATGTGTGGCTGCGGCCCGTCGGCTCCGCCACGCCGGGCCCGGACGACGGGCCCGACCTCGTCTGCCCCCTGCCCCGCCGGACCGCCCCCGGCCGCCCGGACACCGGGCCGCCGCTGCCCGAGTCCCTGCTGCGCACCGACGCGGACACGGCGGCCGTCCTGCGCCTGCTGGACGGGCAAGAGCATCATCTACGGCTGCACCGGGAGGAGTTACACCAGACCGACCAGGGTGTGCTGGCCCTGCACTCCGAGCTGGAGGCCGCGGCGCTGGTGCAGCGGGACCTGCTGGAGGCCGAGCGGGCAGCGCGCGCCGAGAGCGAGCGGGCCCGGCGCCTGCTGGCGTTCCTCGGCGACGCCGGGGCCGCCATCACGGCCTCCCTCAGCCCCACGGCCGTCCTGCGCCGCCTGTCCGAGCTGCTGGTGCCCACCTACGCGGAGCGCCTCGACGTATGGCTCTTCGACGCGGAGAACGACGCCGAACACCCCCGGCGCGTACGGGAACACCCCGCCGCCGCGGTGGCCGCCGTCCGGACCGGCCGTCCCCAGCACGCCGCCGCGCATCCCGGTGGGCTGCCCGGCGTGGACGACCTCCCGCCCGCCGCGTCGAGCCCGCGGCGACCGCTGCTGGCCGTCCCCCTGACCGGCCGTCACCCGATCGGTGTCCTCACCCTCACCGCCCCGGGCCCGCGCTTCGACGCGGACACCTCGGTGATGCTGGTCGAACTGGCCGGCCGGGCCGGCGTCGCCCTGGACAACGCCCGCCGCTACGAGCGGTACCGCGACACCGCCGAGGTCCTGCAGCGCGCCCAGCTGACCGAGCTGCCCGCCCGGCCCGGGCTGCTGCTGGCCGCGCGGTACCTTCCCGCCACCCGGGGACTGAACATCGGCGGCGACTGGTACGACGCCTTCGTCCAGCCCGACGGCGGCCTGCTGGCCGTCATAGGGGACGTCACCGGGCACGGTCTGCACGCCGCCGTCGTCATGGGCCGACTGCGCACCGCCCTGCGCGCCTACGCCGTGGAGAGCGACAGCCCCGCGGCGATCCTCACGCGGCTGCACCGCATGCTCCGGCACCAGCAACCCGAGCTGTACGCCACCGCGTTGATCGCCCGCCTGCGGCCCGGCGAACCGGAGGTGGTGTGGGCGTCGGCCGGCCACCCGCCCGCCGTGGTGCGCGCGGCCGACGGCACCGTACGGGTGCTGGACGCCCGGCCGGGCGTGATGCTCGGCGTCCCGGTGCCGTACGACTACGCCGAGCACCGGAGCGACCTGCCCGCCGGCTCGACCCTGGTGCTGTACACCGACGGCCTGGTCGAACGCCGGGCCCAGGGCATCGACCCCGGCATCGAGCACCTCGGCCGGACGCTGGGCACGCTGAGCACCCCGGAGCTGGAGCAGGACCCGCAGGCCGCGGCCGACGCCCTGCTCAAGCCCCTCCTGCACGACTGCGCACGCGACGACGACATCTGCCTGCTGCTGTGCCACACCCTGCCCCCCACGGAGCACGCCCGGCACGCCCCGCCATAACCCACCCACCCCCACCCCACAACCAAGCCCCCCACCACTCCTGACCACGCCCACCCCACCAAGCCCCCGCCCAACCACTCACGCTTGCAGCGGCCGGACGCGCACCCCACCGCCCTGCCCGCCCGCCTGGGGCCCTACGTGCCCCGGAGGGGTTCACCCCGGCCGGACACGCCCCGGCAAGGTCCGCCCAGCCGCTCACGCGTCCGCGGTCAGGGGCGCAGTCCATCGGCCCGTCAGCCCGTCCGGGCCCCACTCGCCCCCGTGCGGCCTGCCCCGGCAAGACCCGCCCGGCCACTCACGCTTGCAGCGACCAGACACGCGCCTCACCGCCCTGCCCGTCCGGTCCCCACTCGCCCCGGCGTGGTCCGCCCCGGCCGGTCGCGCTTGCCGCGGTCGGATGTGCGGCCGTCGGTCTGCCTGCCCGCTCGGGTTTCATTCGCCCCGGCGTGGTCCGCCCCGGCCGGTCGCGCTTGCCGCGGTCGGATGTGCGGCCGTCGGTCTGCCTGCCCGCTCGGGTTTCATTCGCCCCCGCGAGGCCCGCCCGGCCAGGTTCGCCCAGCCGCTCACGCGTCCCGCGGCCGGACGCGCACCCCACCGCCCTGCCCGCCAGCCTGGGCCCCGCTCGCCCCGCGAGGGCCTCCGGCAAGATCCGCCACGGCCGGGTCCGCCCGGCCGCCAACGCGCACCCGGTCAGGAGCGCGGTTCGTCGGTCTGTTCGGTCGTGTCGTGCTGGGCGGTCAGGAAGGCGCGCATTCCCTGGCTCAGTGCCTCCCGCGCGGCGGGGTCCATGCCGGCCAGGGTCACGGCGAGTGCCCGCGCTCTGCGCTCGGCGACTTCGCTCAGCACCTGTTGGCCGCGCCCCGTGAGAACGAGCCGCACCTCACGCCGCCTGTGCGGATGCAGCAGCCGTTCCAGCAGGCCCGCCGCCTCCAGCCGGTCGCACAGCCGGCTGGCGGTCGGCGGACCTATCTCCATGCCCTCCGCCAGCGCCGTGAGATTGAGCCCCGGTTCGGCCTGCAGGATCCGCAGGGCCCGCAACTGGTGCGGCGACAACCGCAGACTCGCGCCCTGGGCGGCCACCGACCACAGATGCGCCAGGCCGTCCACGGCAGGGGCGAGCTCCCGCGCGACGGCCAGGAGATCGTCCCCCGGTCCGTTCGGCTGGTCGTCCCCGATGCCGCCGAGACGCGTCACGAATACATCGCTTTCAGTAATGACCTGCCCATACCGATACCACCCTCATCCACACGCGGTACCCGACGAGCCGCCGGACAACCACCCCCCGGCCGGGCCATCGTAGGGACCGGGACGGACCCGCCCGGAGAAACCCGTGCGTCGGGAGGGACGCGTGAACCGGTCGCGGGCGGGCATACGGTGGGAAGCCGTCAATCCCCGGCCGCGCGAACCCGGAACCGGAGTGGCCGGAAACCGTCCATGGGAGCGCCCCACCCCCTCCCCGGGGGAACGGAACGGGACGCTGCCAGTACGCTTCGTTCGTTGCCCTATGGCAACGAGGAGCTCCGAGAAGCTCGGCCGAGGCGTTGGAGGGGAAGCGGGGACGGATGCTCCCAACACAGCATGGGCTTGCCGGCGTACGCGTCTCCCCTGACACCGCCACGGCGCAGGGAGCGCCCTGGACCTGGCAGGAGCCCACGGTGCTCCTGATCGAGGACGACGAGGCGGACGCCCTCCTCGTGGAGGAGCTGGTCGCCGACTGCTCCCCCGGGATGCGGCTGACCTGGGTACGCTCCCTGGCCGAGGCGCGAGCCGCGCTGGCGGCCGAGACACCCGACTGCGTCCTGCTGGATCTGCACCTGACCGACTCCCACGGGCTGGAGGGCGTGGCCCGGGTACGGCGGTACGCGGACGTGGCGGTCGTGGTGCTCACGGGACTCGCCGAGGAGCGCACCGGGCTGGCGGCGGTCGCCGCGGGAGCCCAGGACTACCTGGTCAAGGGCCGCGTCGACGCCGAGCTGTTCGGCCGGGCGGTCCGATACGCGATCCAGCGCAAGCTGGCCGAGCAGGCGGCCGCGGCCCTCCAGGCGGGCCAGCTGCGGGCCGAGGAGAACCGGCGGCTGGAGCGCGGGCTGCTGCCCACACCGCTGCTGCGCGGCACGACCGGCCCGGAGGTGGTCGCCCGCTATCTGCCGGGCCGGGAGCAGGCGCTGCTCGGCGGCGACTTCTACGACGTCGTGCAGACCGCGGACGGCCGCGTCCACGTCCTGGTCGGTGACGTCTCGGGACACGGCCCCGACGAAGCCGCGCTCGGCGTGGGGCTGCGCATCGCCTGGCGCACGCTCGTGGTCAGCGGTGCCACCGGGGCCCGGCAGCTGAGCACGCTGGAGGAGATCCTCGTCGCCGAGCGCACCGGTGAGCAGATCTTCGCCACGCTGACCAGCCTGGAACTGCTGCCGGACGGCCGCTCGGCGCGGGTGATGCGGGCCGGCCATCCCGGGATGCTGCTGCGCTCCGGCGACCGCGTGGACTGGGTCGAGGTGCCCGGGGGACCGGCGCTCGGTCTGCTGCCGGACGGTACGGCCCACTGGCCCGTGGCCGACCTCACCCTGCCGGCCGGCGCGGGCGTGGTCCTCTTCACCGACGGCCTGTTCGAGGGGCGGACCGGACCGGGCCGCGAGCGCCTGGGCGAGCAGGGGCTGCTGGAACTGGCCCGCTCGATCGCGACCCTGCCCTCGGAGGCGTTCGTGGACGAACTGATCGGCCGTGCCGAGGCACTGGCCGAGGACTACGGCGGTCTCGCCGACGACGTGGCCGTGCTGCACCTGCGGTGGCACCGGCAAACCGAAGTGAACGAGGAATCGTGACGGTGACAACGCCCCCCGTACCGCCCAGCCCCCGCCGGCGCAGCCGGATCACCGTGCAGGGCTGGTTCCACCTGGCCCTGGCCGTGATGATCACCCTGGTGGTGACCGGCTCGGTGGTCGGCGCGGAGCTGCTGGCCCGCACCTCGCGCGTCTCCGACCAGCTGACCGAGCACATCCAGCCGGCCCGCGTCGAGGCGCTCCGCCTGCAGAACGCCCTGCTGAACCAGGAGACCGGCGCCCGTGGTTACGTCCTCGCCGCCAACCGGCAGTTCCTCGTCCCGTACACCGAGGGCCGGCGGGCCGAACGCGACTCCGCGGCCCGGCTGGAGCGGCTCGTCGGCGACCGGCCGGACCTGCGCCGGGACCTGGAGACCATCGAGCGGGCGGCCGCCGACTGGCGGCGCAGGTACGCCGATCCCCTGATCGCGGACGTCACCCCGGGGGTTCCCCGGCCGGCCGGCCGGGCCACCACAGAACGCGGCAAGGCCGCCTTCGACCACATCCGCGCGCTGTTCGGCACGCAGAACACGCACCTGGCCCAGGCCCGGGAGCACAGCAGGAGCGAACTGGACCACATCCGCACCGTGCGGAACTGGGTGCTGGGCGGCATGGTCGCCGCCTTCCTGCTCACCGCGGTGGTCCTGGCCGTACTGGTGCACACCCTGGTCGCCCGGCCCCTGGGCCGTCTGCGCACCGCGTCGCGCCGGGTGGCCCAGGGCGACTTCCAGCACCGCATCCCCGTCGAGGGCCCCGCCGACATACGGGCCATGTCCGACGACGTGGAGGCCATGCGCCGGCGCCTGGTGACGGAACTCGACGCCTCCCGCGTCCAGCACGAGCACCTCGCCCGGCAGGCCGCCGACCTGGACGCCCAGGCGGTGGAGCTGCGCCGGTCCAACGCCGAGCTGGAGCAGTTCGCCTACGTCGCCTCCCACGACCTGCAGGAACCGCTGCGCAAGGTCGCCTCCTTCTGCCAGCTGCTGGAGAAGCGGTACGGCGACAAGCTCGACGAACGCGGCACGCAGTACATCGCGTTCGCCGTGGACGGCGCCAAGCGCATGCAGATCCTCATCAACGACCTGCTCACCTTCTCCCGGGTCGGCCGCGTCAACGACGCCCATGTCCCCGTGGCCCTGGGAGAGACCCTGGACAAGGCGCTGGCCAACCTCGCGGCGGCGGCCGAGGAGTCCGGCGCCGTCATCGAGCGCCCCGGGGAGCTGCCCGAGATCACCGGCGATCCGACGCTGCTGGTCATGCTGTGGCAGAACCTGATCGGCAACGCCATCAAGTTCCGTCATCCCGACCGCGCCCCCCGCATCCGGGTCACCTGCGAGCCGGACCCCGACGCCGGCGAGGGCGGCGTGTCGGTGCGGCTGAGCGTGACGGACAACGGGATCGGCATCCCCGAGGAGTTCGCCGAGAAGGTCTTCGTCATCTTCCAGCGCCTGCACGGCCGGGACGCCTACAGCGGCACCGGCATCGGGCTGGCCCTGTGCAAGAAGATCGTGGAGTTCCACGGCGGGCGCATCTGGATCGACACCGGCCACACCGGCGGCACCCGCTTCTGCCTCACACTGCCCACCGCCCCGGCCGACGGTCCCGCGTCACCCGACGCGACGGCACCCGCCCGCACCACTTCGGAAGGACAACCCGCATGAACGCGCCCGCCGCACAGCCCGTCGAGGTGCTCCTCGTCGAGGACGATCCCGGGGACGAGCTGATGACCCGGGAGGCGTTCGAGGACAACAAGATCGGCAACACCCTGCACGTCGTCCGCGACGGCGAGGAGGCCCTGGACTTCCTCTACCGCCGGGGCGCCCATGCCGGGGCCCCGACGCCCGATCTGATCCTGCTCGACCTCAACCTGCCCAAGTACGACGGCCGGCAGGTCCTCGAACGCATCAAGTCCGACCCGGACCTCGCGCACATCCCCGTCGTCGTCCTGACGACCTCCTCCGCCGAGGAGGACATCCTGCGCAGCTACAAACTGCACGCCAACGCCTACGTCACCAAGCCCGTCGACCTGGACCAGTTCATCGCCGCGGTCCGGCAGATCGACGAGTTCTTCGTGACGGTCGTACGCCTGCCGACGCAGCGGTGAGCGCGGAGGCGGGCGGGGTCACCCGGTAGCGAGCATCCCCGAGCGCAGCCGCGCCACGATGCGGGAGATCAGCCGGGAGACGTGCATCTGCGAGACGCCCAGCTCCTTGCCGATCTCCGCCTGTGTCCGCTCCTCCACGAACCGCAGGTGCAGGATCCGCCGCTCCCGCTCGTCCAGTTCGGCGACGAGCGGGGCGAGGGCGTGGAAGTCCTCCACGAGTTCCAGCGCGGTGTCCTCCTCGCCGATGAACTCGGAGAGGGCCGCCTCGCCCTCCTCGGTGTCGCCGGTGATCGCGGCGTCGAGGGAGGCGGAGTTGTAGCCGTTCGCCGCGATCTGGACCTCGACGACCTGCTCCTCCGTGAGGTTCATCAGGGCGGCCAGCTCGGACACCTTGGGGGCACGCCCCAGCCGGCTGCGCAGCTCCTCGCTCGCCTTGGCGAGTTCGGTACGGGCCTCCTGCAGCCGCCGCGGCACATGGACCGACCAGGAGGTGTCCCGGAAGAACCGCTTGATCTCACCGACGATGTACGGCACCGCGAAGCTGGTGAACTGCACGTCGCGGGAGACCTCGAACCGGTCGATCGCCTTGATCAGGCCGATCGTGCCGACCTGGACGACGTCCTCCATGTCCTGACCGCTGTTGCGGAACCGGCGGGCGGCGAAGCGCACCAGCGACATGTTCATCTCGATGAGCGTGTTGCGCGCGTACTGGTACTCGGGCGTGCCTTCCTCCAGCACGGCGAGCCGGTCCAGGAACGTCTTGGTCAGCTCACGGGCGTCCTGGGGGGCGACCTTCTGCGGATCCACGATCTCCGGCAGCTCCGTAGCGGAGCCGGTCGTCGTCCCGACGAGTGCCATCGTCATCCCAGGCCCTCCCTGCCATCCGTGCCCGCCCCCGGTGAGCGGCCATCACGACCGCGCCTACCCGGCGACAGCCACCTCATGTCAACCAATCGGCCGGCATCACCCTCGGACACCCGGACGCGGCGGACACAACGGACCCCCGGGGCACCCCTTCACCCCCGGTCCGGCCCGGCCGGCGCCCCGTCCCAGGCGAATCCGTACCGGTTCCGCTCCCGGTCGAACGACAGCCCGACGTCGACCCCGCGGATGCCGTGGTTCCTTCGCAGGCACTCGATGACGGCCGCCGCGGCGGCCTCCTCCTGATAATCCGCCGGCATGGGGACGTCCCACCCCGTCACCCACCCTCGCCCCCCGGGGCCGTTCAGGAGAAGACGACGGAGCGCACCAGCAGGCGGTCGGACGCCCCGGCGCCCGGCGGCAGGGTGTAGTAGGTGTCGCCTTCGCAGTCGGCGTCGAGGAAGACGGTGGCGGTGGCGTCCGTGCGGTTCTTCGGCGCCCTCGACACCGCCCCGGGTGCGGCGGCGGGCGTGGGGAGGTTGACGCACCTGCCGCCGGCCGGATTGTTCAGGAAGCCGACGGCGTCGTACCCCTCGGCGGTGGTGTAGGTGTAGCGGAACTGGCCGGTCGCCGCGGAGGCCGAGCCCGGAACGGCCAGCAGCAGGACGACGGCACTGCAGGCGGCACCGACGGCCGCCGTGACGGAACGAAGAGACACAGGGTTTCCCTCGGTCGTAACCCGTACGGTCAGTGCCAGCGATGCCCAGACCCCCCGCGGGTCAGACGCGTTGTCCCCCGAACGAGGCTGCCGAACGGACGACCCGTCGACGTCCGGAACCACGTAAGTCGTACAACGGGGACCTGAGCGACAGCCCGGAGCTGGTCAACGACGATCCCTACGGTGATGGCTGGATGATCCGGCTCCGTACCGACGGCCCGGCGAACACCGACGGCCTCCTCGGCGCCGACGAGTACGCCGAGTATCCCGAGGCGGAGTCGGACTGACGGCCGGCGATCACCACGGAGCGGCAGCCCTGATCGTTAGGCCGATCGGGGGTGGTAGGCCCGTTTCACCGGAGTGAGCGGGCCGCCGGTGTGGACGATCTTGCCGAGGTGCCTTCCGCCCGGAGCCACGTTCCGGCTTCCGGGCGACTTGTGCAGTCCCTGGAGGATCCATGCGACACCCTGTCTCCCGCCCGCGCGCGCGAGCGCTGGCCGTCGGGCTCGCGCTGGCGGCGTCCGCGCTCCTGCCGTCGGGCTCCGCCGGCGCGGCCGACCCGTACGAGTGGGCCGCGTTGGGCGACTCGTACACCGCCGGCGTCTTCGTCGGCGATCCACAGCCCGCGCTGGACGACGGGTCGCGGGACGGCTGCGACCGCACGTCGGACGCCTACCCCGGGATCGTCGAGCGGGAGCTGGCCGAGTTCCCGCCGGGCAACCACGTCCACCTGACGAACGTCAGCTGTGGCGCCGCGACCATCGCCGACATCGCCGGGCGGAAGCAGAAGCCGGTGAGTCCGGTCCGGCCCCCCGCCGGCGGCTGGTCCGCGGTGGACCCGCAGATCAAGCGGGCCGGCCTCGACGACCGGACCGACGTCGTCACCATCGGTGTCGGCGGCAACAGCCTGCCCGTCGCCGACATGCTCCTCAAGTGCCTCGGACAGGGCGCGGCCGATACGTCCTGCCGCGCGTACTACACCGACCCGCCCGAGGGGGAGGAGAGCATCCAGGACAAGCTCGCCCGGGTGCAGAACGAGTACATCGAGATGCTGGCCCAGGTGCACCGGGCCGCGCCCGACGCCCAGGTGATCACGGTCGGCTACCCGGCCGTCCTCCCCGAGGACAGCGGTGACTGCGACCGCCTCGCCCTCACCGAGCTGGGCCCGGTCACCCACGCCGACATCGACTGGCTCCGTGACGACGTCCTCGACCAGCTGAACAACACGATCCGGCGGGTCACGTCGTTCTTCGGCGACCGCTACGTCGACGTCCACTCATCCAGCGTGGGCCACGACGCCTGCCAGTCCGCGGGCACCAAGTGGGTCGAGGGAATCTGCGGCGCCGCCGAGGACTACTGGCCCGCCCAAGCCGGCACGCAGCTGGACTGCGCACGCGTCAACGCGCGCGCCACCCTCGTCCACCCCAACGCCGAAGGCCATGCCCACACGGCCGCCCACGTCGAACGGGCCATCCGCATCGCCCTCCTCGAAAGGTGACCGCCCACGGTTCACGCCGTCCCCGGATCGAGAGACGCCTCCTCGACGGCCAGGTACGTGTCCGCGGTCGCGGCCTCCAGGTAACCGTCCCGGCCGGGGACGGCGGGCTCGGGGCTGTGGTCGATGAGCTGCTCCCAGGTCCGCTCCTCCCCGGCCGCGAAGCCACGCTGTACGGCTGCCAGGTAGTCGCCCCTCCGCTCGGCCCTGATCTGCCGCACCAGGTTCCGAGCGTCGGCGGCCCGCCGCTCGTACCGCGCGTCGCTCACCTGCCGATCGCCTTCGCCGGCGATCCGACGAAGCGGAGACTCCAGCGAACCCGCATCGATGACGTGGGGTGATTCAGGCACATAGGGGGTGTACGCGGGCCGCATCCGGCGGACCTCTTCCGCGGTACGGCGCTCCAGTCCGGCGAGTTCGCTGCACGCGCCGTACAGCCGGCGCGACATCCCGAGGACAAGGTCCGTTCCGGGGATCCTGCTGGTCAGCATGTCCAAGCCGTCCTCGCCACGGATCGCTCTCTCACCACGGACCGCTCCCTCACCACGGCTTCCACCGATCCGGCGGCGCAGATCCTCCGTGGCGGAGTCACCTTCCAGCAGCCGCAGGGAGCCGGAGCGCCGCGGGCCCTGCCGGGTCTCCGGCCTCCCGACGGGGGTGACGCGCAGCAGGGCCGGCGGCAGCGACGCCAAGGCCAGGTACGTCGTCATGCGGCTGCGCGCGAGTTCCAGCAGAACCTCGGCGCTGTCCCGCGCTCGGGGGGTACCGGCTCCGCCGTGGTCCGCGCTTTCCACGTCGATCACCATGAAGAGGCGTTGTTCAAGGCCCGTGCCGCACAGCACCTTGTGGTGTGGCACGGGGAGCAGGGCACCGACGTCCAGCTGCCTGGCGCCTTTCACCCGGGAGGGCATCCGCAGCCAGCGGCCTCCCTTCGCCTCGACCAGCCAGACCCTGGAATCCGCCGGATGCGTGCCGAACAGATCGGGCAGGCTGCGGGTCCTCAGCCACTCCGGATCCGCTCCGGGCGGTGCCGCGCTTTCCGCATGCGTCGTGGGGCCGAGCCCCATGAGTGTGCCGCAGGCCCACTCGGCCATCGTCATGCCGATGTGATAGCCGAACGCCGTACGGGTGGAGTGTTCCGTCCCGTGGGAGTAGACCGCACTGGGAACGACCTTCCACCTCGGTCCCGCCGTTTTCCCCGTCCGCACCTTGTCGCGGACCAGGTAGGCCGACAACGGATACCGCCGGGCCATGATCTCGCGCCGGGCCAGCCGGGGTACGGACGCCAGCCACGGGGTGATGTCACGGCCGACCGCGATGGTGGCGTCGAGCAGAGCCCGCCAAGTGGTGGTCACGAGATAGTCCCCGTCCGGAGGGACACCGCCCGCCCCCGGCCAGGGCTGCTTGGCCGCCTCGACCTCCGCGGAGGACGGCCCTTTCCCAGGAAGCAAGGGCGAACTGCGTCTGACGAACACCGGCACGTCGAAGGCATCGGACGCGACCATCGTGACGTCCCTGGCCCCAGGCGGAGGAATCATGCCATCACCCTGCCATCGGCCGGCGTGGCTGATACGACTCGGGGTTCTTCTCCGGAGCGGTCTACGAGATTCGACCGGCGCTCTGCGCTCGGGAAGTGTCGGTGCCTACCTGGCCGAGTGACTGTTGGACTGGGAGGACGCGTGTGGTCCTGGTGGGCATGAGGACCTGGGGGTCGTCTGAACGGCTGAGAGCAGGAGAGTCCGTGTACACCGGAGGAGACATCACCTGGTTCGCTCAGAAAAAGTGCCGGGAATAGGACATTCCTCGGCCCGAACAGGCCGCTGGGGAACCTATGCCCTTCGGATTTGATCTCCGTCTACGCAGGCTGACCGTGACCAGTCAGCTCACGTCCAGGAGGTCTCGTGCGCCCTATGCAGCGCAGACTCGCTACCGCCGCTGCCACCACAGCGGCGATTCTGGCACTCGTAGACATACCCGTGAACGCCCTGCCCAACGCGAATGCTTCCGTCTCGGACACCGACACATCGGCTTTGACCGAGATAGCCGAGGACTATTTCCAGCAGCGCGCCAACATGCTCACGTCCAACGCACCCACCGATCGGTTCGCCGCCACGCCTGTCAAAACCACCCGCACCATGGCTGCCGAGACACAAGACGACCTGGCCGCCCTCATAGCCAAGGGCGACCGGTATCAGGAGGTAGACGGCGGCTACACCAAGGCACAGGTCGACGTCAGCCTCACCGAGTCGACAGTTAGTGGCCAGAAGGCGACCCTGCGGCTCACTGAGCACACACGGCTTTACCTTCCTTTCACGCAGGAGGAGATCGACGACGGTGCTCCCGAGTACGAGGAGGAGTCCCTTCCGCACACCGTGACGTTCACCAAGGCGGAGGACGGTTCGTGGCTGCTGGCCTCGGACGAAGCCGACGTCGAGGCCGGCGGTCCCACACCGACCACGCAGGTGTCCGCTGTCGATGTGGAGCCGGAAACCACAGACGGGGGCGGAAAGGCGGACGAGGACGAAGGAAGTAAGGAGGGCAGTTCCAGTACGACGCCAACCGGTGGCACCGAGACCGGTTCCGGGCTGGTCAAGCCCGCTGCGACAGCCTCCTACAACTACAGCAAGATGGAGCACTACGCGAACCAGTATTGGGACGACCACAACCCCGCGTTTCGTACCTACAGTGGAAACGACTGCACGAACTTTCTATCCCAGATCATGCGCGCCGGCGGATGGCACAATGCTGGGGTTTCCATTGCTCAGCGCTCCAGCAATAAGGTCTGGTTCTACGGCTCCTCCGCCATCACGACCTCTTACACCTGGGGCGGAGCGGAGAACTGGTACTGGTTCGCCGTCAAGCACTCCAAGCGCACCAAGGTACTCAGAAGCGTCTGGGACATGCTTACGACAGATGTCCTCCAGGCCGACTGGAACCGTAATGGCGTCATCGACCACTCAATGTTCGTCACCAAGAAATACAGAGGTGTCCCCTACCTCACCTACCACACGACGGACACCCACAACAAGAGTCTGAAAAAGATTCTTTCCGACGCCCCGCGCGCTTTCTACTACGCTCACCGCACCTGACGCCTGCTGTCCCCACAGGAGAAGAGAGAACCCCGCCGTGGACCGTCGTCGTGTCGTTGTCGCCGCGCTTGCATTGGTGGCGCTGTCCGGATGTTCCTCCCACACTGACAAAGCCAGGCCCACTGCATCACCTACTGACGGCGCACGCCAAGCCGTCAGCGACTACCTCAGCGCGCTCAACCGGCGCAGTGCAACCGATCTCATCCGCGTTGGCGGTGTGAAGGACGAGCCCCGGTCGCGCCGGGAGGCTGCACGAATCCTTGCTGCCAAAGGCGGGCGCGGCTGGAAGATCAGCAGCCTGGAGATCGGATACGACTTCGGGCCCACCACGGGCACCGCCCGTCTGACCGCTGTGGACAAGTCCGGCAAGCCGATGAAGGACAAGTTCACGGTGTCGCGTGAGAAGGGCACATGGCAAGTCGTCGTCTTCGCCGGGCAGCCCAATCCACCCGGGAAGACACCAGCCTCAACCGCCCTGCCCGGTTCGTGAAGAGGATGGGCCCTCCCCGGTTCCCCCGGGGAGGGCCCATCACGCCGGGCGACACCGAGTGTCCCGGCCCCGCTTTGGGCCGTATGGGAGACGGTGCAGCTCGGCCTTGCTTATCAGGCCGACCACCACTTTCAGAATGGCGGATCCACGGAGTAGCCGTCCGCCCAGGGGTGATCCGTGCCGCGTACCAGCGGCAGGAGCTTCGGGATGTGTAGGGCCAGCTCAGGCGCGGTGGGCGTCATCGCAGCTGCGTGCACCGCGGCTTCCCGGATCAGAAGGTTCGCATCGACAAGGTACGACCGCGCCGCCTCGTAGATCAGCGGGAGGAGGGCACGCACGGTGGCGACGTCGTCAGGTTCGCCAGGGTCCTCTTCGTCATGGGTCGCGTCGTCAACGAGGTCCCCTAGCCATTCCAGGAGCGCCGCGCGCATAGGCCGACGGCGCTCCTCGTGGAAGTAGACCCCCAAGGGCATCGTTCGGGAGTGGCCAAGGATGGCGATAACGAAACGAGCGGCCGGGGCGGTGGCGCCGTAGATGCTGTTCTGGTGGGTCACTACCTGACCGAGATCGTGTACGGCGGTTCGCTGAACATCCTCATCGTCATCCAGTAGCCCTGCCAGACAGTCGGTCTCCAGGAGGAGTGCCCAGGGGGCGATCGCCCCGTTGCCATCGTTGGCTTTCACGGCCCAAGTGTGGCAACGAGAAGGGCCGGCACCGTCGCTTCGGTGCGGTCAGGCAGTACCGTTCCGGCCGTTGAACGGCGGCCTCCACCCGGAGCCCCGAGCCCTGACGCCGGCGTCGGACCGCGATCCGCTCACCGGCTCTGCCACCACTTCAGACTCCCTGCGGCAAGAACAGAGCCCGCCGTGGCGGCGATGCCGCGTACGGCAGCGAACAGGGCGGCTCGCCCCAGGCGGTGGGCGGTTCGCTGTCGCCTTCGTCGCGTGCGTTCGCTCATCAGGTTCTCCTTCGGTCGGTTCGTCGCTCCGAGTCGTCGGCCCGAGTTTTGCGCGATGGCAGGGATGAGGTCCCGAGCGACGGGAAGACCGGGCGTCATCGTTCTACGCTGCTGGTCGATGAGGTGCCCGCTGTACCCGCTGCGGCGGTCCCGGGCGCGGCGGCCAGGAGGGGGAGCGCGGGTGACAACACGGTCTCGGGAAGCGCAAGCGCTCTACGAGCAACTGCGCGCACTGGAGCAACGGGCACGGGACGCACGCCGCCGGGCCGGTCTCCGGTACTCACGGCGTGAGGCGAGCCAAGTGCTCGCCAGACCCCCGTACGGGAGGCGAGTCGGCAACCAGCGGATCAGCGCCTGGGTGCCGCCAGGGGGCAGGGAGCCGCAGGTCCCGAGCGACAAGAGCAGCGACGACGTTGTGGCGTTGGTGCGGCTGTGGAGTTCCTGGGCGGGCGAAGGTGTCAACGAGCGTCACTGGCGTGATCTGCTGGAGCAGGCGCAGCCGGTGCGGGGCCTGCGTACGGTGCCGGCCTGCTCCGGACGGCCGGTCCGCGAGTTCACCGATCCGTTCGGGCTGGAGGTACACGAGGCCATCGACGGTGGTGGCGCGCCGGGGTTGCCGCTGCTGCCGCTCTACGTCGGACGGCAGCACGACAGGTGGCTGGCCGACGTGGTGAACGGTGTCGTCGCGCGGTCCGGCAGGCAGCCGGCCGGCACCCTCGCCGTCCTCGTCGGTGAATCATCGACCGGCAAGACGAGGGCATGCTGGGAAGCGCTCAACCTGCTCCCCCCGGACTGGCGGCTCGTGCTTCCTCTGGTGCCGAGCCCCGCCGAAGCACTGATCGCCGCATTGGACGGCATCACTCCCCGCACCGTCCTGTGGCTCGACGAGATCCATCGCTTCCTGAACGGAGACCGGGGCGAGCAGGCAGCCGCCCACCTGCAGGAGGTACTCAACGACCCGCGGCGGGGACCGCTGCTCGTCCTGGGCACCACCTGGCCCGCCCTGTGGACGGCCCTGGTGAAGCCGCCGCGCGGAGACGGCGACCGCGGAGATCCACACGCACAGGCCCGTGCGCTCCTCAACAGGAAGCACTGTCGGGTACCGGACACCTTCGAGGACACGGACCTGCCCGAACTGCGGCACCTCGCCGCCACGGACCTCCGGCTCCAGGAAGCGCTGGAACAGGGTGAGCCGGGGCGGATCACGCAATACCTCGCGGGCGGTCGCGCTCTCGTCGACCGGTACGAGACCGCCACGGCTCTTCAGAGGGCCCTGATCGAGTCGGCCATGGATGCCCGCCGTCTCGGGCACGACATGCCTCTCCCGCGGATCCTCCTGGAAGCGTCGATCCGTCACTACCTTTCCGCCGACCAGTACGACTCGGTGACGGACGGCGACATCGAGCACGCGCTCGCGGAACTGAACGAACCGGCGCGTGGAACCCGCGGCCCTCTCACGCCCGTCGTCCTCCGTGAACCCGGCGGGCCTCGTGTGCTCACCGGCAACGTCAGACTCGCGGACTACCTGGACCAGTACGGCAGGAAGGAACGGCGTACCAAGGTGCCGTCGGCGGGGCTGTGGGACGCACTGGTGGACCATGCCGCGCGGGATTCCCTCACCCCGTTGGCCGAGGCGGCCAGGGACAGGGGGCACCTGCGGATCGCTCTGCGGCTGCTCGCGGCCGGAGTGGAAGCGAGGGTGCCGGGTGCTGCCATGGCAGCGGCTCAGTTCCTGGAGGAAGAGCAGAGGCAGGATGAGGCGCTGCTGTGGTGTCTGCCTCTCGCGGAAGCCGGGGAAGTCGCGGCCATGAGCCAGGTGGCCGGACTCATGGAGGCGACCCGTCCGGACGAAGCGGCCGCCTGGCACCAGAAAGCCGCCGAAGCGGGAGAAAGCCGTGGCTGGATCTATGCGGGCCTGCTCCTCCGCGAGACCGGAAAGATTCAGGAGGCGGAATCCTGCTTCCGGCGCGCGGCCGATGCCGGTGTGCACGACGGACATGAAGAGCTCGCTCGCCTGCTCCAGCGGGTGGGGCGGACGGAGGAAGCGTTCGTCCACTTCCGGAAAGTGGCCGAGGCAAGTGGTGGGTACGCGGTGGCGGAGACGGCCGCCCTGATGCGGGAGCGCGGTGACAGGGGCGACACGGTCCTGGAGTGGCTGCTGAACCGTGCGGCGGAAGAAGGCAGAAGGGCCAGTGTCCGTATGCCTTGGGCAGAGCACGAGTTGTACCGGCACCTGGCCATGGACGCCCCCCTTCGAAGCCGGTTGTGGAGCCTTGTCGACCAGGAGGGCCAGGACGAGGCGGGGCGACGCACTTTGACCGCACTGCTGGGTTGCGCGGAGTGGTTCGCCAAGTACGACTCTCGGCAGAAGGACACGAACGCGCCGGAGGTGCTCAGGCAACAAGGCCGCCTGGCGGAGGCACTCGCGCTGTACCGGAAAGAGGCCGACGCCGGTCGACGGGACGCGGCGGCGCATGTGGCCTCCCTGCACGAGCAACTGGGGAGACCTTCGGAGGCCCTCGCCTGGTACCAGCGCGCGGCGGAAGGAGGGGACCGGAAGGCCTTCTCGCAGATCGCTCGCCTGATGACGGCCGCGGCGGGGCCGGAAGAGACCTTCGACTGGATGAAGTCGTGTGCGGACCGGCACGGCGAGAAGGGAGACCCGGACCCGCGGTCCGACGTGGCCGAGCTGCTCCGCACCGCGGGTCGCACGGACGAGGCACTCGCCTGGCTCTGCCGCGCCTCGCGGGCCGGTGACCCCTACGCCTGGCGTCAGTACACGGAACTGCTGGAGGCGGCCGGTCGCACGGAGGACGCGCAGCGCATGCGGCGGTACGGCTGGGAACCCAGCGGTGAGATCTCGAAGCCGTGGAGTGCGGCCCCGTCGGCAGATCAGCGGCCGAGCCGCGTCCGACCAGCCGGAGACTGATCGTTCACGGCTACGCCCTGGTCGCGCCGGACGATACGGAAGCGCTCCGGCTCGGTCACGAATACGCCGCCCTCCAGTAGATCGCCAAGGCCAAGGGCGACCTCGGCGCAGCGCCGCAGCTGACCCGGAATCCGCGCTTCACCAACAACCCGGAGGCCGTACAGAAGGCCCTGGACACCTGCAACGGGACCTACTCGCCATGACGTACAACCACCTCACCGTGGAGCCGCTGACCCCCGACGCCACTCGCGTCAGTCGGTGCGGCCGCTCCCCAGCGAGCGAGAGCCGGCATCCTCTTTCGCCCGGTCGGCGGGTGTCCTGGTTCTCTTCCCCGCCGAGGAGGCGCCGCCGAACGTGACTGTCCTCCTGCGGAACGCTCTTGAACCGCTGGACGCCCTTTTCGCCGACCTCACGGTCGATGACACGGATGGCCCGCTCGGCAAGGAGCCGCTTCCCGGCAAGGACGCCGGACCGGCGCACGGGTGGTGGTGGAACCGCCGCCCGGATCCCCTGCCCTGGTGAACTGAAGGGCACCCTAGGGACACGGCAGCGGGAGGCGGCGGAGTGGCGTGCCGCGGTGGGTCAGAGGTGGGGGGAGGCCGGGGCGCCGCCGAGGCGTAGGTCGCCGACGCCGTCGAGGATCTTCTCCGAGGACGCGATGTGGCGGCTCGCGGTGATGAGGTCGCGCAGGCACCGGTCGAGCGGGGTGCGCTCGGTGTAGACCGCGGCCGTCCCCACCGCGTCGTACAGCAGTTGGGCCGCCTCCCGGCAGGCGCGGTGCGCGAACCGGCGGGCCAGTGCGGCCGTGCCGCGTTCGGGTGTCAGGCCCGCCGCCTGTGCGGCCCACGCCTTCTCCAGCGTGGAGTACACATAGGCGTCCGCCGCACCGATCAGCGACTCGGCGTGCGCGAGGTCGGCGGGGACGCCCGGCCAGGGCAGCGCCGTACGCCGGGCGGTCAGGATGTCCCTGGCCGCCTTCAGCGCGGCCCTGCCGATGCCCAGCGGCACGCCCGCCATCTTCAGGGCGAGGTTGTCGGCGCGCAGATGGAGTGGCTCCTGCCGGGTACCGGACGGTACGAGACGGAAGGTGTGCCGGTCCGGGACGAACAGGTCGGCGACCTCGAAGTCGTGGGAGCCGGTGCCGCGCAGCCCGGTGGTGTGCCAGGTGTCGAGCACCCGGGCGTGCGCGGCGTCGAAGACGGCGATCGCCGGGGTGCCGTCCGGGGTCTGGAACCCGGCCATCACCCGGTCGGCGTGGGTGATCCCGCTCGCGTGGGTCCAGCGGCCCGACAGGAGGTAGCCGCCGCCCTGCCGGACCGCCCGCCCCGTCGGCGGCAGCACCGTCGCGGTGATCAGGTCCGGCTCCGGGAACAGCTCGGCGCACACCTCCGCGGGCAGCGAGACCTGGGCCAGCGCGGCGTTCAGCGCGACGGCCGCGCACCAGGCGACCGAGGCGTCCCCCTCCGCCAGCAGATCGACCGCCCGCGTGATGTCCGGCACGGTCATCTCGACACCGCCCAGGGCCGGCGGCAGGGCGGCACGCAGCAGCCCGGTGGCCTTCAGGCCGTCGAGGACGTCACCGGGTATCCGGCCCGTGCGCTCGATCTCCGGCGCGCTCGCCGGGAGGCCCGCGGCGTACGCCCGTACCCGGGCCATGACCGATGCGGCGGTGAGGTCCGTCCCGGCCCGGGTCGGCAGTTCGATGGCGGTCATCCGGTCCTCCTGGTACGGCTGGTGTTCCCGGCCCGGCGGATTCGGCGGGCCGGGCGGGTGGGGCGGGTCGGGCGGGTGCGGGTCACAGGTCCTCCAGGGCCTTGCCGAGTTCGGCTGCCAGCGTCCGCAGGTTCGGGGAGCGCATGACGCTGTAGTGGTCGCCGGGCACGTCGATGCTCTCCGCCTGGTCACCGAGGAGGTCCAGCCACTGCCGGGTGGTCGCGGTGGTGGCCCCGTCCATGGCCCGCAGCAGCCGGACCCGGCCCCGGTACGGGGCGGGCTCGTGGCCGGCCAGTGCGCGGCTGAGGCGCAGGAACCGGTTCGCGAGCCGTTCCAGGGTGGCGGCGTCGATCTCGGCCGGCAGGACGGCGGCCCGCCGGGCCCGCGTCAGCAGCTCCTCGACCGGGGAGCGGTGGTGCGTGGGCTCGAACTCGGCCGGCCCGGGGTTCCAGTCGCTTCCCGCCAGCCCGGCCAGGTCACGGGCGAACCGGGCCAGCAGCGCGGCGTCGGAGGCGGGTTCGGCGCGGCCGGGCGGTTCCAGCAGGTCCACCGCCGCGACCAGCTCGACGGTCCTGCCCCGCCCGGTGAGCAGGCGGGCGGTCTCCAGGGCGATCACGCCGCCCATGGACCAGCCGCCGAGCCGGTACGGGCCGTCCGGGAACCGTTCGGTGAGCGCGTCGGCGTAGTGCGCGGCCAGGCCGGCCACGGTCGGCGGTGCCGGCTCGACGTCCGGGTACTGGAGGGCGTACAGCGGCTGGTCGTCGTCCAGGAGGGCGCCGAGCCCGGCGTAGCAGAGCACGTCGCCGCCGACCGGGTGGACCAGGACCAGGGGCGGCCGGGTCCCGGTGTCCCGGAGCGTGACCAGGGCCGGCCGGCCCTCGTCGCCGGACCGCTCGCGCAGCACCTCGGCGAGCGAGGCGAGGGTCGGCCGGGTGAGCAGCGTGGCCACCGGCAGGGACCGGCCGGTGGCCTGCCGTATGCGGGCCATCATCCGCACCGCGAGCATCGAGTCGCCGCCCAGGTCGAAGAAGTTCGCGGTGACGTCGACCGGTGCGCCGGCGGGCCCGAAGAACTCGGCCCAGATCCCGGCCAGGAGCCGTTCGGCCGCGTCGCGCGGTGCGACCGCCGCACCGGAGCGCGGGGCCGTCTCCTCGGGCGACGGCAGCTGTCGGCGGTTCACCTTGCCGTTGTCGGTCAGCGGCAGCTCGTCCAGGACGACGATGCGGGCGGGCACCATATAGCCGGGCAGCTCCCGGCCGAGGGCCTCGCGCAGCTCCTCCTCCGAGGCGTCCGACACGGCGTACCCGACGAGCCGCCGGGGGCCGCCCCGCTCGCCCTCGGCCACCGCGGCCGCCGCGCGGACGTCCGGCCGGCGCAGCAGTGCCGCCTCGACCTCGCCCAGCTCGATCCGGTGCCCCTGGATCTTCACCTGGGAGTCGACGCGCCCCAGGAACTCGATGGTGCCGTCCGGCAGGTACCGGCCGAGGTCACCGGTCCGGTAGAGCCGTTCGCCCGTCACCGGGTGGCGCAGGAACGCCGCGCGTGTCTTCGTCTCGTCGCCGAGGTAGCCGCGGGCGAGGCCGACACCGGCGATGTACAGGTCGCCGGGGACCCAGGCCGGGCGCGGGCGCAACGCTCCGTCCAGCACATGGAAGCGCTGGTTCCGCAGCGGTGTGCCGTACGGAACGCTCGTCCAGTCCGGGTCCACGCGGGTGATCGGGTACTGGATCGACCAGATGGACGCCTCGGTCGCGCCGCCCAGGCTGAACACCCGGGCGCCCGGCAGCAGCGAGGCGATGGCTCCGGGGAGGGTGACGGGGATCCAGTCGCCGCTCATCATCACCACGCGCAGCGACGGCGGGCCGCCGAGCGCCCGCGCGTGTGCGACGAACATGTCCATCAGCGCGGGGACGCTGTTCCAGATCGTCACGCGGTGCCGGTTCGCCAGTTCGAGCCAGGCGGCCGGTTCGCGCTGCGCCGACGCGTCCGGCAGGACCACGGCCCCGCCGGCCGCGAGCAGGCCGAACACGTCGTAGACCGAGAGGTCGAAGTGCAGTGCGGACAGGGCCAGGACGCGGTCGCGGGCGGTCACGCCGAACCGGTCGTTGATGTCCTGGATCGTGTTGACCGCGCCGGTGTGCTCGATCATCACGCCCTTGGGCACCCCGGTGGAGCCCGAGGTGAAGATGACGTACGCGAGGTCGTCGGGACGGGCCGGGGAAGGCGGCAGGGGGCCGCCCGCCCCGGTGTCCTCCGGCTCGGTGTCGACGTGCAGCGAGCGGATGCCGTCCGGCAGGTCGAGCGCGTCCGCGACCGCCGACCGGGTCAGCACCAGACCGATACCGGCGGTCTCCAGGATCACCCGGAGCCGTCGGCCGGGCGTGGCGGCGTCGACCGGTACGTAGGCGGCCCCGGCCTTGAGGATGCCCAGCGCCGCGACGACCTGCTCCCAGCTCTTGTCCATCACGATGCCGACGAGCACGCCCGGGCCCGCGCCGCGGTCGATCAGCCACCGGGCGATCCGGTCGGAGCGGCGGTCCACCTCGCCGTAGCCGAGGGTCCGGCCGGCGGTGATGACGGCGGGCGCGTCCGGCCGGCTCGCCGCCTGCCGCAGGAACCCGTCGTGCAGCAGCTCGGCGGGGACGGGGGCGTCCGTGGCGTTGACGGCCCTGCGCAGTTCCAGGTCGGCCACCGGCGCGAGCACGGACGGCGGACGGCGCCACGCCCCCTCGTCGCACAGGTCCCGCACCAGGTCCAGGTAGGCCTCCCACATCCCGTCGACGACGCCGTCGGGGAACATCTCCTCCACCACGTCCCAGTTGAGGACCAGTTCCCCGGCCTCCTCCAGAGCCTGGTGGTCGAGCCACACCTGCGGTGTCCTGACCGAGCTGGACGCCGGCCTGCCGGAGGTGCCCAGCGTGGTCAGTGCCGTGAGCGCGCCGCGCTCGCCGTCGCCCCGCCCCGAGAAGCCGATCGTGCTGGTGAAGACCACGGGCATGCCGGCCAGGCCGGTCCCGCCCCGGGTGCGGTTGATCTCCCGCAGCACCTCGACGCCGCTGACGTGCCCGTGTTCGAGGTCGGTCAGCAGCTGTTCCTGCAACCGCGTGGCACCCGAGGCGAAGTCCTCGACGGGGGCGGTGTCGACTTCCAGCAGGGTGGTCGCGCTGAGGTTGCCGACGATCCTGCCGACGTCGTCGTGCAGCGGCCGCCGGTTGAACGCCAGCAGGTTGAGCGTGAAACGCGGCGAGGCGCTCCAGGCGCCCAGCACCTGCGCGTACGCGGTGCACAGGGCGGCCGAGGGCGAGATGCCCGCCGCGGCGGCGTGGTCCTTGAAGCGCTGCCAGGCCTCGGGCGCGATCCGGCCCGTGCGGTGGGTGAACACCGGCCGCCGTGGCGCGGATCCCGGGCGCAGTGGCAGGGCGGGCGCGGGCGGGAGGGAGGCGACGCGCGCCTGCCAGTAGGCGAGCGACTTCTCCCGCCGCGCGGTGTCCGCCCCGGCGGCGAGCACGTAGTCGCGGTAGGTGAGGCGCGGGGCGGGGGTCGCGGGTGCCCCGTGGCGGTAGGTCTGCGCCCACTCCTCGAACAGCAGCCCGGCACTGCGGCCGTCCACGATCAGCGCGTCGAAGTTGAGGTGCAGCCGGGTGGTGCGGGCGTCGAGCAGGGTGGCCCGGATGTCGAACAGCGGCCAGACCTCGGTGTCGAAGACCTGGTGCCGCATCTCCTCGTGGATCTCCGCCAGGCGGCGGGCCCGCTCGGCGTCGTCGCACGCGCGCAGGTCGACCGTGGTGATCCGGTAGTCGGGGACCTCGGCGAGCACCCGCTGGTGCCCGTCCCCGGAGACGACCGCGCGGAGCATGTCGTGCCGGTGGACGAGGTGCCGGAAGGAGGTGGTGAGCCGGTCGAGGTCGGTCTCCTCCAGGTCGATCTCGACCAGGAAGGAGGTGGAGACGTTGCCGAGTTCGAAGGCGTCGGTCCGGCCGACCAGATAGGCCTGCTGGAGGTCGGTGAGCGGGAACGGCTCGTGGCGGCCCGCCGGATCGGCGACCAGCGGCGTCGCGGGCTCGCCGGTGCGGCCCCGGACCGGTGTCGTCGCGGGCTCGCCGGTGCGGTCCGCGCCGCCGCGGACCGCCTGGACGGTCGCCGCGATCTCCGCGACGCTCCGGCCGTCCAGCAGGTCGGGCAGCGGAATGTCGACGCCGAGCCGTCGGGCGAGGGTCTGCCGGATGTCCATCGCGATCAGCGAGTCGATGCCCAGGCTCCGCAGCGGCAGGCGCAGTTCGTCACCGGTGACGGCCGCGCCGCGCGCCCGGCCGACGATGCCGGCCACCGGCTCCGCGGCGCTCCCGGTCCCCGGCGCGGGCGGCTCTTCCTCGCCGGGTGCGGCCGGTCGTCCCGTGGTGAGCGCGGGGGTCCCGGTGGCGCCGGGCACCGCTTCCAGGCGGACGCCGTCGGCGAGCGCCACGGGCGTGCCGTCGGCGCCGACGAGCCGTACCTGCGCGACCAGCGGCCCGCCGTGAGCCGGAACCCGCTGTGCGGGCGTGGCTCCCGTCCACAGCCAGTACCGCTCGCGCTGGAACGGGTAGCCGGGCAGCGCGGCGGGCGGCCCGGCGGGCTCGCCGTGCACGCGCGCCCAGTCGACGCGGACGCCTCGGGTGTAGAGCGCGCCGAGGCTGTCGAGGAGGGTGCGCCGGGCGTCCGCCCCCTCGCCCAGCGACGGCAGGAACGCGGTGTCCTCGGCCGCCCGGACCCGGTCGGGGAGCGGCGAGGCCGGCCCGATCTCCAGGAAGGTGCGGTGTCCCTCCCGCAGCAGCGCGGCGACCTCGTCGGCGAACCGGCCCGGTCCGGTGGCGTCCGCCGGGGTCCGGGCCGCCGCCGGCAGCGCGTCCTTGAGACTCATCGTTCCCGCGACGCACGCGGCCACCAGCTCGCCGGTGCCGTGGCCGAGGACGGCGGCGGGCTCCACTCCCCAGGACCGCCACAGCTCGGCGAGCGCGTACGCGACGGCGAACGACGAGCTTTGGCCGCCGTACTGGTCCACGACGTGACGGGCCTCCGGCCGGGTCTCGGCCAGCTCGGCGGACGCCTCGGCGCACCGGTTCAGGGCGGCGCGGAACACCGGCTCGGCCTCGGACAGTTCGGCGGCGACCTCGGCGTACCGTGCGTCCGGGCGGCCGTCGAACAGGAACACCGGGCCCCGGCCGGTCTCCGGGGTCCGCCGGCCGACGCGGACGCCGGGCGGCGGCGCCTCGCCCGTGCGGGTCCGGGTGAGGAGGTCCCGCAGCTCGGCGCGGGAGGACGCGACGGCCGTGAGCCGGTGCGTGAAGTGGGCCCGCCCGAGGCTCGTGGTCCGGCAGACCGAGGCGAGCGGATCGCCGTCGGCGTCGTCGGCGAGCAGGTCGGCGTAGCGCGCGGTGAGTTCGGCGAGCGCGGCCGGGGTCTTCGCCGACAGGGTCAGCAGGTGCGGCCCGTTCTGCTCGGCGGGCGGGACCCGCTGCCCGGCCCGCTCGGCGGGCGGAGCCTCTTCGAGGATCACGTGGGCGTTGGTGCCGCTGATGCCCTGCGAGGACACCGCGGCGCGTTTCGGCCCGGACGTCTCCGGCCAAGCGGTCTCCTCGGCGACGAGTTCGACCGCGCCCGCCGACCAGTCGACGTGCGGGGTGGGTTCGTCCAGGTGGAGGGTGGCGGGGAGCCTGCCGTGGCGCATCGACAGCACCGTCTTGATGACCCCGGCGACACCGGCGGCCGCCTGGGAGTGCCCGATGTTGGACTTCAGCGAGCCGAGCCGCAGGGGCCGGTCCCGGTCCCGCCCGTAGGCGGCGAGCAGGGCGCGTGCCTCGATCGGGTCGCCGAGCGGGGTGCCGGTGCTGCTGGCCTCCACCACCTGGACGTCCCCGGGCGCCAGTCCCGCGTCCCGCAGCGCCTGCCGGATGACCCGTTGTTGCGCGGAACCGCTGGGCGCGGTGAAGCCGTTGCTGGTGCCGTCCTGGTTCACCGCGCTGCCGCGGACCACGGCCAGCACGTGGTGGCCGAGCCGCCTCGCGTCCGACAGCCGTTCCAGCAGCAGGACGCCCACGCCCTCGGAGAACCCGCTGCCCGCGGCGGCGGCCGAGAACGGGCGGCACCGGCCGTCCGGCGACAGGCCCCGCATGCGGGTGAACTCGGTGAACAGCCGCGGGGTCGCCATGACCGTCGCGCCGCCCGCCAGCGCCATCGTGCACTCGCCGCGGTGCAGCGACTGGACGGCCAGGTGCAGCGCGACCAGCGAGGACGAACAGGCCGTCTCCACGGTGAGCGCCGGGCCGCGCAGGCCGAGCGTGTAGGAGATCCGGCCGGACGCCACGCCGCCGGCCGTCCCGGTCGCCAGGAAGCCCTCGGCCTCCTCGGGTACGTCGCCGCGCCCCAGCCCGTAGTCGTTGCAGGACAGCCCGGTGAACACGCCGACCTCGGTGTCGCGCACCGAGTCCGGGTCGATCCCGGCGTCCTCGAAGGCCCGCCAGGTGGTCTCCAGCAGCAGCCGCTGCTGCGGGTCCATGGCCAGGGCCTCGCGCGGGCTGATGCCGAAGAAGCCGGCGTCGAAGTCGGCCGCGTCGTAGAGGAAGCCGCCGGAGCCCGTCAGGCTGCGGCCGCCGTTCCCGGGGTCGTACAGGCCGTCGTCCCAGCCCCGGTCCCGGGGGAACGCGCCGACGGTCTCCCCGCCCGAGGCCAGCAGCCGCCACAGGGCGTCCGGCGAGTCGACGCCGCCCGGATACCGGCACGCCATGCCGACGATCGCGATCGGCTCGCGGTCACCCTCCTCCAGCTCGCGCAGGCGCTCGCGTGCCTGGTGCAGGTCGAGGGTGAGGCGCTTGAGGTAGCCGAGCAGCTTCTCGTTCGTTTCTGATCCCATGACGGATCGGTCCTCCGTGGGCCGGTCAGGAGCCGGAGAGCTCGCGGTCGATGAAGTCGAGCAGTTCCTCGGCGGTCGCGCCTTCGACGAGCGCCGTCACGTCCGCTTCGGTGAGCGCCGGCGCGTCCGCTCCGAGGTCCCCGGAGACGTCCTCCGGTGCGGCCGGTGTGGCCCGTGCCTCCTCGGCCGGCATGAGTTCGCCGTCCAGGACGGCGACGAGTTCGGGCAGCGTCGGCGCGTCGAACAGCACGGTGAGGGGGAGGGTGAGGTCCGTCGCCGCGTTCAGGCGGTTGCGGAACTCCACCGAGGTGAGCGAGTCGAACCCGAGTTCGCCGAACGGCCTGTCGTCCGGGATCGCCTCGGGCCGGGAGCCCAGGACGGCGGCCATGTGACCGCGGATCACCTCGGCGAGCACCCCGGCGCGTTCTCCGGCGGTCAGGGCGGTCAGCTCCTCCCGCAGCGGCCGCTGCCGCCGGTGTCCGGGGAGGTTCCCGGGCCGGTCCGCTCCGGCCGCCGCCACCACCCCGCGCAGCACCGGCGGAAGATCCGGTCCGAGGTCGCGCAGGGCCTCGCGGTCGAGCCGGGCGGGCGCCAGGACGGCGTGCGGTGACGGCAGCGCCGCCTCCAGCAGGGCCAGGCCGTGTTCGGGAGCCATCGGCACCAGGCCGGCCCGGGCGAAGCGGGCACGGTCGGCGGCGGTGAGGGCGCCGATCATGCCGTCCGGGTCGTCCCACAGACCCCAGGTCAGCGCGAGGGCGGGCAGCCCCTGCGCGCGGCGGTGCCGGGCGAGTGCGTCGAGGAACGCGTTGGCGGCGGTGTAGCCGCCCTGCCCGGCGCCGCCGAGCGTCCCCATGATCGAGGAGACCAGGACGAACGCGGTGAGCGGGTGGCCCGCGGTCAGCTCGTGCAGATGCCAGGCGCCGTCGGCCTTGACGCGCATCACCCGGTCGATCTGCTCGGCGGTGAGCGAGGTGACCGGCGCGTCGTCCACCACGCCCGCGGCGTGGACCACGGCGGTCAGCGGGTGCCGGCCGGGCACGGCTTCGATCAGCGCGGTGACGGCGTCCCGGTCGGCGACGTCCACGGCCGCGAACCGCACCTCGGCGCCGAGCGCCTCCAGGGCGGACGCCAGCTCGGCCGCTCCGGGTGCGTCACCGCCGCGGCGTCCGGCCAGCAGGAGCCGTCGTGCGCCGTGTTCGGTGACCAGGTGCCGTGCGACGGCCCGGCCCACGGCGCCGGTCCCGCCGGTGATCAGGACGGTGCCGTCGGGGTCGAGGACCGGCGGGACGGTGAGCACCACCTTGCCGGCCTGGGTGCCCTGGCGCAGCAGCCCGAAGGCCTCGGGTGCGCGCCGGACGTCCAGGTCGGTGACGGCGGGCCAGGTGAACGCGCCCTCGGCGAACAGCTCGACCACGCGGTTCAGGAGACGGGCGAGGTGCTCGGGCGCCAACCGCAGGAGGTTGCAGGCCTGGTAGCGCGCTCCGGGGTACGCGGCGGCCACCTCGGCCGGGTCGCGCGGATCGGTCCGGCCCAGTTCGACCAGGAGCCCGCCGGGACGCAGCAGCCGCAGCGACTCGTCGACCAGCTCGCCGGTCAGCGAGTTCAGGACGACCGCCATGCGCCGGCCGCCCGCGCCGAAGCGCTCGCCGAATCCGGGCTCACGGGACGAGGCCAGGTGGTCGTCGGCCACGCCGAGGGCACGCAGCGCGGGCCACTTGGCGGCAGACGCGGTCGCGTAGACCTCCGCGCCCAGGTGCCGGGCCAGCTGGACGGCGGCCATGCCGACGCCGCCCGCCCCGGCATGGATCAGCACGGGGTCGCCCGGGCGTACGCCGCCCAGCTCGACGAGCGCGTGCAGGGCGGTCATATGGGCGACCGGTACGGCGGCGGCCCGGGTGTACGACCAGCCTTCCGGGATCTTGACGAGGGTGCGGTGGTCGGCGTGGGCGACCGTGCCGAACGCGCCGGAGAACAGGCCCATCACCCGGTCGCCGGGGGCCAGGCCGGTGACGCCGGGCCCGGTCGCGGTGACTACGCCCGCGCCTTCCAGGCCGAGCGGGCCCGGGTCGCCGGGGTGCATGTCGAGCGCGCCGAGGACGTCGTGGAAGTTGAGCCCGGCGGCGCGCACCGCGAGCCGGACCCGGCCGGGGCCGGGTTCGGCGGCGGCCTCGGGACAGGGCCGCAGCTCCAGGGCGGTGAGGGTGCCGCGCTCGGGGATGTCGAGGCGCCACTCGGGCGCGTCGCCGGGGAGCGGGAGCGCGGGGTCGCCCGCCGCGGGCACGAACCGGGGCACCAGGACGGCTCCGTCCCGGACCGCCACCTGGTTCTCGTCCGGCACCAGTGCCGCGGCCGGCACCTCGACGGCGTCGGGGGCGAGGTCCACCAGGGCGAACCGGCCCGGGTGCTCGACCTGTGCCGTCCGCACCAGACCCCAGACCGCCGCCTGCGCGAGATCCCGGACGGTCTCACCGGGCCGGACGGCGACGGCCCCACGGGTCACCAGCACCAGCCGGGACCCGGCGAGCCGGTCCTCGGCGAGCCACCGGCCGAGCAGATCCCGGGCCCGGCGGACCGCGTTCCGTGCCGCCGTCGCCGGATCGGTTCCGTGCTCACCGGCCGGACAGGCCACGACGGCGTGCCCGGCCGGCTCGGCAGCCAGGGCGTCCGGCGCGAAGGCGTCCCACGGGACCGGCACCGGCCCGGCCGGTGAGGCGGCCCCCGGCGCGGGCAGTGGTTCCCAGCCCAGCGCGAACAGGGAGCCGCGCGCCAGGGCCGCGGGATCGGCCGGGCGGCCCGCCGTGACCGGGCACAGCTCCAGCGACTCGACCAGACCGGCCGGCTTCCCCGAGCCGTCGAGCAGGGTCAGGGTGAGGCCTCCGGTCACGGAGGGGGCCGCGTGCACCCGCAGGGACGTGCGGTCGCCCGCACCGAACAGGGACACTCCGCGCCAGCGCAGCGGCTGCACGAGCTGCCCCTCGCGGGCCGGGGCGTCGGCGATCAGGCCGTGCAGGGACGCGTCGAGCAGGGCGGGGTGCAGGTGGTAGGCGCCGGCGTGCGCGGCCTCCGGCTCGGGCAGGACGGCCTCGGCGAACCGCTCGCCGTCGCGCCGCCAGGCGGCGCGCATTCCCTGGAACACCGGCCCGTGCTCATGGCCCCGCAGGGCCAGGTCCTCGTACAGGCGGGCCGGCGGTACCGGTGCCGCGTCGGCCGGCGGCCAGTCCACGGGGGCCGGTGCCGTCCCCGGGGCGGGGCCGAGGGTGCCGGTGGCGTGCTCGGTCCACTCCCCGCCGGTCGCCCGGCCGGAGATCCGGCAGGCCCGCAGCCCGTCGGCGTCCTCGCCCGCCACCCGGACGCGCAGGTCTACGGCGCCGTCCTCCGGGAGTTCCATGAGCGCGGAGACCGTCAGCTCCTCGATCCGCGGCGTGCCGGCGTGCGTGCCGGCGTGCAGGGCCGTCTCCAGGAGCACGGTGGGCGGTACGACGATCGTGCCGGACAGGGTGTGGTCGGCCAGCCAGGGATGGGAGCGGGTGGTGAGCCGTCCGGTGAACACCGTCTCGCCGTCCCCGAGTTCGACGGCCGCGCCGAGCAGGGGATGACCGGCCGGGGCCTGGCCCAGTTGGGCCGTGCCGGACGGCCCGGAGGTGCCGGTGAGCCAGTAGCGCCGCCGCTGGAAGGGATAGGTGGGCAGCTCGACGTGGCCGGCGGCCGTTCCGGTGAGCCGTTCCCACGCCAGGGGCAGACCCCGGACGTAGGCCTCCGCGGCGGAGGTGAGGAACCGGCGCAGGCCCCCGTCGTCGCGGCGCAGTGAGCCGGTGACGATCCCGTCGGCCCCGGCCCGCTCCATGATCTGGCCGATGCTGCCGGTCAGCACCGGGTGCGGGCCGACCTCGACGAACGTGGTGTGGCCGGAGGCGATGAGCGCCTCGACCGCCTCCTGGAAGCGCACGGTGTGCCGCAGGTTCCGGTACCAGTAGGACGCGTCGAGCGCGCCGCCCTCCTGCCAGTCGGCGGTGACCGAGGACATCAGCGGGATCTCGCCGGTGCGCGGTGCCAGCGGCGCCAGCTCGGCCAGGATCCGCTCGCGGATCGGCTCGACCGCCGGGCAGTGCGAGGCGAAGGCGGCCGGGATCACGCGGGCGTTGACGCCCTCGGCCTGGTAGGCGTCGACCAGATCGGCGATCGCGTCCGCGGCTCCGGCCACGGCGGTGGTGGCCGGTCCGCTGACTGCGGCGACACCGAGCGTGCCGAGCCGTTCCCGTACCCGCTCCACGGGCAGCGGGATCACGGCCATCGCGCCCGTGCCCATCAGGTCGACGGCCACGGCGCTGCGCAGGGCGATGGCGCGGGCGCCGTCGTCCAGGGAGAGCGCCCCGGCCACGACGGCGGCGGCGATCTCGCCCTGGGAGTGGCCGACCACGGCGTCCGGCACGACCCCGGCCGACCGCCACAGCTCGGCCAGCGACACCATCACGGCCCACAGCGCGGGCTGTACGACGTCGATCCGGTCGAGCAGGGGCGCCCCGGCCAGGACGTCGGCCAGCGACCAGTCGACGTAGGGCGCGAGTGCGCGCTCGCACTCGGCGAGGCGGGCGGCGAAGACGGGGCTCTCGGCGGCGAGTTCCGCCGCCATGCCCTGCCACTGGCCGCCCTGTCCGGGGAAGACCAGAACGGTCCGGCCGGGCTCGCCCGCGCGGCCGGTGACGACACCGGGGCTCTCCTCGCCGCGGGCCAGCGCGGCCAGGCCCCGGCCGGCCTCCCGACGGTCGCCTGCGATCACCACGGCGCGCTCGCCGAGGGCGGCTCTGGCGGTCAGGGCCGGTGCCGCGGCGACCGGGTCGAGCGGTGCGACGGCCAGCCTGCGGGCCTGCTCCCGCAGCGCGTCCGGGGTCCGGGCGGACAGCACCAGCGGCACCACCGGCGGCCGTACCGGCTCTTCGACGGGTGCGGCCTGGGCCGGTGGCTCCGCCAGGATCACGTGCGCGTTGGTGCCGCTGATCCCGAAGGAGGAGACGCCGCAGCGCCGGGGCTCGCCGGTGTCCGGCCAGGGCCGGGCCCGGTCGAGCAGGGCCACCGATCCGGACGTCCAGTCCACGTGCCGGGACGGCTCGTCGGCGTGCAGCGTGGCGGGCAGGGTCGCGTGCCGCAGGGCCTGGACCATCTTGATGACGCCGCCGACGCCCGCCGCCGCCTGCGCGTGTCCGATGTTGGACTTGAGGGACCCCAGCCACAGCGGCCGGTCCCGGTCCCGCCCGTAGGCGGCCAGCAGGGCGCCCGCCTCGATCGGGTCGCCGAGGGCGGTGCCGGTCCCGTGTGCCTCCACGGCGTCGACCTGCCGCGGCGCGAGCCCGGCGTCGGCGAGCGCGTCCGCGATGACGCGCTGCTGGGCGACGCCGCTCGGCGCGGACAGCCCGTTGGAGGCGCCGTCGGAGTTCACGGCGCTGCCGGCGACGACCGCCAGAACGGGGTGGCCCCGGCGGCGGGCGTCCGAGAGCCGCTCGATCACGAGCATGCCCGCGCCCTCGCCCCACCCGGTGCCGTCCGCCTTTGCGGAGAAGGCCTTGCAGCGGCCGTCGGCGGCCAGCACCCGCTGGCGGGACAGCTCCACGAACATGCCGGGGGTCGCCATGACCGTGACCCCGCCGGCCAGGGCGAGCGAGCAGTCCCCGGCGCGCACCGCCCGCACCGCCTGGTGCAGCGCGACCAGCGACGCCGAGCACGCGGTGTCCACGGTCAGCGCGGGCCCGTTCAGGCCGAGGACATAGGCGATCCGTCCGGAGATCACGCTCGCGCTGGTGCCGGTCAGCAGGTGTCCGGCGACGCCGTGCCCGGCCGCCTCCATGCTCGGCCCGTAGCCGGAGTGCATCGCCCCGGCGAACACGCCGGTCCGGCTGCCCTTCAGCGCCGTCGGGTCGATCCCGGCGCGCTCCAGCGCCTCCCACGCGACCTCCAGCAGCAGCCGCTGCTGCGGGTCCATGGCGAGGGCCTCGCGCGGGCTGATCCCGAAGAACTCCGCGTCGAAGTCCGTCGCGTCCCGTACGAAGCCGCCCTGGCGGACGTAGGAGGTCCCGATCCGCTCCGGGTCCGGGTGGTGGAGTGCCGCCAGGTCCCAGCCGCGGTCCTCGGGGAAGTCGCCGACGGCATCGGTTCCCGTGTCGACCAGGCGCCACAGGTCCTCGGGCGAGTGCACCCCGCCGGGGAACCGGCAGGCCATGCCGACGATGACCACGGGGTCGTCGTCGGCCCGCTCCGGTACGGCCGCCGGGGCGCCACCGGTGGACGCGCCCGTCTTCAGCCCGTCGACGGCGGCGGCCAGGGCGGCCGGGCTCGGGTGGTCGTACAGGACGGTGCTGTCCAACTTCAGCCCGGTCGCGGCCGACAGCCGGTCGCGCAGTTCGAGCGTCATGGCCGAGTCCAGGCCCAGCTCGCGGAACGACCGGCCGGGACGGATGTCGGCGGCCGACGCGGCGCCCAGTACGACCGCCGTGAGGCTGCGGACCAGCTCCAGCAGCGGTGGGCCGTCCCCGCCGGCGGCCGGCGCCGGGGCCCGGACCCCGGTCGCGTCGGGCACCTGCCCGGCGGCTTCGGGCATTCCGGCCGGCCGGCAGGGGACGCGCTGGAACGGGTAGGTTGGCAGGTCGGTCAGCGGCGGTGAGCCGGGCAGCAGCGTGGCCCAGTCCACCGCGACGCCGCGCACGAAGGCCTCGGCCGCCGCCGTGAGGAACCGGCGCCGGTCGCCGTGACCGCGCCGGAGCGTGGAGAGCGCCGCGCCGTCCCCGCCGTGCAGGTCGATCGTCTGCCGGACGCCCGTCGTCAGCACCGGGTGCGGGCTGATCTCCAGGAACGTCGTGTGGCCGGCGTCCAGCAGCTTCTCGACGGCCGGGGCGAACCGCACCGGCTCACGCATGTTGCGGAACCAGTACCCGGCGTCCAGCTCGGCGGTGTCGACCGGTGCGGCGGTGACGGTCGAGTAGAACGGCACGGGGACGGAACGCGGGGTGATCCCGGCGAAGGCGGTAAGCAGGTCCTCCCGCAGTTCCTCGACATCCGCGCTGTGCGAGGCGTAGTCGACCGGCAGCCGCCGGGTCCGCACCCGGTCCCCGTAGTGCGCGGCCAGCGCGTCGAGCGCGGCGCCCGGGCCGGCGACCACCGTCTGCGCGGGGCCGTTGACCGCCGCGACCGACAGCGAGGCCGCCACCGCCGCGAGGTCCCGCCGCACCTGTTCGGCCGGCAGGTCCACCGACAGCATCCCGCCGCGGCCCGCGATCCGGTTCAGCGTCCGGCCGCGCAGGGCCACGATCCGCGCGCCGTCCCGGAGGGACAGGGCGCCCACGGCGGTGGCCGCGGCGATCTCGCCCTGCGAGTGGGCCACCACGGCGGCGGGCTCCACCCCGGCCGAGCGCCACAGCGCGGCCAGCGACACCATCACCGCCCACAGGACGGGCTGGATCACCTCGTCGCTCTCCAGCGGCGGCGCACCGGGAACACCGCGCAGGACGTCGAGCGGCGACCAGTCCACGTAAGGGCGCAGGGCCTCGGCGCACGCGCCGATCCGGTCGGCGAAGACCGGGGACGTGTCGATCAGCTCCGCCGCCATGCCGGCCCACTGCGAGCCCTGGCCGGGGAAGACGAAGACCGGCCGGACCGGCGGCCCGTCGTGCCGGCCCTCCACCACGGCCGCCGCCGGCTGCCCGGCCGACCGGGCGTCGAGTCCGGCGAGGAAGCCGTCCCGGTCGTCCGCGACGACGACGGCGCGGTGTTCGAACGTGGTGCGGGTGACGGCCAGCGACCGGGCCACCGGGGCCACGCCCAGCTCCGGCCGCGCCTCCACATGAGCGCGCAACCGGGCGGCCTGCTCACGCAGCGCGGCCTCGTCGCGTGCCGACAGGACCCATGCCAGCGCCCCGGTGCCGTCGGGGCCGGTCAGGATCGAGGGGGGTGCCCCCGTGTCGTCGCCGGGTCCGGACCGGGCCGAGGGGAGTGCCCCGGTGCCGGCTTCGCCGCCGGCGGGCTCCGCGCCCTGCCAGTCCGCGACGATCACGTGGCAGTTGGTGCCGCCGATCCCGAACGAGCTGACGCCCGCGAGCAGCGGCTCCGTCGGCGCCGGCCAGGGCCGGATCTCGGTGTTCACCCGCAGCCGCAGCGCGTCGAGCGGGATCCGGTCACCGGGCCCCGAGTGGTTCAGGCTGGGCACGAGTTCGCGCTCGCTGACGCACAGGACGGCCTTGATGAACCCGGCGATCCCGGCCGCGCCCTCCAGGTGGCCGATGTTCGTCTTCACCGACCCGACCAGCAGCGGGGCGTCATCGGTGCGGGCCGAACCCAGGGTCGCACCGAGCGCGGCGGCCTCGATCGGGTCGCCGACCCGCGTCCCCGACCCGTGCAGCTCGACGTACCGGACCTCGCCCGGTTCGACGCCCGCGTCGGCACAGGCGGCGAGGAGCACCCGCTCCTGCGACGCACGGCCCGGCGTCGGCAGCGTCTCGGTCGCACCGTCGTTGTTCAGGGCGCTGCCGCGGATCACGGCGAGGACGCGGTCGCCGTCCCGGACGGCGGCGTCCAGCAGCTTGAGGACGACGATCCCGCCACCCTCGCCCCGGACGTAGCCGTTGGCGCGAGCGTCGAAGGTGTAACAGCGTCCGTCCGCCGACAGTGTTCCGGCCCGCTCCAGGACCAGGGTGCTCTCCGGCGCGAGGAGCAGGTTCACCCCACCGGCCAGGGCCAGGTCGGACTCGCCTGCCCGCAGGCTCGCGCACGCCAGGTGCACGGCGGTCAGCGACGAGGATTGCCCCGTGTCCACCACCAGACTCGGACCGGTCAGGCCCAGCGTGTAGGAGATCCGGTTGGCGATCACTCCCCGCTGCAGTCCGGTCAGCGTGTGCCCGGTCACCGCGTCGGGGCCCAGACCGTGCAGGAGTGTCGCGAAGTCGTCGCCGATCGCACCGAGGAACACACCCGTCCGGCTGTTCCTGAGGTCGCCCGGCAGGGTCCTGGCGTGCTCCAGGGCCTCCCAGGCCAGTTCCAGGGCCAGCCGCTGCCTGGGGTCCATGACCGCGGCCTCGCGCTGCGAGATGCCGAAGAACCCGGGATCGAACGCGTCGACCCGGTCGAGGAACCCGCCGCGCTCCGGACCCCGGCCGTCCCGCCGCCCGGTGATGGCGTCACCGCCGCCGCGCAGCAGCCGCCAGAACGCCTCCGGCCCGTCCGCCTGCGGGAACCGGCAGCCGATCCCTACGACCGCGACCGCGCGTGAGTGGCCCTCACGCATGTCGTGACCAGCACTTCCCATGGTTGATGCACCCCAGTGTCTCTGCCGAATCGGCGGGTGGTGTGACGGGGCACGGAGCCGCCCGCGCAGGCGGCCCACTCCTCGTCGCCCTGACGTCTGCTACTGCGCCCTGCCCACCGGACTGCTCACCGGACTGCTCGGGTGCACCTCGCGTTCGATGCGCGGCAGGAGCTCGGGGATGTAGATCTTCTGGATGGCGTCGCCGGAGTCGTGCGCCTCCCAGTGGGCGCGGCTCGCCCAGCGCTCGACGAGGACGAAACGGCCGGGGTCGTCCTGCGACTGGTACGCCTCCCAGCCGACGCAGCCGTCCTCGGCGAGGCACAGCGGCCGCATCCGGGCCAGGGCGTCGGCCACCGCCGGGATCTCGTCGGACTCGGGCACGCGGACGATGACGAGGAGGTCGAACATCACTGCTCCTTGGAGTGGGGGAGGCCGGCCGGGCCGGCGAGGGCGTCACGGGCGACGGTGGGGAGCCACTGGCTGATCGGGGTGAAGGGATGGCCGAGGGCCGCCGCCCGGTCGCTCGCCATGCCGAAGTCGGACGGGCAGGAGAACGGGGACAGACCGGGATCGCCGGAGGGGTCGTCCTTCTCGATCACCTCGGCCGTGAGTCCCGTGGCGCTTTCCACCGCGGCGCAGACGTCGTAGACGTCCGCGGTGTCCGGTGAGGCGACGTTGACCGCTCCGGTGGCGTCGGCCAGGGCCGCCCAGGCGAGGAAGCCGGCGGCCTCCTCGGCCCGTACCAGTGACGTCCGGCCGGGCGCCGTGTGGGCGACGACGGGCTGTCCGGCCCGGACCCGGTCGAGGTGGAACCGGAGCCGTCCGGTGAAGTCGCCCTCGGCGGCCAGCACATGGGCGACCCGGGCCAGCAGCACCGGCACCTTCGCGCAGCGCGTCAGCGCGGCCTCGGCCTGGCGCTTGCCCTCGCCGTAGTGGGTGTCCAGGTAGCCGGGGGCGTCCCAGGGCAGGGTGGTGTCGAAGTCGTAGTCCGCCGGGTCGAGTTCCTCCTCCCGGGCCCGCGCACCGAACGGCGGGGCCGGGAACCGCCAGCGGAAGGTGTCCTTGTTGTACACCTCGATGGTGCTGGTCATGACGATCTTCCCGGCCCGTTCGCCGAACGCCTCGCACACCTCGACGGCCGCGTTGGGCGTGTAGCACATCTGGTGGATCACGGCGTCGAACCGTTCCCCGGCCACCGCGGCGGTCAGCTCGCCGGGGACGTTGACGTCGGCGCGCAGCCGACGCACGGCGTCACCGAACGGGTCGGGGGTCTGCCCGCGGTTGACGAGGGTGACCCGGTGCCCGTCCGCCAACAGCTTGTGCACCAGCAGCTTCCCGAAGAACCGGGTGCCTCCGATGACGCAGATGTCAGACATTTTCCCTCACTGTTCCTTCGTTCTCCGTGACGTCCGCGTCCTCGGTTCGCCGGCTGCCGTCGGCCGCGCCGGAGTGCCGGCCGCTCAGGCAGACCAGTGCGCAGCCCGCCGCCAGCAGGGCGGCGACGTACCAGTTGCCGCCCGCCACGCCGACGGAGCGCGACAGGTCGAACAGGATGCCCGCGGCCAGGGAGCCGGCCATGTTCCCCGCGCTGCGGAAGAAGTGCATCGCGCCCATGGCCTTGGCCAGCCGGTGCTCGGGCACCCGGCGGGAGATCCAGAGGTCGAACGACGGCACGAAGAGGATCTCTCCGAGCACGACCGTCAGACAGCCGACCACCACCCAGGGGGCGGTGCGGCCGGCCCCGAACGCGACGAACGCGATGGTCATTCCGGCCAGGCCGACGGCCATGACCGCCCCCGGGCTGAACCGCTTGCTGAACAGCTGGAACAGCGGGTACTGGAGCACCAGGATGCTCAGGCCGGTGATCCAGAACGGCGCGGACGGGGCCCACCCCGGGACGTACTCCTCCATGTGCAGCGGGATGCCGACCACGAAGCCCAGGGACAGGGACCAGAACGCGGCGGACAGCAGGAAGTAGCGGGTGGCGCCGCGTACCTCGATGCCCTTGAACGCGGCCAGGCTGAACAGCGGGACGCGCCCGCCCGCGGTGTCCGGCGCCCGCGCGGAGCCGTCCCGGGGGAGCAGCGCCGAGGTGATCAGGCAGAAGCCGGCGAAGAACACGAACACCACCGTGAACAGGGTCCGCAGCTCCACATCGGCCAGGACGGCGCCCAGCAGCGCGCCGCCGAAGAGGCCGACCTGCCCCGCCATCTGAAACGCGGAGAACGCCTTGGGCCGTTCGTCCTCGGGGAAGGAGACCAGGACGTTCTTCAGGCCCGGGAAGGACGTCCCCGAGCCGAAGCCGATGAAGAACGCCAGCACGCTGTAGACGAGCACGCCGTCGGCGAACCCCATCAGCCCGAGTGCCACGGCTTCCAGGGCGGTGCCGAGGAACACGGCCGTGCGGATACCGGAGCGTGCCGCGATCCCCTCGTAGCAGAAGGTGGCGAGCAGCCGGCCGACGTACGTCATACACATGACCACGCCCGCCCAGAACCCGCTGTCGGACCCGCCGAGGGTGGCGACGAGCACGGGGAACCAGATGTAACTCCCGCTGTTCGCCAGGAGGATGCCGCCGACCACCCCGACGAGCGCGCGCCTGCGCTCCCTGGTCACCGCTCCTCCTTCCGGTCCGCGCCCGCGGCACGCAGTTCGGCGATGGTGCGGGCGACGGCCTGCCGGTCGACGGGCACACCCCGGACGACCGTGCGCAGCGGGAGGGCGGTCAGCGGCCGGCCCTGCGCGTGCAGGTTGTAGGTGGCGGCCTCGCCGACGCTCAGCGGGTGGACGCCGCGCTTGTCGCCGCTCAGCTCGTCGAAGTAGCGGCGGCCCCCGACCGTCGCCTGGTGGCGCAGCCGTTCGTCGAGCGAGGCGTCGCCGCCGCGCAGCAGGCCGAGTTCGCTGAGGAAGGAGTAGCCGTGGTACGCGCCCGTGTTGCCGGAGTCGGTACCGATCAGCAACCTGCCCTGCGCCAGGGTGGCCAGGGCGTTGCGGCGCATGTCGGCCAGCGCCGCCGTACGGGTCTCCTGGCAGCCGAACTCGATGCCGTACGGCTTGTCGATGGTCCGGGCGAACTCCAGGTTGCGGATGTCCTGGGTCTCGGCGAAGCCCTCGCGCCCGTACTCCGCCTCGAACTCCTCGCCCGTCATGATCATGGGGCGCAGACCGGCCAGGGTGGAGACGAAACGGGCCCCCTCGAACTCCTTCCAGTCGGCCGCGTCGAGCGTCCGGTCGCGCACGCTGTGGGCGAAGAGACGGAAGCCGCACTCGTAGGCCCAGCGGGTCTCCTGGAGGGTGTTGCAGTCGATGACCGCGGTGAGGCCCCGCGCGGCGGCGATCCGAGCGGTGAACTCCAGCACCCGGCGCGACAGCCGGGAGAACTTCACCGGGCTGTCCGGCTGTTCGGTGCCGTCCGTGAACATCACCTTCAGGAAGGTGCCGCCGCGTTCGACATTGGACCGTATCGCGTGTTCCAGGTCGGCCTCGGTGGCGATCATGTACACCGGGGCCGGGAACTCCACGCCGTGGCCCGTGAGACCGGCGGCGTTCGTCGTCGCGGTGACCGCGTAACCGCAGTGGACGATCTCGGGGTACGGCACCGTGGAGGCCTCGCGGCCGGCCGCCCAGGCGTCGGCCACCAGCGGGAAGCCGAACATGTCCACCACATGGGTGACGCCGTGGTAGACGTACTGGAGTGCGACGATCCGCGGGTCGTCGGCGGTGTCGTCCCAGTTGGCGGGCAGCGACACATGGGCGTGGGTCTCGGTGTAACCGGGCCACAGCTCCGTCTCGTGTCCGCGGCGGGCTCCGGTGGGCTCGATACGGGCGAAGACGCCGTCCTCGACGGTGACGTCGAAGACCGCGCCGGCGTCGAGGCTGGGGATGGCGACGCCGGAGAGCTCCTGGCGGCTCATCGGGCGACCTCGACCTTCATCCCGAGGTCGATCAGGTCCAGCGCCTCCTCGCACCGCTTGTTGACCTCGGTGCGGTCGGCGCCGGTGAAGATGACGTGTCCGATCCAGTCGAAGTTGCTGGTGGACAGGCGGGTGACCGGGGTTCCGGGCTTCTTGTAGGCGAGAGCGTCGTGGAATCCGGGCAGGTCCTTCAGCGCGTCGAAGCCGATGTGCTCGATCCTGCCGGCGACCGGGGCGCCGAACCAGTGGCCGCCGGCCGTGGTCTCGCCGGGGAAGGGCAGCTCGGGGCGCTCGCCGAGGGCCTGCCGGATGACCTCCAGGTACGGGTCGACACCGGAGCTGAGCTGCATCAGCGTCGGCACGATCCCGCCGATGAGACGGCCGTTGACCTCGCACAGCACCGGGCCGTCCGGGCCCAGCAGGAACTCGGTGTGGATGAACCCGAAGTCCACGCCGAGCTCGTTCAGTACGCGGGTGGTCATGGCGAACAGCTCGTCCTGCAGCGGGTGTCCGCCGAAGTAGGTGGCACCCATCTCGATGAAGTACGGGAAGCCGCTGAGCGGACGGTCGGTCAGGCCGAGGTTGACCACCTCACCCTTGCCGAGGACGCAGGACTCGACCGAGATCAGCTCGCCGGTGACGAACTCCTCGATGAGCACGTCCGGGATGCGCCGTACGCCGCGTCCGTAGTCGGTGACGTCCGCGAGGTCGGCGAGGTAGGCGCGCAGGTCGTCCTCGTCCTTCAGGTGGAGCACGTGCAGGCTCGCCGTGCCGTCGGAGGGCTTGACCACGCAGGGGAAGCCGATCTCGCGGACGGCGGCCTCGACGGCGGCGGGGTCGTCGGCGTCGGCGACGTGCGCGAAGCGCGGCTGGCGGACCCCGGTGCCGTCCAGGGTGAGGCGGGTGAGGTGCTTGTGCCGGGCATTGCGGGCGCCCTCGACGCTCATGCCGGGCAGGCCGAGCGCCTCGGCGACGGCGGCCGTGTGGACGGTGTGGTACTCGCTGTAGGTGGTCACCCCGTGGATGGGGTTCTCCGCGTGCAGCCGGCGCGCCAGCGCCGTCAGCTCCTCGATGGAGAAGGCCTGCTCGCTCTTGACCACCTGGCAGTTCGGGTGGGCGTAGGCGGCCTCGGCCAGCGGGGAGGCGCCGAGGTAGAAGTCGGGGTCCACCGACACCAGCGTGACGTCGTGGCCCAGTTCCAGGGCGTTGGCGATGCCGGCGATGCCGTTGGGGTTGCATTCGATCATCAGGATGTGCATGTTCAGCGCTCCGTAGGTTCCTGGGGGTGGGAGGGGGGAGGCGGTCCGGGACGGCGGATTCAGCGGACGCAGGCGCGGACGGACCCGTCGGCGGCCGCCGACGGCCGGCCGTGGCGTGCCCTCGCCACGGCCGCGAGCACGGCGGGCAGATCGAGGCCGAGCGCCGCCATGACCTCCTGGTGGTCGCCGCCGGTCGAGGGCCATCCCAGGCCGGCCGCCACCGAGGTGACCTCGCACCCGGGCAGCAGCAGCGCCAGCGCTTCGGCCACTCCGCCCTGGCTGCGGTGTTCCTCGACGACGACGAACCGGGAGTGCCGGCGCGCCAGCTCCGCGGCCGACTCGGCCAGGTGCTCGTGGTCCGCGTACACCAGGTGCGCGTGGGAGACCCCGGTGGCGGCACGGGCGGCCAGCGACAGCCGGGTGCCCTCCTCGCCCACCGACACCAGACAGACGTCGCCGGGGTCGCCCTCGGACTCCCAGGTGACCGGCGGCAGTCCGGTACCGGACACGGGCAGCGACTCGTACGCGGCGTTGCGGCCCGTGCGGATGTAGTGCGGCCTGCCGCTGCGGACCGCGGACCGGATCACGGCGCGCATCTCGGCCTCGCCGTAGGGGGCCGCGATGGTCACGCCGGGCACGCTGCGGAGCACCGCGAGGTCCTCCAGGCAGTGGTGCGTGGTGCCGAACCAGGCACCGGACACGCCGGCGTACGGTGCCACGACGGTGACCCCGGCGTTCAGGTAGCCCAGCGTCAGCTTCAGGCTCTCCGCGGCCCGCAGCGCCGCGAAGGGGGCGAAGGTGCTGACGAAGGGCTTGTAACCGCCGGCGGCCAGCCCCGCCGCCATGTCGATCATGGCTGCCTCGGCGATCCCCACGTTGAAGAACCGGTCCGGGTGCGCGGTCTGGAAGGGGTGGTTCTTGCCGCCCAGGTCCGCCTCCAGGCAGACCAGGGAGGGGTCCTCGGCGGCGAGCGTGGTCAGCTCGTCGCGGTAGGCGTCACGACCGGAGAGAGTCATCGGATCGCTCGCTTCCACTTCGCGGCGCGGGTGGCGTCGATGGTCACGTAGTGGGAACCGGCCTTGCCCTCCACGGCCGGCACGCCCTTGCCCTTGACGGTGTGGGCGACGACGGCGAGGGGGCGGCGTGCGGCCGACCGGTCCCCGGCGAACAGCTCGGACAGCGCCGCCAGGTCGTGCCCGTCCGTCTCCACGACCTCGAACCCGAAGGCGGCGAACCGCTCGGTGAGGCCGGGCAGCGGCGAGATGTCGGCGACGAGTCCGTCGTTCTGCCCGCCGTTGCGGTCCACGACGAGGACGAAGTTGCCCAGCTCCCGCGCCGCCGCCACCTGGCAGGTCTCCCAGACCAGCCCTTCCTGCAGCTCGCCGTCGCCCGCGACGGCGATGCCCAGGCCGCTGTGTCCGCCGATCCGGCGGGCCAGGGCCCAGCCCGCCGCGTACGGCACGCCGTGCCCGAGGCTCCCGGTGGGGAACCGCACACCGGGCACCTTGGGGCCCGGGTGGCCGGTGTAGGGCTGGCCCGCCCGGCCGTACAGCGGCGCCGGGTTCTCCGGCAGCATGCCGCTGACGTACAGCGCGGCGTACAGGCCCGCGGCGGCGTGCCCCTTGCTCAGCACGACCTCCGTGCCGTCCCCGGCGGAGGCCCGGTGCAGGGCGGCGACCAGGATGTCGAGCACCGACAGGCTGCCGCCGAGGTGGCAGCCGCGCTCGGACGCCGCCATGTCGACGATCAGCCGCCGGGCGTGCAGGGACCGCTCCGCCAGGGCGGACACGGCCGTCCCGGCGGCCGTGGGCGTGTCGAGTACGGCGGTCATCGGCGGCTTCCTTCCGGAAGGGCGAACCAGCGGTCCACCGCGGCGGCGAGCAGCGCGCGGGCGGCCCGGTACTCCTCGCCGCCGATGCGCTCCTCGTCGGTGTGGTCGAGGGCGGAGTCGCCCGGCCCGTACGCCACCATCGGCACGTCGTGCCAGGTGGTCGCCAGGGTGTTCATGTCCGACGTGCCCTTCTTCACCACGAAGCGGGGCTTGATGCCGGCCGCGGCGAAGGCCCGGGTGAACGCCTTGGCCAGCGGGCCCGAACGGCCGTCCTGGTGGCCCGGGGTGGCACGCAGCACCTCGATGCCGACGCCGTCACCGGCGTGGACGAGCGCGGCGGTGCGCAGCGCGTCGAGATCGGCCCCCGGCGGCACCCGGAAGTTGAGGATGCCGTGCGCCCGGTCGCGCTCGCGTCCGCGTTCGCACCGGATGTCGATGACCGCGCTGAGCGCCTCGGGCGCCTGGGCGAGCACCGACGCGCGGATCTCACCGAGGACACGGATCAGGCGGTCCGGGGCCGACACGGCGTCCTGGCCGGCCGAGTGGCCGGTGGGCACGGAGGCGGTCACCGCCAGTTTGAACAGCCCGAAGTAGCCGAGGGTCAGCTTCTGCGAGCCGCTGGGTTCGCCGATGACGACCGCGTCGGCCGGGTAGTGGTCCCGTACGTGGAACGCCCCCTTCGAGGAGGAGATCTCCTCCTCGACCGCGCCGACCACGACCAGCCGGCCGTCCTCGGGTACGTCCGCGTCCGCCAGCACTTCCAGGAAGGCGGCGAGACTGCCCTTGGCGTCGACACTGCCGCGCCCCCACAGCTCACCGTCGCGCCACTCGGCGGGCCAGCGGTGCGGGACCGTGTCGAGGTGGCCCAGGAGCAGCAGCCGGCGGGAGCCGGTGCCCCGGGACGCGACGAGGTTGCCCGCCGCGTCGATCCGGGCCTCGATGCCCCGGTCCCGGCACCATGCGACGAGACAGGAGGCCAGTTCCGCCTCGTCGCCGGAGACCGACGGCACGGAGACCGCGCGGGTGAGCAGGTCGAGGTCGTCGGCGGGCCCCCGGGTGCGCCAGAACCGGGTCCAGCCCGAGGTCTCGCTCATGGTGTGCGGGCCGGTGATGGCCACGTCGGCGCTGCCGCCCTCCAGGGCGATCTCGGCCGCGCGCACCTTCTGGCGCATGCGTCCGCCGGCGTACCGCGCGCCGTCGCCCGGGTAGGCGTCGGGCAGCGTGGAGTCCGGGTCGGCCGGGTCGGTCAGCAGTCCGGCGGTGCCGGTGACCAGCCGCAGGTGGTCGGCGTCCAGGGCGACCGCGAGCACCGCGGCCAGCACGTCGGCGTCCACGTTCAGCGGCGCGCCGCCGTCCCGGTCGGCGACCGGCGGGGACAGGCAGACCACGTCGTACGCGTCGAGCAGGGCGTTCAGCGCCCCGGTGTCGGCCTCGGCCGGTACGCCCGCCCGGTGGTCACGGACCACGACCGGGCGGCCCTCGGCCGACAGCGCCTTCAGCGGACGGTTGGCCCGGCCGACGACCAGACCGTTGCGGGCGGCGACGGCCGTGAACGCCTTCAGGCCCAGGGCCCGCAGGCCGTGCGCCACGGCGGGCAGGGTCACCCGCTCGTAGGCGTCGACCAGGTGGTCCATCTCCTCGGGCGGGCAGTAGCGCACCACGTCGCCGTTGGCCAGCCGGAGCGTGGGGACCGGGCGGTCGATGGCCGTGTAGTGGCGTTCGATGCCCGTGGCCCCGCCGGCCACCAGAAGCACGCGGGCGCCGCGGGCGACGACGTCGGCGATCTCCTTGTGGATGGTCTCGCGGTCGAGCGTGGCGCTGCCGACCTTGATGACATACAGCGGTCGGGTCATGGCGACACCGCCGTGATCGGCAGCCCGGCCGTCTCGTCGAAGCCGTGGATGAGGTTCATGGCCTGGATGGCCTGGCCCGCCGCGCCCTTGATCAGATTGTCCAGGGCGGCCACCGTGACGCACTGACCGTCGCGGACGGCAACCGCCACCTCGGCGACGTTGGAGCCGGTGACGGCCTTGAGCATCGGGAAGTCCTGCGGCGCCTTGGGCGCCGGGCGCACCCGTACGAACGGCTTGCCGACGTACGCCTTGGCGTAGGCGCGCTTGACGTCGAGGGCGCTGACCCCGGGGCGCAGCTCGGAGTAGGCGGTCACCATGATGCCGCGCGCCACGTCCAGGCTGTGCGTGGAGAACCGCAGGTCGACGGCGGCGCCCGTGAAGTCGGCGAGGGCCTGCCGCACCTCCGGCGCGTGCCGGTGGCCGTGCAGTTTGTGCACCCGGAAGTTGCCGCTGCGCTCGGCCGGCTGCTCACCGCCGCCGCGGCCGCCGCCGGTGGACCCGGTCTTGGCGTCGACCACCACCCGGTCGGTAACCAGCGGCTCGGCGCCGGCGAACAGCGGGTACAGGGCGTAGATCGTGGTGACGGCCATGCACCCGGGCAGGCTGACGAACCGGCTGTCGGGTACGCCGTCGCTCAACTCCGGTACGTAGTACGCGAAGTCCTCCAGCGGCGGATGGGCCGCGGTCCCCGGGTAGTGCTTGCTGATCTGCTTGGCGTCGCGCAGCCGGAAGTCACCACCCAGGTTCAGCACGCGCTTGGCCCGGTCGGCGACCAGCGGCAGATGCTCGGGCAGGGCACCGGTGGGCAGGCAGCCGAAGGCGACATCGACGGTGTCCGTGTCCGCGAGTTCGGCCAGCGGCCGGAACGTCAGACCGGCCGCCTTGGGGTGGTTGCGCAGCCAGGGGTGGCTGCTGCCCACCGCGGTGCCCGCGGCGCGCTCCGCCGAGAGGAACGCGAGTTCCACCCGGGGGTGCTCCAGGAGCAGCCGGATCACCTCACCGCCGGTGTAGCCGCTGGCTCCGAGGACGGCGACGCGTATCTTCTCGTGCGCTGCGTCAGCCAAGGCGGGCCGCCTTGTCGTAGGGACGGCGGTAGTCGCGGGTCTCGACCAGCTTGCGGATGGCGTCCGGACGGCGGGCGACCTTCCGGAAGGCGTCGGCGTAGCGCAGGATCCGCTCGTACTCCACCGGCGAGCGCAGCTCGCGGCAGAGGACGAGGGTGCTGTCGAGCATGCCGAGGGTGACCGGGAAGTCCTCGGGCCGGTGGTCGCGCACGGCACCGGGATTGAGGGTGAACGGGTAACCGTTGCCGAAGCCGTCCCGGTGCTGGAAGGGCAGGTGGCACGGGATCGGGGTGTTCTGCCATTCGCGGGCCGGGACGCCCTCGGCGACCAGCAGCTCGTGCACGGCCTCCTTGACCGCGAACACCGGGATGTCGTCCAGGCCCACGGCCTCGGGGTGCAGGGTGACGCGGTACATGTTGTACGCGTGGACGTGCCCGTCGGGCACGTGCGGCGGGGTGAACAGGCCGGTCCCGCGCAGGGCGTCGGCGAGCAGCGCGGCGTTGCGGGCGCGGATCTCGTCGTAGTACGGCAGCCGCTTGAGCTGGCTGGCGCCGAAGGCCGCCGCGACCCACGACATGCCGTAGTCGATGCCGTGCCGCTCCAGGTAGGAGCGGGCCCGGTCGTAGCTCTCCTCGGTGGCGAAGAACGCGATGCCGCCCTCGCCGCCGAGCGGGAAGTTCTTGTCGGCCATCAGGCTCTGGCCGGCGGCGTCCCCGAAGGAACCGGCCACCTGCTCGCCGATCTTCGCGGAGTGGGCGTGCGAGGCGTCCTCGACCAGGGCGATGCCGTGCCGGTCGGCGAGGGCCCGCAGAGCGGACACGTCGGCGGGCAGGCCGTGCACGTGGACCGGCATCAGCGCGCGGGTGCGGTCGGTGATCGCGGCGGCCGCGGCCTGGGGGTCCATGCAGTAGGTGGCCGGGTCGATGTCCACGAAGACGGGGATCGCGTGCGCGGCGACGACGGCCTGCGCGGTCGCGATGAAGGTGAACGCCGGCACGATGACCTCGTCACCGGGCCGCACACCGGCGCCCACCAGCGCCATGTGCAGGCTGGAGGTGCCGCTGGCGGTGGGCAGCGCGTGCGCCGCGCCGACGTAGGAGCGGTAGGCCTCGGCGAAGTCGGCGACGACCTTCTCGGGCGCCTGCCGCTGGGCCAGCATCAGGTTGAAGACGTCTTCCTTGGTGATGACCGGGAAGAGGGTGCGACGCGACGCCTTGGGGATCATGGCCCCGCCGCCGAGGGCGGCGAGTTCGGAGTCGACCTCGGCGGGGTCGGGCAGGGGCAGCGGGGTTGCCGGGAAATCAGTGATCACGAGCGCGCTCCGGTGGGAGTGGCGGGACGTGCCGCCTGGGTCAGGGCCATCCGCACGCAGGCGGCCACGAGGGGGCTGAGCCGGTAGTTGAACTGGACCCCGGGCACCAGGGAGGCGTCGGCCTCCTCCTGCGTCCACATCGTCCGCAGGTCGTACGCGCCGAAGATCTTCAGTCGCTCGGCCCGGGCCCAGACCCGGTCGTCGTCGGTGAGGACGGCGGCGGCCGGCCCGAAGCCGAGACCGGTGAGGTCCACGACGAGGGCGGGGGCGGTGGCGGTCCGGGTCAGCTCGGCCACCCGGTCGGCGTTGGCGGAGTCCAGCGACACGTAGTCGTACGCGGCCGGCCCCCGGTCCGCGACGCCGACGCCGAGCCAGTCGAGGAAACGGCCGGTGGCCGCGTCCGGCTCGCGGACGGCGACGGTGTCACCGTGCCCGATGCCCTGGCCGGCGAGCGCCGCGTGGATCGCGGCGGTACGGCTGTTGACGAGGACGGCCCGGGTACGTCCGGTCTGCTTGGTCAGCAGTCGTTCGAGGCCGGGCAGTTCCCGGTCGCTCTTCTCGATGCTCATGACCACGCCCGTGGTGAGGACGCGGGCGAGCACCGTTGCGGTGTCGAACAGTTCCATGGATCTTCTCCGTGTCACACGGCTGAGGCCGTGAGGGTCTCGGCGACGTAGGCGGCGAGGTGGCCGGCCACGTTCACTCCGTGCCGGGCGGAGGAACGGGCGAATTCCGGGTTGGCGTTCACTTCGAGCACGAGCAGTTCGCCCGTGGACCGGTCCTCGACCAGGTCCACCCCGTAGAAGCCGGGGCCGAGGGCGTCGACGACCTGGTCGCAGAGCTTCTCCATCACCGCGGTGACCTCGACGCGCCGGACCTCGGCGCCCAGGTGGGTGTTGGTGCGCCAGTCGTCCGACACCCGCTGGATGGCCACCACCGGGGCCCGCCCGACGACCACCACCCGCAGATCGTGGCCGGGCTTGTCGATGTACTCCTGTACGACGACGGGGAACTGCTTGCCCGTGGCGTCGACGGACTCCCGGCCCGCGGCCCACGCCTCCACGCAGTCGGCGTGGGTCATCTTGCCGACCCCCCGCCCCCAGGAGCCGCTGACCGGCTTGACCACGGCGGGCATGCCCAGGTCGGCGACGGTCTTGCGGACCTGGTCGAAGCTGAAGGCGTGCCGGGTCGTGGGGTGCGGGATGCCGTGCCGCGCGAAGAGCAGCGCCTGCAGTCCCTTGTCGTTGCAGGTCTCGATCGTCGCCGCGCGGTTGAGGGTGGTGACACCGGCGTGTTCCAGGCGACGGGAGACGTTGATCGCGTCCCGGTGGGAGACGTTCCTGATCAGGGCGAGAGCGGGCGGGCCGGTGTGGCCCGCCACGATCTCGGCCAGATCCTCCATGAGCAGCGGTCGCGCCGTCAGACCCTGGTCACGCAACGCCGACAGGAGCAGCTTCTCCTCCGGGCGCAGCATCGTGACCGAGAGCAGGACCTGGTCGGAGGCTGTCACTCGCCCCAGTCCTCTTCCACCTCGGGGGCGAGGTCGAGGCGTACACCGGTCGGGGACTTCTCGACGACCTCGTGCTCCTGGCCGCAGGCCGCGCACTCGGTGATCTCGCCCTTCTCCCAGTCGTCGCGCACCTCGAACTCGGTGTCGCACACGAGACAGCCGGCGACAGCGGTCGCAAGTGTCATGCTGATGACTCCTTCACGTGGAAATGGCGTCGCACCATGTGCCGGCGCCGTTGCTCGCGCACGGATCTCGTCCGCGCGCATTCCGGATCCGCCGTCCCTCCGGCGCCTGTGGATGCCTCGGGAGGCAGGAAGAGCGCCACTTTCGGTGGCGGTAAGGAGCCTGCCGGGCGGTGATACCACTCACCTACCGCTCTGGTACCGCATGCTGCGGTGGTCACCTAAGCTGGCCACCGTAAGTGTTTGACCTGGTACTTTCCAGGAACCGCCGGGGGGCACGCATTGGGGGCAGGCGCACAGTGACGGGTAGCGAGGACCGCGGGCTGCGGTTCAACGTTCTCGGATCCCTCGAATGCCTGGCCGACGGGCACCGGATCAGACTCGGCGGCCCGCTTCAGGAGCGCATCCTGACATCCCTGCTGCTGGAGCCCGGTCGGACCGTGCCCATCGAGCGCCTCATCGAGACGGCCTGGGGCGAAACCGCCCCCGACACCGCCAAGCAGCAGGTCCGCAAAGCCATCGCCGACCTCCGGCGGCGCCTGCCCGGCGGTCCGGCGCTGATCGTGACCGAGGACGCCGGGTACCGCGGGGCCGTGGAGCCGCTCAGGATCGACCTGCACCTCTTCTCGCAGCACGCGCAGAAGGCCGCGTCCGACCGCGCCGAGGGGGAACTCGACGCGGCGGCCGGGGAACTGCGCAAGGCCCTGGCGCTGTGGCGCGGCCCGGTGCTGAACGGGACGGGCGGGCCGGTTCTCGACGCGGCGTCCACCGTCCTGGAGGAACGGCGCCTGGCCGCGGTGGAGGAGCTGTTCGCGCTCAGGCTCCAACTGGGCGAGGACAGCAACCTCGTCGGCGAGATACGCGAGTTCGCCGACGCCTACCCGCTGCGCGAGGGGCTGCGCGCCCAGCTGATGCTCGCCCTGTACCGCGCCGGCCGGCAGGCGGAGGCGCTCCACGAGTACGCCGCCGTGCGGGACCTGCTGGCGGAGGAGCTCGGGATCAGCCCCTGCCCCGAACTGGCCGGCCTGTTCGAGAAGATACTCCGGGCCAGCCCCGAACTGGACCCGCCCGCACCAGCGCACCCGGCCCCCTCCCCCCGGCCGTCCGACGGGCCGCTTGCCGTCGACAGCGCCCCGTGCACCCTGCCGTACGACCTGCCGGACTTCACCGGGCGACACCTGGAACTCAGGCACCTGCTCGACCGGGGGCAGGCGGGCGAAGGAGTGCGGATCGTCGCCGTCGACGGCATGGGCGGTGTCGGCAAGACCACCCTCATCGTGCGTGCGGCCCACCGCCTGGCCGCCTCGTACCCGGACGGCCAGCTCTACCTCGACCTGCGCGGCTTCACCCCGGGGGAACGGCCCCTCGCCCCCGAGGAGGCGACGCGCATCCTGCTGCGCGCCCTCGGGACACCCGACAACGCCATCCCCGACGACGCCGGGAGCCGGCTCGCGATGTGGCAGGCCGCCACGGCCTCGCGGCGGCTGCTCCTGGTCCTCGACAACGCGGCCGACGCCTGTCAGATACGCCCGCTCCTGCCCGCCGCTTCCCAGTGCCTGGTCCTGGTGGTCAGCCGCTGCCGACTGCTCGACCTCGACGGGGCGCACTGGATATCGCTCGGGACCCTGGCACCGCAGGACAGCGCGACCCTGCTCACCCGGACGCTCGGCGAGGAACGCGTGGCCGCCGACCCCGAGGCCGCGAAGTCACTGGCCACGCTCTGCGGGCACCTGCCGCTCGCCCTGCGCATCGCCACCGCCAGGCTCCACAACCGCCCCCGCTGGTCGCTGCAGTACTTCGTCGACCGGCTGCGCGAGGAGGACGCCCTGCTCACGGAGCTGCGCTCCACCGAACGCAGCGTCGCCACCACCATCCAGCTCTCCTACGAGTCCCTGGGTGAGGAGCACCGCCGGGCGTTCCGGCTCCTCGGGGTGCACCCCGGGCCGAACTTCGACCCGCACGCGGCCGCGGCCCTCATGGACATGACGCCGAAGGACGCGGAGCAGACGCTGGAGGACCTGCTCGACTCCCAGCTGCTGCAGCAGCACGAGGCAGGGCGGTACTCCTTCCACGACCTCGTCCGCAGCTTCGCCCTCAGGCTCTGGGACGACTCCGTGCGGCACGAGAAGGACACCGCGGTCGGCCGGTTGATGAACTACTACCTGCGGGCGACCAACGAGGCGTGCCGGGTCCTGTTTCCGGGACTGCGCCAGTACGCGTCCGCGCCGACCGGCAAGGCGCCGGGCCTGCCCGCCTTCCGCGACGCGCAGACCGCCCGCCGGTGGTACGACCGGGAGAGCAGGGGCCTGCAGGCCACCGTCCGGCTGGGACAGAAACACGACTTCCACCGCCTGGCCAGCTACCTGGCCAGGAACACGGTGCTCCATCTGCACGCCCAGGGAGCCATCCGGGACTTCCGGGAGCTGGCGGAGGTCGCGGTGACCGCGGCCCGCCGGGCGGCGGACACCCAGGCCCTGTGCCTGAGCCTGGCCAACCTGGCCTCGGCGCACCAGATACTCGGGGAGTTCCGGTCGGCGACGGAGGCCGCGGAGGAAGGGCTGCGGGTGGCCCGGTCGCACGGGGACACCATCAGCGAGGCGGCCTTCCTGGACCTGCTCGGCTGGGCACACATCGTGCTCGGCAGCCTGTCCGAGGGATACGACCTCCTGCTGCGGGGCATCGGACTGCACCGCGAGTTCGGCAACCTCAGGCGGGAATCCATCGCGCTGTGCAACCTGAGCACCCTGCACCTGTGGCAGGGCCGGAGCGCCGAGGCGATCGCCGCCGCCGAACGGGCCGTCATGCTCTGCCAGAAGGTCGGCGAGCAGGAACACGAGGTGGCCGCCCTCAACGACCTGGTCATCGCCCACCTGGACGGGGGCGACGACGCGTCGGCGCAGAGACACCTCGACCGGGCCCTGGCCCTTGGCGAGGACGACGCGATGCCCAGGAACCGGGCCATGTCGCTCGTGCTCCGCGCCGTCCTGCACCAGCGGAACGGACCGGGCGAGGAAGTGATGGCGTACGTCGACCAGGCACTCGCGCTCGTCGGCCCGCTCGGTACGGTGACATGGCAGTGCGAGGTCGAGAACATCGCGGGGCTGGTCCACCAGCGCGGCGGGAACCACGACAAGGCCCTCGGCCTGCACCGACGTGCCCATCACAGGGCGCTGGGCATCGGATACCGCATGGGTATGGCACAGGGACTGCACGGCATGGCGAAAGCCGAGCAGTCCCTGGGAAACCATGAAGCCGCATGGGAGCACCTGCGCAGCGCCGAGGAACTCTTCGCCGCCATGAACATCCCCCGAGCCCTCCTGGGCTCCTCCGACCGTGCGCCTGTGCGCTGCACGCTTGGTTCCTTCTGCTGCGGCACACAGGCGCGGGACACGGGCCGGTAGCCCGCCCTCGTCACTGGGGGCTGGTACCCGGCCCCTCATTGGTGGCCAGAATGCGCACGCTCTTCCCGGCCGTGGCGGCCTCGGAGTCGTGCACCGCCACCGCGGTGCCGAAGACCACGGCCAACGTGACGATGCCGATCAGGCCGGCGAGCTTACCCCGCATGTTTCCCCCTAGGTACGGAAGTTCCGTCGAACACAACCGATCTTCAATCAAGCACAGACCGTTACGGTTCCAAACCGATACCTTCACAGCACTGCCGGGCCCGACCCCCTCCGCGCAGACGCTCCGACCTGACATCAACAGCAAGGCCGTGTCCGTGCCGGAGAGCGGTACGCCGACCTGGCCGGCGCCCCCGGCCCCGAGCCCCTGGACTGTCCGCCAGGACGGGCAAGGTCACCAAGCGCGTGGGTCTGTCTCGGCGCCGGTTCCACGAGTGCGCCGGTGCGCCCTTCGCGACGCTCGCCAAGTGCCACACTCGCGCTCTCAGCTTGGGAAGCGAGGGCGCTTGGGTGGTTACATGGCTGCTGACCTGCGCATACAGGGCTGAGGGGAGGTCGCGGGAGCGCGCGTTCGCACCGCTGTTGACCGGTGTTGTCCGTCCTCAAGTGCACGCTGTGGGCACGGCGCTGTGACGGGTGGGTCGACGGCGGGGAGAGGGGCGTCCTCCATGCTCGGGAACTCCGACGCGCAGGTCGATTGAGTAGCGTCATCGCGAGTGCACACGTCGGTTCCGTCTGACAGGTGAGGTGCACTTCCCCTACCTGTCATCGGATAGGCCGACGGGTCGCCCTCACGGAGTGCCGGTAAGGTGCCTCACGGGAACACCGAGTCGTGCCGCTTCAGCACGGCACGGTCTCAGATACCGCATAGCGGCGCCGACCACGGCACCAGCCATCACGAGCAGGCAGTTCGTCATTCCCGCTCCCTGCCCCCGCACCGGGTGGCCTCGCAGTCGTCGTGGATCACCAGTCCCTCCCCGACCAGCTCGTCCAGCCGCGGCAGGAAGTCCGGCACCCGTTCCTCGGTGTCCACGATGACGATCGCCATCGGCAGGTCCTCGCTCAGCGACAGCAGTCGCGCTATGTGGACCAGGGCGGACGTCCCGAAGCCCTGGACGGACCAGGGCATCCATGTGCCGCGGCAGTCCGCGCCTGCGGGCCGGTGCCCGACCGAACACCATGGGCAGGGCACGCGCCCAAGCGGTAGCGGACCGGCTGCCCGACTCCGAGCGAGAGCTTGCCCGGCACTGCACCTGCTCGCCGCCTGAACACGCCGGACACGGGATGCCGTACGGCCGCCAGATGTCCAGAATCTCTCCTTTGCCGTGCAACCCTTCGGGCTCACTAAAGGTCCTTTCTTGGCTCGGACGTATGCCCTGGAGAGGAATTCATGCCCCGGTCCCACCACAAACGCTCCCGGCGTCCCGTCGCCCTGGGCGCCACCGCCGTCGCGGTCGCCTTGGCCGGTGGCCTGCTCATCGCCCTGGCCGGCGGCGCGAGTGCCGCCGCGTCGGGCCTCGCCGACGACTTCAACGGTGACGGCTACCGTGATCTGGCGATCGGTGCCCCGGGTGCCGTCGCGGGCGGGAAGGCGAAGGCGGGTGCCGTGGTCGTCAACTACGGCTCGTCCAGCGGTATCAGTGCCGCGCGCCACAAGACCACCTCGCAGGATTCCGCCGGCGTGCCGGGTGCCTCGGAGACCTCCGACCGCTTCGGCACCGAACTCGCGCATGGTGACCTCAACAGGGACGGCTACGGCGATCTCGTCGTGGGCACCCCACTTGAGGACGTCGGCGGCGATGCCGACGGCGGTTCGGTCACCATCCTGTGGGGCAGTTCGTCCGGCCTGTCGGGCGGCACGACGATCAGCGACCCGAACGCGTCCGGTCACGACCGGTTCGGCCAGTCCCTGGCGGTCGGCGACTTCACCGGTGACGGGAAGGCCGATCTGGCGGTCGGTTCCACCGGCAAGGACGTGTGGATCTTCAAGGGCGGCTTCACCAAGTCCGGCGGCGCGGCCGGGAAGCTGCGCCTCGACACGAGGATCGAGCCTGGCGCGTACCCCAGGGGCGCCGTCCAGCTGGCCGCCGGCGACTTCGACAACGACAGGGTGGACGACCTGGTGGTCGGTTCCTCCGCGGGCAACTTCGTCTACCGGGGCACCTCGACCGGGCCCACCTTCCAGACGGAGGCAGGCCCCGGGTACGCGGGCGCGCTCACCGCGGCCGACTTCAACCGTGACGGGCACGACGACCTGGTCGTCGGCACCGATTTCCTCGACCTCTTCGATCAGACGGCCAAGGGCGGCTACGTCACCGTGTTCTACGGCGGTACGGCGGGCGTCGACACCACCCACAGCGCCTTCTTCAGCCAGGACACCGCAGGTGTGCCGGGAGCGGACGAGTCCGACGACTCGTTCGGCGGGTCCCTCGCCGCAGGCGACGTCAACGGCGACGGCTACCCCGACCTCGCCGTCGGCGCGAACTTCGAGACCCTCGGCTCCGCGAACCACGCGGGCAACGTCTGGGTGCTGCGCGGAGGCCCCTCCGGCCTGACGGGGACCGGCGCCCAGTCCTTCAACCAGGACAGCTCGGGTGTCCCGGGCGCCAACGAGTCGTCCGACCTGTTCGGCGACGCCGTCCACCTCGCCGACCACAACAGGGATGGCCGCGCCGATCTGTCGGTGGGCGCGGCCGGCGAGAACAGCGACGACGGCGCCGTATGGATCCTGCGCGGCTCCACCAAGGGCATCACGACCACCGGCGCGGTGAGCTTCGGCGCGTCGTCCGTAGGCATCGGGAAATCGGGGAACGACCCCATGTTCGGGCGCACCATGTCGGGCTCCTGAGTACGCGGAGCGACGGCGTCGGCTGCCAGGGATAAGTGCGGCGATCAGCAAGGAGGCAGCGATTGCCCCGTCCCTGGTACTCGTCGTCGCGTGGCCTGGACGACATGACGGCAGACGTCGTTATTGAGGAACTGCCGGACCACCGGGGCCCGGCGCCTGCCCAGGTGCGCGGCCCGCACACTGGCCCAGACAACAAACAACCCCCGGGTCTCTGACCTGGGGGTTTGTCATGGAGCGGGTGACGAGAATCGAACTCGCGCTCTCAGCTTGGGAAGCGACGGCGCTTGGACGATGGCATGGCTGTTGACCTGCGCTTATGCGGCTGAGGGAAGGTTCCGGTAGAGCGGGTTCGCGCCGCTGTTGACCGGTGTTGTCCGTCCTCAAGGGCACGCTATGGGCACGGACGCCGTGATGGGCAGGTCGACGCCGTCAGGAGAGGCGCCTTCCACGCCCAGGGTCCCTGGCCCCGCTGGTGGACGGGCAGTGTCATCGCGTGTGCACACGCCGACAGTGTGCCCATGCGAGTGATCCGCTGCGTACCGATGCGCGTCGGCCCCTGCCCTGTGCCCGGAGCCGGCAGGGTGCCCATTCGCCTCTGTGCCGACATCGGCGATGACAGGTGAGGCACCTTCCCTCACCTGTCATCGAAGGGCCGACGGACCGGCTTACGGCGTGCCGGTCTTGTTGAACCCCTTGTCCAGGTAGGGGGACTGGTCGACGACGAAGCCGTCGTCGGCGACCAGGCGGGCGATGCCGCCCTGGTCACGCCAGACCTCGTTGGAGGAGCTGAAGGAGAAGCCGCCGTACTCCGGGTGGTTCTCGTTGGTGTAGACGCGGTAGCGCTGGCCGGGCTGGATGACCGTCCCCGGGGGGAAGGGGAACGAGTAGCCGGTGGGCTTGGCCTCGACCTGCCAGCCGGTCAGGTCCTGGGGTGCACCGCCCTGGTTGAAGATCTCGACGTATTCGTCGGCCTGGCCCGCGCTCGTGCCCTGGTAACGAAGGCCGGAAATGATCACGTCGGGCTCGTCGAGCGCGAACATGCAGACCACCTCGGCGAAGTTGATGCCGCCCTCGGGGCTGCGGAACTGCCGGACGATCTGGCCGTTGCGCTTGAACCCGCTCAGTACCGCCCGGTACTGCTTGCCGTCGACCGTGACGGGCTGTGGATGGATGAAGGTCTGCAGGTCGACCAGGTCGTCGTCCGCGGGGCTGGTGCCGGTGCTGTTCGGTGTCTCGTTGTGGTGGAAGCTGAAGTTGAGGTCGGTCGTGCTGCCGTCCTCGAACATGACGTTGATGGTCAGCTGGACGTCGAACTGGTCCGGGCTGACGGTCGTGGGCTTGTTGCGGTGGATGAAGGTACCGATGACGAACTCGGTGCCGCCGAGCTGGACGTCCGCGGCATCGCCGCGGAACTGGTACCCGCTCTGGCTGCCGGCGCTGCCCCATTGGATGTAGTCGGTGCCCACGCCGTTGACCGGTGAGATGGCGGGGTTGGTGGACGAGAATACGCCGGAGGTGACGACGGTGGTCATGGTGTCTGGATCCCGCTCTCTCAGTCCTCGTCCTCGATGACCTCGGCCTTGAGCTTGGCCGGGGGCGCGGTGCCGATCTGGGCGACACCGTCGGTGTGGCGGCCGGGCCGGGCTCCGTCCACGGCTTCGAGCCCGCAGGTGTAGACGATGCAGTCCTTGTCCTGGTCGCTGGTGTTCAGGTGCACGTGGTAGGTGAAGGTGAGCGTGCGTCCGTCGTCGCTGACCGTGGCCTGGACGGGGGGCAGGCTGCCGCCCGTGGTCTGGTCCATGCGCTTGTACTGGGCGCCCACCGTGCCGTTCCAGCGGAACCCGGTGGGGGCGGTGAACACGTGCTCGCGTTCGCCGGCGTCGACCGTCTCGCTCCAGTTCGGGGTGCGGACGCAGACGTTGATGGTGGTGCCAAGTCCGCCGGGAGCGTCCTCGACTCCGCCCTCCTGCCACACCACGAGGTCGAGTTTCTGGGCACGGCCTTGCTGGTAACCCCAGTCGTAGCCGTTCGCGTACTGGTCCTGCTCCCCGCGCGAGCCGTCGCGCGGCGGGTCGGCGTACGGCTTTCCGGCGAGGGCGTCGGCACGCCCCTGTTCCTCCCCCCGTTTGTAGGCTTCCTTCTTGGTCTGCACGTCGGTGCTCATCTCCGAGTCCTCCTGGTGCTGTGGTCGAAGCGTGCGACGGAAAGAGAGGCGTCCGGGTGCGGGTCGCCCGGTCCGCAGGAGGCGGCCAGGGCAGGGCACCTTACGCGCGCGGTTCACCGAACGCGGTCGTCATGAGGGCTGCGCTCCGGAAGACGGAACGCAGTCCGCCGCCCGTGGCTTCGAGCGGGGCGTTCACGTGGGCATCGCGGCACGCACCGGACTTTCGTCCGGGTCCATCGTTAGCCCGCGCCAGCCGGGGGTATGCCGTCGTTCCCCCGTTTGGAATGCCGAATCGATTCCGCATCACTTGTTCGAGTGCAGTCGAGGCATGAAACGGCGCACAGGAGCGGGGTGCAGCCCGTCAATCCGTGTCCCGCTCAAGTCGTCGGCATGTGCCGCCTCCTTCCCGTACGGATCACGTCGCCGTTTGCTTCTTCCGGCTCCTCCCTCGTGCGGGTGGCGGACGCGGTGGCTGCTCCCTCGATGCCCTTCCGCCCGGTATGCAGGGGAAATGCCGACGACGGGGCGGAAGGAGAGGGAGATGCGGGAGATGAGGCCGTGCACGTGGGAGGTGGCGGGCGTCATCGGGGCCAGGCCGTGCTCGTACTGGGCGGTGGCGGCGTGACGGCCGGGACGGCGGCGCGGCAGTGTCCGCCGGATGCGCCGGACGGAGGTGGCCTGCCGGGCACCGTGGCGGGCAACGGCACGGCCGGGTATTCCGGGGACGGCGGGCCCGCGCCGGACGGACAGTTGGCCTTTCCCGCGGATGTGGCCGTGGGGGGCGGCGCGGTCTTCGTCGCCGACCACGCGAACCACCGGATCCGCCGGATCGACGGCACCGGCACCCTGACGACGATCGCCGGGGACGGATTGCGGGGGTTCACCGACGACGGCGTCGACGCGGTCCGCGCTCACCTCGGCTTCCCATCCGCGCTCGCGGTCGCCCCGGACGGGGCCCTGCTCGTCGCCGACGAGATGAACCACCGGATCCGCCGGATCGACCCCTCGGGTGTCATCGGCACCGTCGCCGGAGACGGCTCGCGCGGTCTGGGCGAGGACGACGGCGACGGCGGCCCGGCCGACCGCGCCCGGCTGAACGCCCCGTGTGCGGTGGCCGTCGACGCGTCCGGCCGGCTGTACGTCGGGGAGGCGGGCACTCCCCGAGTGCGCAGGGTCGACGCGGACGGCGTCATCAGCACGGTCGTCGCGGCATCGAGGTGGTCCGGGGGTGCCGGTGCGGCCGACGCGGGCGAGGCGTTTCTGCCCGCCGGCCTGGCGGTCGACGGGGCCGGCCGGTTGTACATCGCCGACCCGGAGGGCCGGAGGGTACTGCTGCTCGACCCGGCGGGGGCCCTCCGGGTACTGGCGGGACCGCCGGACGGGAACCCCGGCGGCACGGCGGTCGACTGGGGTGCGCCCTGCGCGGTGGCGGTCGACGGCGAGGGCGTGCTCTACGTCGCCGACCAGACCGGACACCGCGTGTGGCGGTTGGCTGACGGAGCGGCTGGTGTCGTCGCGGGACAGCCGGACCCGGCCACCTGCGACACCACCGCGTCCGGCGCCCCGGCCGACGCCGTCGTACACACCGCTCTGGGTTACCCGTGCGGTCTCGCCGTGGATCCGGCCGGGCGCCTGCTCGTGGCGGACAACTTCCACCACCGGATCGCGGCCGTGCCCCTGATCACCGCACCCTCCGAGGACACGGAGCCGGTGCGGGACGAAAAGCCGACGTCGGGCGGGGAACCGGAGCCGCAGCGGGAACCCGAGCCCGAACGGGAACCCGAGCCGGAACCAGAGAGGGAACGCGAGCGGAAACCCGAGCCGGAACCAGAGCGGAAACCGGAACCGGCCCGGGGAGCCGACAGCGTGCCGGCCGGTGACGGCGGCCCCACGCCCGCGCAGCCAGCCCGGCTGCTGGTCCGACAGGAGGTCGGCCTGGAGATCCGGCGCGGGCAGAGCGAGTTGATCCACGTACGGGTCTCCTCCACCGACCCCTGGATCCCGGGACGGGTGGAGCACCGCTTCACGGCTCCGACGGGGTTCGTCTTCGACGGCCGGGTGACCTGCGCGTACTACCGGGCGGATCGCACGGTCATCCCTGGCGGGGGCGTGACGGGGACGGCCGGGGACGGCGGCCGGTCGTTGGTCGTCACGGACGAGCCCCGCCTGAACACCCCCGGACATCCGGCGGCGGCCCTGGTGTACACGCTCGGCATCCGCGCCCTGGACGACGCCGAGCCGGGCCGGTACACCGACGGGCGGGCGGTGATCGCGGGCCAGCCGGAAGTGCGCCTGAAGGCGAGCGTTCTCGGAGACGACGAGGACTGACGACGACCGACGACTGGCGACCGACGAGGGCACGCACAAGATCCGAAGCCGCCCGTGGCGGACCACCCGCCACGGGCGGCTCTTTGCGTTCTCAAACTCTGAATGCTGGGGTAATCGTTTCTGTGCTCCCGGGTCACCCGCATGATGGTGACGAGTTGCAGGTGGTTGGTGACCTTGGGTTAGCGTTCGAAACGTGTTCACGCCCGCCCTCCCGAGGTTCGGTCCGCAGGGCCCCTTTCCGCGTGCCCCGCTCGCCCACCCGCTCGACCGCAAGTGGCTGCACTACGCGTTCCTGTCGCGGTGCGGGCAGCAGGCGCTCATCGCGAACCTCTCCGTCCTGGGCTCCTCCACCGGCTCGGTGTCCGCCGATCCGGGCGCCCCCGCCACCGGGCGTCGCAGCGGCACCGGCACGGCGGCCGAGGGACAGCACATGGCGATCCTGCTCCTCTACGGGGAGGGGCACGGCTGGAGCGCGACACAGTTCAACGCCGAGCAGCCCGAACTGCCCTGGTCGGCCTTCCGGTTGCCGCTCCCGCACGGAGAGCCCGGCGCGTTCCGGGTGGCGGCCCGCTCGGCGGCCCCGGAAGTGGACGTACGACTGACCCGGACCAGCAGGCCGTGCACCTCGCAGTGCGCGCCGTTCGGCGACGACGAGCATCTGCGCTGGCAGTCGGAGCCCGGCGTCCTGGGCACCGGAACCCTGCGGCACGGCGACGGTACGGCCACGGAGACGGACCTGCTCGGCTACCACGAGCGGGTACGCGGCCGGTGGTCCTGGCCCACGCTCGGCGGCTGGGTGTTCGGATTCGTCAACGACCCCTCGGGCCCGGTCGACCAGGCCCCGCCCGCGGCGGTCGTCTTCACCCTGATCCAGCCCGCGTACCCCGCGGACGCGGCCAACGGCTCGGTGATGCTGTGGCGTGACGGACGCATGATCCGGCACTTCCCGCGGCGCAACCTGCGGGTCGCGGTGAGCGGCAGCCTGGACCGTGACCGGGTGGCGATGGTGCCGCCGCTGGCGGGCCTGCTGGGCACCCCGCCGATGGCCGCGGTGCCCGGCCGCCTGCTGATCACCGCCCGGCTCGGCGACGACCGTCTCGTTCTCGACTTTCGCTCGCACACGGCGGGCCGGATCTGCAACCCGTCCGAGACCAGCCTGCACCCGTTCAGCGTGCACGAGACCCTCGGCCCGTGCACCGTGGAGGGCCGGGTCGGCGGACGCCGTATCGGCTTCCGTACCGGGGGCATCGTGGAGTTCGCCGGGGGTGCCCATGACTGAGACCGCCCCCGCGTTCACCGGGGCCCGGCTGCTGGACGAGACCGTCGCCGCCCTGTCCGACCGGGCGCCGGCGATCCTCGCCGCCGCCGCCGACCACCTGCGCGGCATCCGGCTGGGCCTGCACTTCAACGACGGCAGCCACGCCACGCTCACCGCGCGGCACAGCCGCATCGTGGTGGACCGGGACCGCTGCCCCGATCCGGACGTCGAGGTCGCCTTCGACAACCGGGCCATGAACCTGCTGTTCGACCTCCAGCGCCCGCCCGTCGACCAGGTCCTGCCCGACAGCCTCGACGTCCGCGGCTCCCGCGACGACACCCTCGCCGTCTGGCGGGCCTTCACCCTGCTGTCCCAGCGCGCGGCGGGCCTGCGCAGCATGCAGGAACTGTGGGGGGCCTACCGCGAACAGGCCCCCCAGCTGTGGGGCAGCGCGACGCCTGCCACCCGGGAACCGGCCGCCGACCCGGTCGACTGGACGGCCCTGGACTTCCTCGCCCGACGTTCCCCCGAGGACGTGCCCGCACCGCCCGCGCTGATCGGCGACACCACCGTCACCGCGCCGCGCCTGCTGTGGGACGGCCGCACCAGCACCGACTGGTCGTTGGAGGACGCCGTCCAGGACGCGGACCTGATGGAGACCATGCTCCGGTGCCGGGCCCGTACCAACGAGGAGATCGAACGGCTGCTGCCGGACCGCGAGCCGCGTGCCGAGCTGTACGACCTCATGCGCTCCTACCCCGCCCGCCAGGGCAAGGGCCTGCGGCCCACCCTGACCATCGCCGCCTGTGCCGCTTTCGGCGGGCGCCCCGACGACGCCGTACGCGCCGCCGCCGCACTGGAGCTGTTCCACAACGGCTTCCTGGTCCACGACGACATCGCCGACGAGTCCACCCACCGGCGTGGCCTGCCCACCATGCACGAGGAACACGGCCTCGGCCTGGCCGTCAACGTCGGCGACGGGATGAACCTGCTCGCCGTCGACGCCGTCCTGTCCAACCTCGAAACCCTCGGCCTCGTCCGCACTCTCGGCCTCATCCACGAGGCGGTGCACATGTGCCGGGAGTCCATCGAGGGGCAGGCCATGGAGCTGGGCTGGATCCGCCACGAGGTCGTCCCCGGAACCGACGACGCCTACTTCACGATGAGCACCAAGAAGACGGGCTGGTACACCTGCATCAGCCCGTGCCGCATCGGCGCCGTCTGCGCCGGCGTCACCGACCCCGCCGTGCTGAGCCGGTTCGACGAGGCGTTCCGCATGATCGGCATCGCCTTCCAGATCCAGGACGACATCCTGAACCTGGTCGGCGAGGAGGCCCTCTACGGCAAGGAGCCCCTGGGCGACCTGCTCGAAGGCAAGCGCACGGTGATGCTGATCCACCTCTTCCGCACCGCGTACGCCCACGAGCGCCCCCGCCTCTTGGACATCCTGCGGCAGCGCCGTACCGACAAGACCCAGCAGCACGCCGAGGAACTCCTCGCCGCCATGCGCCGGCACGGCTCCATCGAGTACGCCACCGACCTCGCCGACAGGCTCGCCGCCGAAGGCATCGCCCGCTTCGAGGAAGACCTCCGGTTCATCCCCGAGAACGAGGGCAAAGCCGTCCTGCGGCAGATCGCCCACTACGTCACCTCAAGGCCACTGTGACCACCACCCCGCCCCCGCCCCCGCCCCCGCCGGCCGACCCCACCGACACCGGCCCACTGACCCCCACCGACCACCGGGCCCTCGCCTTCCTCGGTCACGTCAACGGCAGCCTGCGCCAGTGCCTGTGCACCCTGGCCAGGCATGGCGTGGCCCTGCGTCGCGACACCCCCGAACGCGCCCGCCTCCTGCTCGACACCGTCCGGCCCTGGCCCCTCTACAAGGGCGGCCAGTTCCTCTTCGACCTGATGGAGTGGGAGGACCTGATGGTCGACGGTGACCCCCCGCCCGTGATGCCCACCGAGCGGATCGTCGCCGCCTGCACGCTTCCCGTGCAGTTGATCGCCGCGGCCACGCAGGAGGCGCCGGGGGTGACGAAGCTGGTTCCCGGCCAGCGCACGACCGCCGCCCTCGACCTCCCCCTGCGCCTGCTGGCCACCACCGCCCGCAGCACTCTCCTGGGTGCCGCGCAGGACCTCACCGACCTGCTCGGACCGAGCACCACCCCCGACGATGACGCGGGTTACGCCACCGACCCGGAACCCGTCACGGACGACACGGTCACCGAACTGCCGCCGTTGGAAGCCGGCTTCTACCTCTACGAGGACATCGTCCTCGGCGCCCTGTCCGTCCTCGGCCCGCTCCTGGCCGACCACGCACCGACCGACCCCGCGCCATCCGCCTAGCTCATGACGCCCGTACCCGCCCCCGACGGTCCATGAGCGGGCCCGGTCCCCAAGCCCGCCACCGGCGGATCCGCACACGCGGACGCACCCAACCACAGAAGGGACACCCATGGCCACGCAGACGCAGGCCCCCGTCCAGCCGGGATCCGAGAACAAGCTCTACATCCTCCAGCAGGGCATCGTCGAGGACGCGCCGGGCGGAGTCCCCGCCCACCTCAGCTTCGGCATCCTCAGCACCGTCCCGGAGCCGGTGAACCCGGGAGACATCACCTTCACCCTGAAGGCGCCCACCGGCTTCGTGTTCACCGGCTGGCTGTCCTGGGCCTACCACGACGTCAACACCCTCCAGGCGAAGGGCAACCTGGAGACCACCCAGGGCACCCTCGGCGACGGAGGCCGCACCCTGACCTTCACCCACAACCCGTACCTGGCCACCAACCAGGAGTGCATCGGCTACGGCGCCCAGGTCACCGCCGTCGACGGCGCGACCCCGGGCCGCTACACCGACGGCCAGCTCAAGGTGGGCGCCGCCAACCCGATCAAGCTCAAGGGCCGCGTCCTGGATCCCAACGAGGACTGAGCCCTCCCGACAAACCGGCCCGTCGGTGGTTCCGCCGGATCGACCCGGAGCCGCCGACGGGATACGCGGAAGAGAAAGGCTGAAGCATGCACGAAGAAGGAAATCGACCGGGCCGTACCAGGAGCGCTGCCGCGTCGGCGCCGCGGCCGACGCGGGGAGTACGCAGGGCATGGGGCCTCGGAGCGCTGGCAGCAGCGATGCTGCTGGCGTCGTCACTGCCCGCGAACGCCGCCACGGCGCAGGCACAGCCGGCCGCGCCGGCGCAGGCCACGGCAGCGCGTGACCCGGAGTGTGTCCAGCCGGGGAACGCGTGGCTCAACCCGCGCTTCTACTGGCGGAACGTGTTCGGCACCCGGCTGGGCGAGGGCGTGATCAACGAATCGTCGTGGCCGAACCCGTTCGGCGGGCGGATCGCGCCGGGGTCGTCGTTCACATTCCGGTGGCGCCCGGACACCACACGGAACCCCGTGGGGTCGCAGTACCACGTCCACCGGGTCAATCTGGCATCCATCATGGCGGTCGCCAACGTGGAGTCGGTGACGGGGCCGGGCACCTTCTCCGGCACGACACTGAGCGCCCAGGAGACGCCCCCGTACAAGCTGGGGGACACCGTGGTGAAGTTCCGGATCAGGCCGGGCACGGAGGGCCGGACGGCCACCCTCTCCTCGGCCGACCACAGCCTGACCACGAGGTGGCTGTTCGCCAACATCAACAACCTCTGGGAGAACCACGGAAGCATCTCCTTCGCCGTCGCCAGCCGCGCCGGTCTCGGCTGCGACTCGTCCTCGGGTCTCGGGTGACGGACGGGACGACGAGGTGACGCGTCGGCCGGGGTCATCGCGGGCGGCCGGGCCTTAGCGGACCGCTGGTCGGCCCGGCGACTCCCGACGGTCACCACTTGACGGCGTTCACCGTGCTGTTGTGGGCGTCGGCGGACCGGACGGTGAACTGGACGTCGGCAGCTCGGTCGTAGAAGGTCTGGCCGGGCTGCCAGGTGGCCATGTCCAGCGTGCCGCAGCCTGGTGGCGGCACCGCGGCGTCGGGGTTGGGCACCACCCGGATAGGCCCCTGGCCGCTCGCGACGGAGGTGTCGACCTTGTAGATGACAACGCCGGAGGAGCAGGCACCGGAATCGTTGTGGGCCTTCCTGCGGGCCTCGGCGACGTAGGCGGTGGTGGTGCCAGTCTTGACTGCCAGCAACTTGGTGCCGCCGACGTACTCCACACCGTTCAAGGTGGCGGTGTTCTGCGTCCTGTTCTGCCACACGCACACCACCTGGTCGTCCCCGGTCCAGCCGAACTTCCAGGACAGCCAGCCGAAGTACTGCGGGGCGGCTCCGGCCACGTGGCCCATGACGTCCCAGCCGCCGACGTACCGGTGCTGATCACCACTGAAGGCGTACAGGTCGGGAGCTCCGAACACGTGGGCGGTCTCGTGGGCGGCCACCTTGTACCCCCAGTGCCACATGTCGGTGCCGAACGTCACCGCCCAGCGAACCGTCGTGCCCTTGATGACGATCGGCTGGGTGGGTGTCCAGTACCACGTGTGGGAGCCGCTGACCTGCGAGTGGGCGGTGGAGACGATGTAGAACAGGTCATACCTGGCCAGATCGGCGCCGGCGTCGGCCGCTGCCCTGAGGGCGTCGGTCACATACCGGGTGTGCTGCTGGTACGTGGGGCTGGAGGTGCCGTAGGAGTTGGAGGCCGTCGGCATCCGGACCCAGCGGTTCACCATCGGCCGCATGCTCAGCCCCGTCTTGCCGTACGAGGCGTTCCACACCCAGTCGGCGGCCGGGGCCAGGAGGTTGTAGTAGTCCGCGACATCACCGGCGCCTGCCACATCGGGGAAGTCGACGTAGACCACGCCGACGTTCTTGATCCCCAGGGGATTCAAGAACTGGGTGTAGTCGGTGTTCTGGCCTTCGTTGACCGTGGTTCCCCACCCCTGCAGCGCACAGGGCGAGGTGCTTCCGTTGACGGCGTGGGCGTGCTGGGTGGGGACGGCGGTCAGGGCGAGCAGAACCGCGAGGACCCACAGGACCAGTAAGGGGAGCGGGCGCCGCATCCGGGGGAACCGGAAGCGCGGGGTGTTCCGGCCTTCCCCCGGCAACCGGAGCGCGTTGCCCTGCCGGACCTCCGCCGGAGTCCCATCACGCAGTACTCGCGTCTCACTCATGGGACGACCATCGTGGCCCCAGCGAGATAGCCCGGGGCAATACGGCCAAACTCACCCCATGGAGTGCAGCGGAAGGCGCCCCGGCGCATGATCTCCCTTAGCCACCGAACGGCCCGCCCGCTCAGCGGCCCCTTACCCGGTACTGGCAGAAAGCTGGGTCGTGCACCGACCGTGACGGGCCGGGCCACATCCGGCAGCTAGCCGCCGCTTATGGTGCGGATGCGGTGCGCGGCCCGCCCAGCGGTCCAGACAACAAACAACCCCCCGGCCTCTGACCTGGGGGTTCTCATGGAGCGCGTGACGAGAATCGAAAACTCGCGCTCGCAGCTTGGGAAACGACGCCAACGCACGTATGGCATCTGACCCGTGCTTCATGGCTATGGCCCTTATTCCCGGAGGGACGGCTGGACCTCCGTTGACCGTGGCGGACCGCTCTGAAGGGCAGACCGTGGGCACGCCCTGATGTGTCGCGTGGCTGTTCCCGGGGGCCAACGACGGCCCCCAGAGGGTGGAGCCGCACTAGTTGTTTCGTAAGCATCCCGGCAGGCGCACTTGTTTGGTCTCACTGGGTAGCTGTATCCGGGCTCGGCCCAGTGGCTGGGTGCCCGGCGCGACAGGTCACGGCGCTCATACGCGCCGGTCGCTCAGACCGAGCGGCTCGTCGACGCGGGCACGCAGGAAGAGATCGACGCACGCTTCTTCGCCGTCGCCACCGACCTGATCGGCACACCCGCCGAACTCATCGACGAGCAGGGCCGCATCGCCTGGCACAGTCGCAGCACGCTGTGGGGCATCACCACATGGAACGCGACCGCGACCGCCTACACACCCCTGCGCTTCCCCGGCCAGTACTTCGACCCGGAGACGGGCCTCCACTACAACCACCACCGCTACTACGACCCCCATACCGCCCGCTACATCACCCCCGACCCCCTCGGGCTGGCGCCGGCCCCCGACCCGGCCGGTTACGTACACAACCCGCACACGACCAGCGACCCGCTCGGCCTCGCGCCGTACGAGAACAATGGCGGCCTCGGCGGTCTCGTCAAGGTCAACAAGCCGGACCCCGCTGCCGATGCTCTCGCCGAGCGGCTCGGCGGCGAGTCCCGCGTGAAGTTCGAGCACGATCCGAAGGGGAGGGAGATCGACGCGATCAGCGATGACTACTTGGCGCAGTCAAAGCCCGGTGGAATGCAGATGGGAAGCGCTCTCAGAAACCAGGCGAAAGCCACGTTCGAGTACGCGATCCAATCCGGTCGCACTCCTTATTTCCACTTCGATGGAGAGCCAGGGCCCGGAGTGATCGCCAAGCTCCAAGAGTACGGCAGGAGGTACGGTATCCAGCCAGTGATCGACACAAAACCCTTGTGAGAGGCATATGTACGAGTTCCATGGTTGGTTCGGCATTGCCGAGTCCCCTGAAGAGGCGGACGCGGGATCGCTGGAGGAAGGAGTGGCCGAACTGAGGGCGGCCATCGATCGCATTGACTGGGCAACCGGCGAGGTGACGCTGAAGGTCCACAACGGGGAGTACTTCGTACGGACCGACGGTCTGGTCAACCGGCGCCGAGATGAGGCTGAGGAACTGGACGCTCTCGTCCACTTCATCGCGCGTCGCTTTCCTGGGTCCTGGGGGCTGCTTTACGAGCGTTCCGCCGACATGGACCATCCGCCGGGCCCGGGAGCCTTCCGGGTGCGTGTCATGGCCAGGGGAGAGGTACAGGACCGGCTTGACCCGTTCCTGTCGCCGTGCCGTCCGGTCATCGAGGACTGACAGGCGGCCGATACGCGGCATCGGCACTGTTCACAGACAAGCTCCAAGCCACTGAACCGGGGCTCCAAAAGGAGCGGGTGACGAGAGGCCGACACATGGCCGTGCCGTAGCCAAGATGCCTTGTCACGGTCACTACGGCGCTGTGATCAAGCCGCGAGTGTTACGGCGTATCGCCCTGGGCCGCCGTCGGCGCCCATCGGGCCGCTGCTGCCGGTGCTCCCTCCGACAGCGTGGCTGTGGTGGTCGGGTGGAGACGGTGGTCGATGAAGCGAGCGGGGGCAGGGGGCGGGCAGGGCGCGACTGTGGTGGATCACAGTAGGGCTGCGGTGTCGGCACCTGGTGGGTGCGGCGATGTGGCGAGCTGACACGTGGGGTCTTGCGAGCGTCCCCCACCGTCAGGTGGAACATGGTGCATCGCCCGGAGGAACTCATCGCCTTGCACGAGCTGTAGGACGGGACGCAATTATCGTGTGCATCACAATGCATCAAGCCGTCGTTCGCGACGACTACGTTGGCAGGTGGTAACGACGACCGAGCCGACGACGATTGATCACCGTCCGCCCGATCGCGCCGGTCCTGCCGCTCCCGCACGGCGCCTGGGTTACTTCAGGTCCGGCTCGGCCGGCGCCCCGTTCCACGTGAACTCACCCAGCGGTTCCTGCTTGTACAGGTACGCGAAGGCCACGAGGGTCTCTCTGCTTCTCTGCTCTGAAGGGCACGCTAAGGACGACCGAGCGGAATCGTCGCGACTGCGCACGAGTGTCACCCGCGGTGCGGCTGAGCCCGGGGGGCTTCGCGGGGACAGCACATCGCGAGCCCACGTTTCGACCTCGGTGAGCTCTCGGCCGCTGTGGTCAGGGGCGTGCACTCCCTCGCCCCTGACGCGTCACGGGCGGTCAGTACAGGGCCTTGTAACCCTGCCACCCAGTGGCGATCCCGGTGCGAGTGCCGAAGGAGCCCTTGCCGTTGCCGTTGTCGCGCCACAGCTTGCCGGAGGTGTCGCGGGAGACGATGTCCGCCCTCCCGTCCCCGGTGATGTCACCGACGCCCACCACGACGTTGTAGGAGGCACTCCAGTTGTCGGCCACCTTGACCCGCGCCCTGAAGCCGCCGGTCGCCGTGCCCGCGTACCGCCACAGCTTGTTCGATGTGTCCTGCGCCAGCAGGTCTCCGTATCCGTCACCGTTGAGGTCGCCGACGCCGGTGATCTTCTTGTAACCGGACCACTTGGAGAAGATCTTCACCCGAGCCGAGAGCTTTCCGCTGCTCGTGGCCTTGTACAGGTAGATGTCCCCGGTGGACGCCTGGCGGGCGATCAGGTCCGCCCGGCCGTCACCGGTGATGTCACCCGGTGAGGTCAGCACGTTGTACTGGTTCCAGCCCGATGTTCCCAGTGTGGTGTACGGGGTGGACGTCGTCAGGGCTTTGCCGCACCCCGGTCGGTACGCCCACAGCGCACCGCCGCCGACCCGTACGAGCACGTCATTGCAGCGGTCACCGTTCAGGTCCCCGAACGGCACCACCGTGATCGAGGCCGGCCATCCCGAAGCGGAAGTCTTCGTCGAGAACTTCCCGGTGCCGTCGCCCCGGTGGAAGGTGAGTGCACCCTGGGAGTTGAGCGTGAGCAGGTCACCGATCCCGTCGGAGCCGACATGGTCGCGTCTCACCGCAGCACCACCGGTGAGCTTCAGCGTGCCGGACGCCGTCGCCGACGCACCGTGCTTGTCGGCCGGGGCCACCGTCAGCGTCCAGCCGTACGTGCCGTTCGGCGCGTACGCGCCCGTCGACGTCCTGCCGTTCCAGGACGTACGGACCGCATCATGCGCGGCGCGACCGGACAGTGTGCGCACGGCGGCCCCGGTCGCCTTGTTCCTGAGCACCAGCGTCCACGACGCGGCCGGCTTCGAGAGCCACCACGTGCCGTCCCACGAGGACGACGAGTCGACCAGGCTGACCGAAGGTTCCGTCCTCGCCCCCAGGACCGCGATGTCCGTGGCGGGGACGCCACTCCGCAGGACGTGGATGTTCTGGGAGGCCGGGTCCACGTAGCCGACCAGGCCGGTGTACGGATCGACGTCCCACTTCCCGGCCTTGGCCGCCAGGGTCCGGCTCACCGCGGAGCCGCTCGTGACGTCCGTGAGGGTGAGCACCCCGGATATGGGGCCACTCGTGACCAGGAAGCCGTCGCTCAGGCGCGTCCCTCGGCCGGCGGGCACGGCGATGAGCGCCTTCTTACGGGTGTCGTACACGAAGGCCTTGTCCACGTTGCCTTGGGCAAGGGCGCACGAGCCGGACCAGTACACCCAGCGGCCCACCGCCCGGAGGTCGCCGACCTGGCAACCGGACGCGGGCGCCCGGCCCGTCGTACACCCGGCCTTCCTCCACAAGGAGCTGAGGCAGCACCTCGCGTGGTTCGCCGAGAAGGGACCTGACGGCCTGGTCTTCGTCGGCGAGAAGGGAGCGCCCTTCCGCCGCACGTCCTTCGGCCGGAAGTGGCGACGCGCCCGAGCCGCCGCCGGTATCCCAGCCCACCGGCAGCTAGCCGCCGCTTGTGGTGCGGATGTGGTGCGCGGCCCGACCAGTGGTCCAGACAATAAATAACCCCCAGGTCTCTGACCTGGGGGTTTCTCACAGAGCGGGTGACGAGAATCGAACTCGCGCTCTCAGCTTGGGAAGCGACGGCGCTTGGGCGGGCTCTGATTCTCTGACCTGGGTAGATCCCCTCTCCTCGGCGTGGTCGTGAGGGTCGGTTCGCACCGTTGTTAACCATGGTCGTCCGCTCTTATGGGCACGCTATGGGCACGACGTCGCCGAGCTGTCTGGTTAGGGGCATGGGTGGTGCTTGCGTCGGCCGACCACCGCTGTTTCCCGGGCGGCTCGACAGTCTCAGTCGCGATTGCACATGTGACAGGAAATTGTCGGTCCCGGCACCGTCGACGGTGACCATTTCGCCGGCGAGCAGGGTGTCCGCGCAGCCGATGCTGCCGACGCGAGACCAAGACGGGGTGCGGCGGTACAGGAACTCTTCGGTTGTTACCGGAGTTCGCGGATTGATCAGCACCATTGTCAGTGGGGTGCGGCAGACTGTCGTTGATCCCTGTGGGAGCTGAGGTGAGGAGCCGACTGGTGAACACCCCTAGGCAGGCCGGACTGTTGATCCGGTACGCACTGGATACTCTCGGGGAGCGTAACGCGCATCACGAGTTCGAACAGCTGTGTCTCGACGTGGCCCGTCGCGTGCTCGTGAGCAATTTGGTGCCGGCGACCGGCCCCGTAAGCAGCGGGGGCGATCAGGGTCGGGACGCCGAGAGTTTCTGGACGGACCTTGCCGCGTCACCGGTCTCGGCTTTCGCGCGCCTGGCTTCCAGGGAGAAGGTCGTCTTGGCCTGCACGATCCAGAAGGACCGTGTTCCCGCCAAGATCAGACGGGACTTGGCCTCGATCTGCGGTCAAGGTAGTCCCGTACACCGTGTGCTGTATTTCACAGTGACCCCGGTGACGATCAGTACACGACACACGTTGGAGGAGGAGGCGCGCGAAGTCCATCAGGTCAAGCTGGAGATCTTCGATGCGGTTGCTCTGGCAGACTTCCTGACCAGACCCGATCTCTACTTCCTGGCCGAGCGATATCTGAGTGTTCCGCCACTGCCGGGTATGAGTGATGCGTCCGTTGGCACACTGTCGGTGGCAGTGCCCGAGGACTTGGTCGAGCACCGGATCCGCGGGCGGGAAGCGCTGCTGACCGCGTTGGAAGAGCGGATGGCGAACGCCGGCGGGCGGTTGGTCCTGTGCGGTATGGGCGGCACTGGTAAAAGTACAGTCGCGCTGGCGCTTGCTCGACGGGTCGCCGCACGGCGGGCAGTGTGGTGGGTCGACGCCGCAACCCCGGCTACGTTCGTGGCAGCGTTGCGTGAGGTCGCCGTACAAGCAGGGGTAGAGCGTGCCGAAGCGCGCGAGGTGTGGCGCAACCACGAGGCGGCCCGAGATGTGCTGTGGGACGCTCTGAACAGCTCGACCGCTGGGCCCTGGCTGCTGGTCGTTGACAACGCCGACGACCCGGCGGTGGTGCGGGACTGGATCAGGCAGCCGGCCGCGGGCAACATGGTGGTGGTGACGAGCCGCGACCAGAGCTCCGGTTCTTGGTGGACGTCATCGGCGGTCCATGCCATTGCCCCGATCTCCGAGGCCGAAGGCGCCGAGATGCTCCGTGAACTGGCGCCCGACGCCGGCTCCGAGGACGATGCAGTACATCTGGCGAGGCGGTTGGGCGGCCTTCCTCTCGCCCTACTGCTCGTCGGCAAGTATCTGGCGATGACCAGCGGCGACCTGGTACTTCCCGAGTCGGAGGTTCCTCGAACATTCACTGCGTACGGGCAGGCACTGGACGCGGAATTCGCCGAGGCGGTTGCAGCTCTGCCGCACGATCCACACGGCCCGCTGGGCCGTACATGGGAGATGTCGCTGGATCTGCTGGAGATGCGGGGCATAGTGGCCGCACGGCCACTGTTCCGGCTGATCTCGTTCTTCGCGCCCGAGCCGCTGCCGGTCGTCCTACTTCGTAGGAGCGGGCTCGCTATCACAAACGACTTCAAGGATCTGTCCTCCTCTGGGCTCGAAGCTGCGGTACGCGGTCTGTTGGGGTGCGGACTGCTGCACCGTCGGCGCTTTGAGGGCCTTGGCTCGACGGCCGAAACTTTGATCATCCACCCGCTCGTCCGGGAAATCACCCGTACCCAGCCGGCCGCAGTCGAGGCGGCGCCGGTGTATTCGACGCTGTCGACCACCCTGCTCGCGATGGTGGCGAAGGGGGTTGACCCGGTGGCCCCGGCGAACTGGCCTCTGTGGCGGCTGCTGCTGCCGCACTGCGTCCATGTCACGGCAGACACGACGCCCGCTACCTCGCTGGAGTACCGAATGCGAGGCGATCTCGCGCACCGGGCGGCGGTATACGCGCAGCAGTCAGGCCAGTGGTCAGTGGCGGAGGAGCAGTTCGGTCATGCCCTGGCCTCCTACACACGTACCGCTACCGACGACGGCCCAGGGACTGTCCTGGCTGCACGGCACAACTTTGCCCTGCTGAAACGCGATCAAGGTCGCCTCGATGAAGCGGAGGCAGACTTCGGTGACGTGCTGCGCACAGCGACGCGGGTTCTTGGTCCGGATCACGAGAACACGTTGACCGTTCACCATGAATTGGTGCGGATCCGCCTTCAGCGGGGAGACGTCGAGGGCGCGCACGCGGAGTTCTCAAGACTCGTTCCGCATCTGACCGGCGTGCTGGGCCCCGAGCATTCGACCACCCTCGCAGCGCGGCACGAACTCGCCAGAGCGCTGCGTGGCCGAGGAAGTCTCGCCGAGGCTCGCAGCTCGTTCGAGCAACTGCTCCCCGACATGGCGAACGCGCTGGGCGACGCCTCTCCCACCACGCTCAGTGCCCGCCATGAACTGGCGGACCTGCTGCTTGAACTCGGTGAGGTCGAGCAGGCCCTCGACGAGTTCGAGGCGACCCTCCGGCTGGAAGGACAGACGCTGGGCCGCGACCATCCGAGCACACTCGTTACCCGACATAACGTTTGCTACGCGTTTCTGCGTCTCGGTCGGTTCGTCGAGGCGGAGGCAGAGCTGCGGGATATCCACGCAACGTGGGCCCGCATTGCCCCCCGAGGGCACGCGTCCTCCCACCGGGTCCAGGGTACTCTTGCTGGGTTGCTCGCCGCGACGGGAAGGCCCGCCGAGGCCGAGGCACATTTCCGTGCTGCGGCTGAGGCATTGGCAGCAGCGCTTGGTCCCACTCACCCTGAGACACTCGACGCGTGCCTGGGCCACGCTGACACGCTTCGTCTGCTCGACAGACACGTCGAGGCCCAGGCCGTGCTGCAGTCCCTGTCGACCTATCTCCTTGCCTCCCACGGAGCCGGCCACCCCATTCTGCTCTCGGTACGTCGGCACTTGGCGGACCTGTACTTCGAGCTAGATCAGGACATCGCCGCCGAGCATCAGCTGCGGCTCTTGGCTGAGGCGCAAAGCGACGTCCTGGGCGCGAGGCACCCCGATACCTTGAGAACGCTCAGCCAGGCGGCAGCGGTCGCGCTCCGACAGGGCCGAGTGGACCTCGCCGCTCGCGAACTGGATGTCCTGGTCGACCCATTGGCCTCGCACCTCGGCAGCGACGACGAGGACACCCTGAGCGCTAGGCTGAACTTGGCCTACGCGCATCTGCTCCTCGGTGAACTCGCAGCGGCAGATCGGCAACTGACCTTTGTCGTGATGGTGTACGAGAATGGTTTTCGCGCCCCAGACAGGCTGTTGGCATCTGCGCGGGACATGCGGCCTCAACTCGGCTAGAGCTGCCTTAAATTGGGTTCACGCATGGTCGGTCTGAGTGGCCGGCGCGGCCGCGGTCACGCCAACGCCTCCGTCGCTCACGCTCTCGCCGAGGACAGCGGCAAGTGATCCATTGGGGCGCTGAGCCTGTCGGACAAGCTCAGCGTCTCGGCATGGTTCGCCTCGTCTGTGCTGATTCAGGGGCGTCGCTTGGCGGCGGTTCGTCGGCTACCAGCGTCCTAGACGTAGCCGGGGACACTCTCGTAGTACCGGTAGTGGTCCGCGTCGTAGGCGTCGTGACCTCGGTTGACCTTCCGGAAGGTGATGTCGAAGTTGTCGTACTGGCCGTCGTCATAGGAGACGCCATCGTCGCCGAGCTGCTGACGCAACGTGTACTCGTTCATCGGCTGCTCGATCCCCTCATGCTGCCAACTGCGGTACCCGTACAGGTAGTCGAGATACCAGACGAATCCGCCGTGCTTCTCATCGTAGAAGACACCCCGCGGGCGAATCTCGTGCCCAACGGGCAGTGAGATCGAGGCGATCCTGTCCAGGCGCTCGTCGATCCAGTTGAGCGGGAATCCGACCGCACTCCCGTGTCGGTTGGCGACACGGAGGTAGAAGCCCCGGGTGATGCCAATGAACCGGTTCGGCTCACTGGTGGCGAAGACCTTCCAACCGCTGGCTTCGGCGCTCACCGGGAAGAACCGCTGGGCCACCGCCCAGCCTCGAGGACTCGCGAGCATTCGTTCGAGCTCCACCCCGTCCCATACGTGGGTGTGCACGCCCTTGGTTCGCTCGATCGATTCCAGCCTCGTTACCAGAGCGCTTGAAGGTTGGGTGGAGCAGACGAGGAGGAACCCGTCAGCGTCATGCTGGGAAACGGCATCCACGATGCCGCCGATGCTCCCAACGTCCTCACCGTTGACCGAACGTCCGGCACCATCCTTGGCGTGGGCCATGTGCTTGCAGGAGATCACCCATCTCCGCGTCTTCGCCCCGAGCAGGGCATCACCTGGTTCTTCCAGGACGAGATCGCGTCCGCCGTCGGCTCCCCGGCCGGACCACTTGGCTCTGTAGCCGAGGGCCAGGGCGAGCTCTCGGACTAGTTGTTCCAAGCCCTCGCCATCTGGCGCCATCTCGCGAAAGTCGAGCATGGGTGCTCCCTGTCAGTGAAGTGCGGTGTCGATCCGTATGGGCTGACGCCCTGCGCTGGGTGGGCGGATCTGGACAGCGCTGGGCTGGTTGGTTGAAGGACAGGCTTACCACCCATCACTGACACGGCTGATCTGTCGCTCCGAGTCGTCAAGCGGGTGCGTGCGACTACCCAACTTATCGAACTGATGTTCGGTGTATGATCTCGCGGCGCTCAGGGGGCGATCTGCTAGACCCTTAACTTTTTGCGTGATAATTTCTCAGGCATGGATAACGGTGGTGTGGAACGGATCAAGCAGGCCATGACCGACCTGTGTGAGCCGCTGTACGACTGCTTCGCCCGTGCGGGCGTAGCCAAGATCCATCTTCGTCCCGACGAGTCCGAGCGGGACCACGTTCCCGACTTCTCGGGCCGCGAGTACAAGTGGCTGCGCACCCATTACGTGCGCGCCCACGTGCACCACGACCTGAGCAAGCGCAACGTAGACCCGTGGAGACTCTCGGGTAATCACCGGCGTAACGGCGAGCTGTGGCTGACGAACGGCGAGCTGCGCGCTCGTGTCCTCCACGGCCCGTCCGGGGACATCCCTGCTGCGGGGCGCAACCTCGCACGGCGAGCGTTCTACCGGAATGTGCCCCTCGACCACAGACAGATGCGGTTCGGTATACAAGAGCCGATCTTCGGCCCGATGAACGACCGGGTGCTGATCCTGTGGGACCTGGACGCCGCGACCGGCGAGCCGACGCTCCGGGTCGTCCGTCCGATCGGCCCCAGCCTCTATGGCCGGCGCGTCCCGGTCGACGTGGATTTCGTGCTGCCCACCACCGCCGAGGAACTGAGCTCCATGGAGTTCTTTCCCTCGGACGAGGACATCCACTTGAACATCCCGAACGAGGAGGAGGGCAATGACTTCGGTGCTGGCGGCATCTCCGGGTGAACGCCTGCGCACGCTCAGAGAGCTGATGGGCCTCACGCAGGCCCAGGTCTCGTCGATGTCCGGAGTGGCATCGTCCTGGATCTCGGACGTCGAAAACGGCTACCGCGACCACGACGACGCCAAGCTGGGACTTATCGCGCAGGCCACCGAGACACCCATCGGGTTCTTCTATGTCCAGCCCATGGCAGTCCCGCTGGACTCCCTGCGGTTCAGGAAGCTCGCCTCCGCGAAGCGGACGGTGACAAAGCGAGTGCATGCCCTCTACAGCGAGAGCTACAGAGTCTCCGACGACCTGATCACATCGGAGCGATATCCAACACCTCCTCTGCCCTTTACAGACGCGGACGAGGTCACCAGCGAGGAGATCGAAGAGCTAGCGGATCAGACCCGTATTGCCCTCCGACTCGCCCCGGACAAGCCGATCCCTCACCTGACACGGGCTCTTGAGAGAGGGGGCATCGCTGTTGCCCCGATGGTTCTGACCGACCAGTCCGGCGACGAACCCAGCAGCAATGATCACTTCGGTGTCTCCTATTGGAGTGGTCTCGGTGGGACAGCGCTGATCGGGTACTTTCCGGCCAGCGGTGACCGCGACCGGTTCACTCTCGCTCATGAGCTAGGGCACCTGGTTCTTCACACATTCCGCCCCCGGGCCAAGGACGCTGAAGCAGAGGCCAACCGCTTCGCATCGGCTCTGCTCATGCCCCGGGAACGGGCACAGGAGGATTTGTCCCCGCGGATGACGCTGACGGAGTACGCGCGGATGAAGGCCACATGGGGCATCTCCATTCAGGCTCTGATTATGCGTGCGTCCGCTGTTGGCAGGATCGATGAGACGCGTAAGCGGTCCTTGTATGTCCAGCTATCTCAACGCAATTGGCGAAAGCAGGAGCCAGTTGAAGTAGGTCAGGAAACCCCTCTTCTCCTATGGACCCTGCTGGAACGGCGCTTCGGCTCCAAACCGTACGTACCAGGGGCGGATCACTTGGCGATCCCGCCGGCTGTACTCCGGTCGATCGCACCTACGCCGAAGGCGTCAGGAAATCGCAGGCCGTCACGATCGCCTCAGCCGGAGAGCGCAACGGGCGAGTCGAGAGTGGTTCAATTCAAGCGTCGCGGTGAGGGCCCGGCCACTGGCCCTACTCGGCTGGCGCGCTGATTTGGGCACAACCATGCCGGTGAGGTAACCCCTGACATGCTGGTCGGTGGTGTTGTGAAAGCGGCCTTAGAACAGCCCAAGGCCCTCGTCATGATAGGACGAGGGCCTTGCGGCTGCCATGCCACGGTAACTGGCTGACCATCAACGGCGGTTTAGTCCCTTAGTAGAGAGCAGCGCCACAAAACCTGTCACGGATGACCGTCGGATGACGGATTTCTGACAGCTAGAGTTCCAGTGCGACTGCGGTGACTTCTCGTTCGATGAGTTGTTCACTGCGGATGAGGCGCTGCTGCGCTGGTGGACGGACCGGCTGAATCAGACCGAGGACGCCCTCGCCGCGAGCTAGCCCCCGATGTGTTAGAGGTCCCGCAGGCGGGGGCGGGCGAAGGCAGTCACACGTTGCCGGGCCTCCCGCCCGGGGGCGTGGTGGTCAGCGGCGCGGATGGCCTCCGCCCGCCCTTCCGCGCCGGCCTCGGCGGGAAGCACGATGCCCGCGTTGGGCCGGCCTCGCTCAGTCGCTGGCCTGGGCAAGGTGGAGAGCGAAGACGCCGAGGGCTTCCTTCTCGGGCGGGTAGATGTCGCGGATCGCGGCGACGAGCTGGTCCGGGGTCATGCCCGGGCCGCCGATCGCGGCCGGGTCCTCGGTGTCGAGCAGAGCCTGGAAGGACTCGTACTCGCTGACCTTGATGACGCGGCGGGTGAGGATGTCGTCACCGCAGCTGATCCGCAGGGTGTCTCCGGCGGTGATCTTGCGGATCTTGGGATAGCCGACGCGGACCTCGATGGTCTTCGCGCCGCTGGCGATCAGGTCGAAGTAGGGCTTGCGGATGTTCAGTGAGTGCTCGGCCATCGGTCCTCCTTCCTTCACGCTCCGGACGGTGTTGTGGGCAGGGCCGACGGGCGGCCGCGTCGGCGGTGGTGAGCTGTTCGGGCAGGCCCTCGACGGCTGCCTGCGGGTGCGAGGTCGAGGCGGGTGATGGCCTCCCGGCTGGGTGCCCGGGACGCCGCGGGGGCTGCTTGGCAATGAGTGTCGTTCGATTGGTGTCGAGTGACGGGTGGATCCGATCACTTTGGCACGTAGGTGCGTAGCTGCCTGTACCACTGAACGCACGCACAGCGTGGTCTTTGAGGGCACCGGGGCCCCGGACGGCACGCCTGTCCGAGGCCCCGGAAGTGCGCTCGCCGCGTGGAGCCCGTCAGACGGTACGAACGCTTGTCGAACAGCGCTATCGGCGGGGAATGGCTGGAGTCGATGCCGATTGCGACGGGGTCGTGTTGGCCGGTGCCTTCGTAGTGGTTCCCGGCCCGCTGGCCAGGGCCAGCAGTACTAGGAGCAGCACCAGACCTCCGCCTCCGGTGCCCGCCGCTACGGCGACGGTGCGTGGGTGGATGGACCGATGGTGCCCGCGCACGCGGGTCCCGTCGGAGCGGTAATAGGGGTGGACGTAGGTTGTCGGCGCGGCAGCGGGTACCGGGCGGGGCTGCGCGGTTGTGTGTCGGGCAGTCGCACCGGGCTGTGCGGTGCGCGGCTTGGTGCGGCGATTGTGGCCTTTGACGAAGGTGCCGTCGCGGCGGTAGTGGGGGCGTACGTAGGTCACGGGCGGTCCTCGGCAGTGAGAGGGGGCAGGTGCACCCCCAGACGGGGCCGGGTACTCCTCGGCACAGCAATCGACGGTAGCGGCCGGCACTGACAACCGGGGGCCGCCGACTGCTCGACTGCACACGCCAGTTGGGCGGCAATGGCCGATTTTCGGACGGGTGATTCCGACGGTGAGCCGGCTGTCCGTGCTGGGGTGGGAGGGCCCGTGATCGTGAGACTGCTGCTGGTCACGGTCGGCCGGTGGAAGCGCGTGCACCCGTGGGACCTGGTCGTGCCGACCTGCTCGCACTCCTCACCCCCGAGGGCCGGAGTTCCGGAACGTTGACCAGATGTGGTTCCCCAGCGGCGGTTCGAGGGCTTGCCCTACTCACTTGCTGGATGCCTGCATCACAGCGCTTCGAGATCGACGCGCGTGACCTGCTGTCCAGGGACGGCTTCCACGGCGCGCTTTGCTTCGGCGGCGGCGAGGTCATCTCGGCGCTGGCGTGAGGGAACACGGGCCGCTGGCCGACTGTGGGTAGGTGCACGGCGGTGGCGAACTTTGCCAGTGCTGTGGCGGCGGGGCGGCCGTGTACGTGCTGCGCCCGCTGAGGGCCGCTGGCACGGCACCGACAGCTGTCGGTGCCATAGGCCAAATTATCCGGGCCCAACTCGGGCCTGTCCGGACGATACACCCCCTGAACTGGCAGTTCGCTGCGTATAGATGCGGATTTTCGCGGGAGTTGCGGAGCTAAGCCTTGTGTGTCGCAAGGTGCGGCCTGAACACGGATGGGCCGTGTCTCACCCGCCCTTGGAGTTCGTCATGAACGGTCTGGACACCCGTACCGCTGTACTGCTGCTGGCTGGCGCCACCGGTACGTACATCGCCTTCCTGCACCCTGCCGTCGGGGTCGCGCTTCTCGTGGGTTTGGCTGTGGTAGGTCTGCTCCACACCCTGCTGCGGTGACTCCGTCCAACAGTCGACTGGTTGTTGAACAGCGTCATACTCGGACGTTGTACGCCCGGCTGGCCCCAACTCGCGATGGTCAGCCAGGGCGTTCAGTCCCCCCGCAAGTTTCGCCACGAAGTACGCCTCTGGGCACGTTGGGTCGAAGCCCCAGCCGTGCCGGGAGTCGCACCCCTCCACTGTGCCGACGTGGTGGCGCGGCGGGGTACGTAAACGCGGGTGACTTCGATGATCACCGCCCGGGACAGGACGTAAGCGTTGCCGTCCTCGAACTGGAGCAGCTTGCGCTGTCCGCCGACCTCGCGTACGTCGGCCACAGCGTGAGGGATGCCGCCCACACTGATCACGTCACCACGGCGGACGTGGTCACCGGTGACAGTGACGGTATGCACGATCTCTTGCGTCATGTCCAGTTTCCGATCTGCTGAGGTGGTTGGAGTGGGTCGTGCTTCCTGCTCCGGGACCCATAGCCGTGCTGTCGCCGTGTCTGCCGCCTGGCGGTGATGGCTGAAGGTGTCCGCCGGGGCGTAACCAACTGCGGTGACGGCCACGACGCCGTCCAGATCCCAGGGCTCGCGGTCCCAGTAGTGCTCGTAGTCGTACGGCGTCGGAAGAGCGAAGACTGCCAGCGTGCTGGCGAGGCACTGGCGTGGTCGTGGTCATCGTTCGATCAACCCTGACGTCTCGACCAGCCCGTTGACGCTGCCGGCCTTCTCCAGGCGATCGGCCAGTTCGAGGGTGACCTCGCCCAGCCGCCGGAGGAACCCCAGTGCCTGCCGCGGGTCAGCGGGCAACCGTTCCGATTGCAGTGCGCGCGCCCGTTCGATCAATCCGATGACGTCCGGATGCTTTCGTTCGACCTCGTCTCGTCGGCCCCGGTGCACGAGCTGGGTGATTGCCGCGCGGAAGCGCTGTGCGAGTTCGGCAGGGTCCTCGTAATCAGGCGCGATGCAGCACTTCCTCGGTCTGAGAGCGCTGACGGCGTGATGGCTGACCTCGTCGCCGAAGATCGTGTCGAGGCCGTCGAACACGGAGTCCCAGTCCACCGGGACCCAGCCATGCATCTTTTCCAGTACCTGCTGGTAGCCCTGCACACCGAGCGATGGTTCGGCAGGGGCAGCGGGGACGGTGGGGTCCTTCTCCCGTACCGGCAGGGGTGAGCGGTATCCGGCCTGGTCCGATAGAGCGGCGTGCGTCATCGGGTCACCGCCACACTCAGCTCACACCAGGTGGTGGTGCCGTCGCAGCTGACTCCCCAGGTCCCCTGTCGGTTGTCCGCGATCGCCTTTACGAGCAGCAGGCCACGGCCGTGCTCGTCGTCATCGCGGGGCTTGCGGAGAATGGGCCGTTGCCTGGTCACTTGGTGACGTACGTCGATCCGGAGGACGCCGTCCTGGACTGCCATGAACAAGGTGATCACGTCGGTGCCGCTGTGCAGGAAGGCGTTGGTGACCAGTTCGGACACGACGAGCCGGACGTCGCCGGTCAGGAGTGAGGGGACGGCCCACTTCCGCATCAACGCATCGGCGATACGCCTTGCCTGGCCGGCGCATGTCGGAGACGGGGGCATGGTGACCTGGAACTCGGCCGGAGACTGGGCGCCGTGTTCGCCAGTAGAGAGGTGCATGCGGGTGCTCCGCTCGTTCGAGTAGCTGGCTCTACAAGAGCGAACCGCTCAACCCGGGACTCCGGCATGGGGCCAAGAGGTCGGGGATGGTCAACGTGGTCAAAGATCGTCCACGGGGGTCCTGGGGACGGTCCCCACCGGAAACCGGCACGGGATCAGGCAGAAAGTGCCGACGTCGGCCGGGACGCGACGCGCGGAGGTGTCCGTATCCCGGTACGGAGGCCGAGGACCGTCTCGTGCTGGCCCTGCCTATCCGAAGCCACCACTGAGTGACGTTCCGCGGTCTTACGCATACCCAACGGCAGGCCCGCATCTACGGTGGACACGTATCTGGTTCCGCCTTGCCGCTGCTGGAGCGGGCCGGACAACCTGGTCGGAGATCGCTTTCAACGCTGGGGGCGCAGGATGGCGCGCGAGAGGAACGAGCGGTTAGCCGCGCTCTTGCTGGAAGCCGGCTGGACACGGGCGCAGACGGCCACCGCGTACAACCGTGTCGCCGCCGAGACGCTGAACGGCGAGGTACGGGAGAACTCCAGGATCGGGCGCTCGCACGTGAGCATGTGGGTGGGCGGAGCGCGTCCGTCGGGCATCGCGCCCGCTATCTTGTGCGAGGCGCTGTCCCGTCGTCTGAAACGTGAAATCACGGCCCAGGAGGCTGGGTTAGCGGCCTCCACCTCACCGGCGCACGGAGCACTGGACTGGCACGTCGACCCTTTGATCGCGCTGAAGGATTTGGGGAGCGGATTGGACACGGACCGGCGTCGGCTGCTGAGGAACGGGGTCTACTCCGCCGCGGTATTGGTCCTGCCGGACGAGACGTGGTGGGAGGCGATGTCCCGACCGCCGGCGGACGCGGGAGCCGGGGGTAGACGTGTTGGTCAGGGAGACGTCGAGACCGTTCGGGAGCTGACTCTCGCGTTCTCACGCATGGACCAGCGGCGCGGTGGCGGCCACGGGCGGCGGGCGGTCGACGAGTACCTGCGTCATGAGGCCCTGCGCTTCCTTCGCGGGCGGTTCACCGACGAGCAGAGCCGGCGAGCCATGTTCTCCGCCACAGCGGAACTAGCCTACGTGTCGGGCTGGATGGCCTTCGACAACAGCGAACACGCCGTGGCACTCGAGCGCTTCAACACCGCGGTGAAACTGGCGGCGCGGGCCGGCGACGCTCCCTTGAGCGGGCACATCCTGCGGGCGATGGCGCACCAAGCGCTCGACCTCGGGTTCCGGCGCGAAGCCCTCCACATCGCCCAGGCGTCGGTGCACGGCCAGCGGTACGCGGCTGCCACCCCGCGCGAGCGAGCCCTGCTTGGCGTGGTGCACGCCCGCACCCTGGCCGCGAACGACCGCCGCCAGGAAGCCGCCCAGGCACTGCTGCGGGCTGAGGACGATCTCTCGAACGCGCACGACGGTATCCGGGAGCCGGACCGGACGTTCTTTTTCGGCGAGGCTTCCCTGGCCCATGAAACCGCCTGCACCCTGCGTGACCTCGGCGACCATCAGCGTGCGGTCAAGCAGTTCCGGCGGTCTGTGCGGACGCGCGGAGCGGCGTTCCGGCGCACCCATGCCGTCACCCTTGGGTACATGGGCGCGACCCAGATCGCCCAGGGCGCAGTCGAGGAGGCGTGCGCGACCTGGACCAGTGTTCTGGACGCGATGGAAGACGGCATCTACTCCGGCCGGGCCCGGCAGACGGTCGTCGACATGCGGCACCTGCTGTCGCCCTACCGCAAGCGCGGGATCCGCGCGGTCAGCGCTCTCGACGCCCGCGCGGCGACGTATCTCGCCCAAGTAGATTGATCAGGCGCGTCGTTAAGGGCGAGTCGGAGGGTTGGTGCCGTGGTGCTGGAGATCAGGCCGATCGGAACGGTGGTCGAAGGACGCACCGAGGTGGCGGACGACTACTGGGGTGGCGTCGAGTCCGTGATCCAGCTCGATGAGTCGGAGTTCTCTCTCGACTCCGTGCAGGGACTGGACGAGTTCTCGCACCTGGTGGTCGTGTGGCACTTCGACAAGGCATCGCCCAGTGACGTCGAGTATCACGCGCGCAGTCCGAGGGGGAACCCGGACTGGCCGGCCACGGGAACGTTCGCGCACCGCAATCACCGCCGCCCCAACCAGCTCGCGCAGAGCTTCCCCCGGCTCCTCAAGATCGACGGGCTCAGGCTGCATGTGACCGACCTGGACGCCGTCGTCGGCACGAAGATCTACGACCTGTCGCCGTACTTCGAGGAGATGGGACCGCGGGGACCCGTGCGGGAGCCCTCCTGGCCTGGGGAGATGCTGAAGGACTACTGGGCGGACAAGACCTCTTAAGCACCCGAGGCCGGGACCGTCACGCTCTCCATCCGGGGCCCGGAGCGCACTGCCCCGCGTTGAACCGGTTCTGGGTCGGCTGTCCGACCGTGTAGCGGGCGGTGTTGTCCAGGCGGGTGGTGAAGTTGCCCGCCGGGTCCCGGGTGAGTAGAAGCAGGGGCTCGGTGGCTGCCAGGTCGGGAGTGTCGGTGATGCCGCCGACTTTGCGGGTGGCGGTGACGGCGACGAGGTCACCGCCGGACGCTGCGGCGTCGAGGTACGCGGTGTTGCGGCGGCCACGGTCCCCGTTGAGCAGGCACTTGGCGGCGCCGAGGACACCCAGGGTGAGGCAGCCGCCGATCAGGACCACGGTGGTGCCCTGGTCGAGGGTGAGGCGGGTGATCACGCTCAGGTCGGCCAGCAGTTCACCCTCCGGTGCCCACAGAGGGGCCAGGCGGATCTCCTGACCGTCGGAAAAGGTGATGGCCGGATCCGAGGGCGGGGTAAAGCGGTAGGGCAGGTGAGGGCCGAACTCGGCGTACGCGGAGTTGCGGTCCGGGGCGCCCAGGATGATCAGGCTGTCGGGTTCGGCGTTGTAGTACTCGCCGGGGTGGAAGTCGCGGATGGTGGCCGCAGGGAATCTCTGGGCCAGGTGGACGCGGACGTAGAACAGCGCGTCCAGGTCGGCGAAGCCGGCATATCTGGCGTACAGCGGGTCGCTGGGGTGTTGCCTGGGCCGGTCGGTGACGGGGAGGGCGGAGCAGATCACGTCCACGCGGGAGCCGGTGGTGATGCCGAAGAACCGGCTCGTCCCGTCGTCCGGGGCCGTCCCGGTGACGGGGGCAGCGCTGGCCGGTGCGGGTGTCTCGGTGACGTAGCTGCCGTCGGAGATGAGCAGGGCCAGCGTGTCCAGTGCCTGTCCAGCGTGACGGCGCACGGTCTTGGCCGAGCAGCCCAGCACTCGGGCGAGGGATTCCTGCCGCTCGGTCAGCGTCGGCCAGGAGTGCTCACCCAGCAGGTTGAAGTCCGCGGCGGCATAACGGCGCTCGTGCGGGGTCAGCGCGTCGATCGCCCTGCGCAATGCGGCCACCAGGCGTGTGGTCTCGCTCGCCGTGTGGGACAGCGTCGGGGTCCGGGCGAGCAGCAGCGACTTCAGAGGAACGCTGAGCGCGGTGACGGCTCCGGGGTGGCCGAGAGCGGGGCCTTGGCGGAGCCGCAACAACTCGGCACGGACTTCCTCCGGGGAGAGCCGCGTCGGGGGAGTGGCCATGTGTCCAACAGACGGCCAGCGGGCGGAATGTGCCCTGTGTTTGGGGCAGTTGGCGGGATGTCCCGTCAAAGGGGTGCGTGGGGATGGTAGGGGCCTTCCTTCTCACCGCTGGAGGTGAAGATGCACGCCGCCGTCATTCCGGCTCCCGCTCGGGGGCCGCAGCCCCCACCCCCTCCTCCGTCTCCGCCGGCCCCGCCGCCTCCGGGCGGTGGCAACTGAGGTCGCCACTGACTGACAGCCCCTGAGCGCCCGGTGCCGGACGGAAGAACGCCGGCACCGGGCCTCCCCCACCCGTGCCACCGAAGGAGATGACGGCCGTGAACCGAATGCCGACCAACACCCTCGTGCTCAACCCCGACGAACTCGGCCCCGACCTGGTGCTGGGCATGGACCTGGCAATGAAACTGGGCATCGGGCATCTGGAGATCCGCTCGGCCGAGGGCGCCAACGCCGTGACGCTGCCCGCCGACCGGCTGCGGCACATCCGAGCCCTGGCCGACGAGCGCGGCCTGAAGGTGGCGGCGCTTGCCTCACCACTGTGGAAGTGGTGCCGTCCCGAAGCCACGCCAGGGAGAGTCGACACCTTCGGTTTCCCCACCCAGGTCCCGCCCGAGGACCGGCTGGGCTGGATCGAGCGGGCCATCGAGGCCGCGCGCACCCTCGGCGCCCCGATCGTGCGGATCTTCTCCCACCTGCGCGTCGCGCCGGAGCTGACCGAGCAGCTGCTCGGTGACCCGCTGCTGGCCAAGGCCCTGGAAGCGGCAGCCACGGCCGGGGTGCGGTTGCTGCTGGAGAACGAGCCGGTGTGCACCGTCGCCCACGCTGAACCGCTCCTTCAGGTCTTGGAGCGCTACAGCGGGCAGGGTCTGGGGCTGTGGCTGGACGTGGCGAACCTCCATGAAGTCGGCCAGGCCACCCGCGGCACGGTGAAGGCCCTGGCCCCCTACGTGGGGTACGTGCACGTCAAGGACTACCAGCCCACCGACGGCGGCGGCCGGGTCTTCTGCCCGGCCGGGGAGGGCGTGGTGCCGTACGACCAGGTGCTCCCGTTGCTGCACGCTGTTCACCCGGCGCTGCCGTACGCGCTGGAGACCCATGTGCGCGACGCTCCCGCCGACGCGCTCTCAGCGGGTGCCGCGTTCTTGCGCTCGGCCGTCCCGGGCGGCGTCGCGTGAAGCGGGTGCTGCTGGCCGGGGCCGGGGAGGTCGGTGCCAAGCACCTCGCTGCCCTCGCCGGCACGCCTGGCGTGATGGTCGCGGGGGTCGCCGACCCTGCCCCGCGCACCGACGTCCCGAGGGGCGTTCCGGTGTTCGCCTCCTGGCGGGTGGCACTGAAGTCTCTGGCACCGGACCTCGTAGTGGTGGCCACCCCACCCGGGACCGCCCTGACCGTAGCCCGGAACGCCGCCCAAGCCGGGGCCACGGTGCTCGTGGAGAAGCCCGCCACCACCGCCCCCGCCGCCCTGACACCCCGGTCGGGCGACGAACGGATCTTCGTCGCGTTCCAGCCGCACTTCGCCCCCGGTCTCGATCATCTGCTCGGCTCACCTCCGGCCGTCGTACGCGCGGACGTGATGCTGGCCGTGCGACGCGATCGCGGCTACTTCCGCGGCTGGCGCCGTACTTACGCCACCGCCGGCGGAGTGTTGCACCAGCAGGCCATCCACGGCCTGGCACTCGCCCTGCGGATCGTCCCCGGCGACGTCGAGGCGGTCGACGCAGAGGTCGCGCACCGCCGGGGCTTGGCCGAGATCGAGGACCGAGTCACAGCCGTCGTCACCTTGACCGGCGGGACCCCGGTGCACATCGACGCACGCGTGGACCACTCTGGCCCGGCGGTCCACGAACTCGCCCTCCACCTCGCCGACGGACGCCTCCTTCAGGCACGCGGCCGGAACCTCGAAGCCGGACTCGGCCCCCCGGCCACCGCTCCCACCCATGAGGAACTGCGGCGCGCGATGTACGCCGCAGTTCTGGACGCCGCCGACGGGCGTCCGCCCCATCCCTGCCTGTTCCCGCTGACGGCGCTGCGGCGCCCGCTGGAGGTGATCGACCGTGTCTACCGTGACGCCCGCGTCGTACGGGTTACGGACTCCGCTGCCGCATGAACTGCCCGTCGAGGTCGTCGAACGCAAGGGCATCGGCCACCCCGACACCCTCGCCGACGGCATCGCCGAACTCGCCTCCATCCGCTACAGCCGGCACTGTCTGGACGTGGCGGGGGCGGTACTGCACCACAACCTGGACAAGGTCGCCGTACTCGGTGGCCGGGCCGCGTTCACCGACACCGACGGCGTCTACGACCGGCCGTTGCGGGTCGTGTTCGGCGGCCGGATCTCCACCACCTTCGCCGGGCATCCGCTGCCGGTGCGGGACATCCTGGAACAGGCGGCCGTCGACCACCTGCGCACCGCGCTGCCGGGCTTCGACCGCGTGAGGCTGGAGGTCCGGCACGAGACGACCGACTCCTCCAAGTTCCCGCACTGGTTCGCCCCGCGATCGCTGGGGGATCTGCCGGAGCGGCCCCGGGCGTTCTCCAACGACACCGCCTACCTCGTCGGCTCCGCCCCGCGCACGGCCACCGAGACCGTGGTGCTGCTGGCCGAGGCGTGGTTCCGCCGCCTGCCCTGGGCGGGCAGCGACATCAAGGCCCTCGCCGTCCGCGATGGCGCGACCTGGACGGTGACCGTGTGCGTGCCCGCTCTGGCCGGACAGCTGACCAGCGCGGCCGAATTCGACGACGCGGTCACCGCCGCGGCCGGCGAACTGACCGAGCTGCTGGCCGAACGGCTGCCGGGCAGGGCGACAGTGGTGTGCAACACCCGCGGCAGCCGCATCGGCCCGATCTCCGGCCAGTACTTCACGCTCTCCGGATCGGCCGTCGACTACGGCGAGGACGGGCTGGTCGGCCGGGGCAACGCCCGCACGGGAGTGATCAGCGGCGCCCACCTCGCGGGCAACGAGGCCACCTTCGGGAAGAACCCGGCCTACCACGTCGGCAAGGTGGGCGGCTGGCTCGCCGATACCGCCGCCCGTACGGTGGCCGCCGAGTTCGGCCCGTGCCGCATCGGGCTGCTGTGGCGCAACGGCGCCGCGTACCACGACCCGGCCTCGATCGAGATCACCACCGCCCACCCGGCACCGCCCGGGGCGACGGAGGAACTGGTGCGGGCCGCGCTGTCCCAGACCGACTGGATGGATGACCTGCTGGCCGGCCGCTACCTGCCCACCATCGAACCGGTCGAGAATCTGCTCGTTGAACTGGAACGGGCTGCCGGATGACCGCGCACCGACTCACCACCGGCCACGTCTCGGCCCTCCTATTACTGCCCGAGGCACTGGACACCGCGCCCGCGCAGGCCGCCGACCGGTCCCTGCCCGGCGGCTGGACCCTGGAGGCGGCGCTGGACACCAAGGAGGCGGCCGACCTCGAGATCACCACAGGGGCGGCGGCCGTCACCATCGAGCAGGACACCGTGCGCCTGCGACTTCCCGCCGCCGTGGCCGCCTCGGACACCCTGGCGTACGCCACCTACACCGCGACCGAACGCATCCGCCAGCAGCAGCACAAGGTCACCGTGCACGCCACCGCCCTGATCGCACCCGACGGACAGGTGGTACTGCTGATCGGAGCGAAGGGTGCCGGCAAGACGTCCACCGCGATCGCCCTCGCGGCCCGCGGCTGGACCCACGCGGGTGACGACCTGGTCGTCCTCGGCGAGTGGGGGAACGGCGGCCTTGCGGTGTGGCCGGGGAAGCCCACCGCAGCCATCCGCGACCCGACCCGACCCCTCGCGCCCAAGCTCCGCCACCTTCTGGAGCCGTTCGCCACCGGCCCGGCTTCACTGGCGAGGGTCGTGCGCGTGGCTGTCCACCCGGCTCTGGCGCAAGCGTCAATGACGCCCGCAGTGCCGCTCTCGGTGAACGAGCGGCTGCGGCTGCACGAGATGCTGGCCCGCTACATCTCCGGCCTGCCCACTCCGGTGACCGGCGTCTCGGGAGTGCCGTACGGACCGGTGTGGCCGCTGGACACCCCCGACCTGGCCAGCTGGCGAAGTCACCTCATCACCGCGCTCGCGGGCTGCCGGTTCGACTACCTGTACGCCCCCGACCCCGAGACGGCCGCCGACCTGCTGACCAAAGAGGGAACCACATGAAGGCTGCCGCGATCCTGCCCAGCCGCAACGAGCCGGCCACCATCAGCGCCGTCACCACCGCCGTCGACACCGCCCTCGGCAACGTGCCGGCGGTCATCGTCAACGCCGACTCCTCCGACACGCTGACCACCACCGAGAACTTCGCCGCGACCGGCACCCGGGCGAAGAAGGTGCCGCTGGCGGGCCTTACGCGGGGCAAGGGCACCCAGATCCTGGCCGCCGCCCGCCGTCCGGAACTCGCCGACGCCGAGGTGGTACTGATCGCGGACACCGACACCCGCAACCCCGACCCGGCCGCCTACGCCGCCCTGCTGGACCACGTACGGTCCGGAGCCGCCCTGGCGATCGCTGACTACCCGAGGCACTGGGACGAAGCCAACCTCACCAACCACCTCGCCCGGCCCTTGATCGCCGCCACCACTGGCCACGACGTGCCCCAGCCCCTCGCAGGCGACCTGGCCCTGTCCCCCCAGACGCTCGCTGCTGTCCTCCGCGCCGTCGAAGCCCTGCCACAGGAACTGCCGGAATGCGTGGACGGCTACGGCATCGACGCATTCCTCCTGCTCACCGCCACTGCCATCGGGCCCCTTGCCTCCGTACGGATCGACAGGCCCAAGCAGCACGCCAGCTCCTTCCCCCACCTCCCGGCCATCTACCACCAGGCCGTCCCCGTCCTGCTGCACCTGACCGCGACGCGGACACCACCGCCCGTACCGCCGGGCGGTGACACGACCACGTACCGCGTCTCCTACCGCGCGGTCGAGCCCGCCCGCCTCCAGACCATGCTCACCACGCTGGAGAGCCTTGGCCAACACCCAGACGGATACGATGAACACCCGTGGCCGCAGCCCGCCGTAGACGCCTGGCACGCCGTCCGCTCCGGGATTCCAGCGGTGGAAGCGACCCGCCGGCTGTGGGCGCATTACCTCCGCCGTGTGGCCGACTGGCTCACCACCGGACAGTACGCCGCGCCGCGACAGCGGGCCGAGTTACTCGCCACTGCTCACGCCCGCCTGCACACCGCCGTCCTCACCGCCGCAGGAGCCCGCCGATGACCGCCGCCCCGACCTCCGGCTTCTCCGCCTTCGCCCTGGAGCCCTTCCCCGAACTCCAGCCGGGCGACGATCTCGCCGGCACCATCACCGGTGTCCTCAGCCGCACCGGCACCGAACTGCGTGACGGAGACATCGTCGTCGTCGCCAGCAAGGCCGTGTCCGTGGCGGAGAAGCGGTACGTCGACCTGGCTGACGTCACTCCCGGCCCCGACGCCCTGGCCCTGTCCGCCAGGACGGGAAAGTCCGCCGAAATCGTGCAACTGATCCTCGACTCCTCCACCGAGCACTTCCTGGCCACCGAAAAGGGGCCGATCATCGCCCGCCACACGCTCGGCTACCAGCTCACCTCCGCCGGGATCGACCGGGCCGGCACCGAAGGCGCCTGGCTGCTGCCCGCAGACCCCGACGCCTCCGCCCGCTCCCTGCGCGACGCTCTGACTACCTATTCCGGCGCCACCGTCGCCGTGGTCATCGCGGACTCCGACGGCCGCGCCGACAGGCGCGGCGCCACCGTCATCTCTATCGGCGCGGCAGGTGTGGCGCCCCTCCGGGTGACGGAGCACGGCGGCAAACGGCAGGAGGAGACCTTCACCGACCTCATCGCCGCGGCAGCCGGCATCATCCTCGGCCAGCGCGGACGGGGCGCCCCGGTCGCGGTCCTGCGCGGCATCGCCTACGACTCCAGCGACGAGGGCGTGACCGCGATGCTCCATCACAGGTCGTGAACCGAAAAAGCGCTCGCCGCTCTCGGCCTTGTATCGACCAGCCACTCTCGCCAGCGCTGCACCGCCTACCAGTTCGCGACTCGGGGCGCGGCGGCTGGGAACCACGCCCTCGGAACCTGGGTGGCCCGGAATGATGGGCTGCCCGTCCTCGATCAGGCAGCGCAGGTGGCCCGGCAGTACGGGCTGAGCCACCATCTGCGCAGCGTCGAGGGCATCCGGAAAGGCCGGTAGGGATGAGCCAGGGAGTGCCAGTGCCGCAGCGCGAGCAGCGCCAGATCACCGACGAGCAGTTCCACGACGCGACGTTGATCTGGAACTATCACCAGATGGGCCATGAACAGCGGCCCTGCTCGGCGGCGATCGGCCTGGGCAGCCACGATCTCGGAGTGGCGACCACGGCCGCCCATCTCTACCGCGCCGGCCTGTTTCCGGTCCTGGTTTTCAGCGGCGGCAACAGCCCCACGACCCGTGCCCGCTTCCCACGGGGCGAAGCCGTCCACTACCGCGAGCACGCGCTGAACCTGGGTGTGCTGGACGAGGCGATCCTGGTCGAGCCGAAGGCCGCGAACACCGGGCAGAACATCACCTTCTCGCGGGAGCTGCTGGCCGAGGCCGGCGTCGCGGTCGAGTCGCTGCTGCTGATCTCCAAGCCGTACATGGAGCGGCGCTCGTACGCCACCTGCCGCAAGCTCTGGCCCGAGGTGGAGGTCGTGTGCGCTTCCGAGCCGCTGGAGCTGGACGACTACATCGAGTCCATCGGTGACGAGAAGCTGGTCGTGGACATGCTCGTAGGCGATCTGCAACGGGTGATCGAGTACCCGAAGCTCGGCTTCGCCGTCGAGCAGGAGGTCCCGGGGGATGTGTATGACGCCTACGAGCGCCTCGTCGGCGCCGGCTTCGACAGCCGCCTCATCAGCACCTGAACTGGAGACACGGCCCGGCTCAGCAGTTCGGGCCGTAGCGGACACATCCGGGTGGCGAAGCGTGTCTGTAGTCCCAGTCGTGCTGTGCGGCCATCAGTGTTCCGCCTGCCAGGAGGGCGACCAGCAGGTGCGTGATCACGGTCCATCGGGCGCGGGAGACCGCCGCGAGAACTGCCAGGACGAGCACGGTGATCTGTAGTGTCCGCAGTCGCCCCATGTACGCGAGAGCGGCCGCGTCGATGTGCGTTTGCTCGCCTTGTGCTGCCCATACGTCGAGGCCGTAGCCGTATACCGCGTCCAGCGCGAGCCACCCGGCCTCCAGCAGGAACAACGGGATGGCGAAGGCGAGGTCCACGCCCAGGCGGGTCCGGTGCGACCAGGGGCGGCGCCGTCTCTGGGCCGGGATGTCGGTCATGGATGCACGGTGCCGCGAGTGATGCCGGTGCGCATGAGTACCTGTACTCAACCGTGAGCGCCGCGGCCAGCTCTCCGCCTGCGGCACCCTGCCCGAGAGCGCTCGCGAAGGCGTTGCCTGCGGTCCCGGTCCTGGGGTGATCCGCCGTGCAGCGGCCTTCATCCCCCTGCATCACCAAGGGCTTGAGGTAACGGGTCCGCAGCTAAGGTCGGCCCAGCCGGGTCCCGGACCGGCCCTGTGTGTGCTGCGCCGCTGGGTTGGCCGGGTGTCCCGCTGTGTGGCTGCCAGCGTCCGCGTGGCTGGTGTCGGCGGGTAGGCCGGCGGTGCGGCGTAGACGCCATACCAGCACGTCGCTTACGGACTGCGCCGTGTCGAGTTCCCGTCGTCCGGCGGCGGCGGTCAGGAGGGCTGCGGGGTCGTGGCCGGCGGCCTCGGCGTCGGTGATGGTGGTGGCGAGCGCGTACCAGCCGGGCTCGCTGAGAACCTGCTCGGCCAGCTCCGGTACGGCTTTGCGCAGCATGGCCGTGTGCCGTTGGAGGAGTGGTCGGCTCAGGCGTCGGCCGCGCTGGTAGAGGGCGCCGAGGGGTTGGGCGGCTGCTGCTTGGTATGCGGCGTGCAGGTGTTCTGCTGCCTGGCGGGCGGCGGCTGCCTGTTGGGCGTGGCCCTTCTTCGCGTGCCAGTGGGTGGCGGCGGTGACGAGGAAGAACAGCATGTCGACCACCATGGCGGTGGTCGCTCCGTCCTCCCCGCGGCCGAGGGCCGGTCCGCTGCGGACGAGGTCGCGGGCGGCCCGCCGTAGTGCCTGGTCATGCCCGTGCTGCGAGCGGATGTGGGAGCGTGTGGCGCGCTCGAACGCGAAGGCGGCTTCGCGTAGTTCGCGTCGGGTGGGGGCGGCTGAGGTAGCTGCGAGCGCGTCCAGGACCTCGCCCGCGGCAGCGATGTGCGCGGCCACCGTCGCCTCTTCGTCGCGATCGATGACCAGGATCGTCTGCCAGGCCGCCGTGGCTGCTCGACGCCGTGCCGTCGCCGGGTCACTGAGCGTCGTGTTCGTGGCCGGCTCCGACGGCTTGTGGCTGTGCTGGTCGGTGGTGTGGCCGGGCCAGCGTTCGCGGATGCGGGGCAGGGACAGATCGGGGGCCAGGCGCGAGCCGGAATAGAACACGGGCTCGCCGTCTTTGTTGCGGTCGAAGGGCAGGGCGACCTTGTAGCCGAGGAGATCGCCCGATGGCGCGATGCGCTTGTGGACGATCAGGCCGGCGGCGGCCAGCCGGTCGAAGAACTCCTCCTCGCCGACGGTGCCGGCCACCGCCCGCCGTACGGTCTCGCGTAGTTCCTCCCGGACGGTGCGCTCGCGGCCCTGCCGGTCGGCCTTGTGGCGTTCGGCGCTGGTGGGCCGCTGGGCGGCGGTGCCGTCGCCCTTGTTGAGGCGGCGCAGGCCAAGCTGCACCTCCAGGGTGCGGGCCTCGGCCTGGACGCGGGCGGCGTCGTGGCCGAGGTCGGGCTTGTAGCCGTCCTCGCGGACGAGGGTGGCGACGATGTGGATGTGGTCGTCGGCATGCCGGACGGCCACCCATCGGCAGCCCGCGTCCTGGTCGGGGTCGTCGATGCCGGCGGCGGCGACCATCCGGCGGGCCACCTCGCCCCACTCCTCGTCGGTCAGGAGCCGGTCCTCGGCGGCGTTGCGGACGGACAGGTGCCACACGTGCTTTTTCGGCCGCTCGGCCTGGTCGAGGTTGTCGACGGGCTGGTCCAGGAGCTGCTGGAGCTGTTTGAGAGTGGCGGAGGGGTCGCGGCCGGGGTCGGGTGCGTTGTGGTCCCAGGAGGCGACCAGGTGCGGGTCGTCGTGTTCTTCGTGCTTGCCGGGACCGTACAGGTAGGCCAGGAGGCCGATGGTGCGCTGCCCGCGCTTCTGTATCCGGGGGATCATCTGCAGTCCGAGGCCGTTGCTTGGGGTGGTGGGGGCGGGGCGTCGTCCAGATGCTGGGTCAGTGTTTTTCCAGCAGTCGGTCGGTGGCTGCCTGCACGCGGCTCACGGCGCGCTGGACCGCCGTGACGACCGCGTCGAGTTCGGCGGGGTGAGCACCGGTGTTGAGGGCGCGGGCGATCTGGTTGAGGTTGTTGCCGACCTGCCCGAGGTGCCGGCGCGCGGCGAACAGTTCGGTGACCAGCTCACGGTGGCCGGCGATGGCGGCGGCGGTGCTGTCGAGGTCCTGGGCGGCGGCGAGGCCGCTGCGGGCGAGGAAGGCGGGCAGGCTCGTACGGGTCGCGCGAGCGGCGGTGGCGAGTTGGGTCTTCTCGTCGTCGTTCAGGCGGACGCTGCATACGTAGTCGCGCTTGTGCGCGGTCGGTTTCGGCGAGCGCTTGCGCGAGGTCTTCTTCGTGGCGCGGGGCTTGCGCGGTGACGGCTTCTCCTCCGGCTGCGATCCGCCCTCGGTCGCTGCCTGACGGCCCAGCGCCTCCTGGTGCTGGTCCGCTCCCGCCACCCCCGGGGCGGTCTCCGGCCAGGACGCCTTCCCCGGCAGGGAAGAGTGTCTTGGCCGATAACTTGCTCCGCCTGGGGCCGGGGTGGTGGTGTCCCGGCGGGGGCTGGGGGGAGTGTCGTGGTTTGCCTGGTGCACGGAGGTCTCTCTCGGCCAGCTGAGGCATGGCCTGTCGTGTGGTGTTGTGTGACTCGCGGGAAGAGAGGGCCCGGACGGCTGTCAGGTGGGGGTGGGGCTGTTCTCGGACCGAGCCGAGAGTGGCACCGGTCCCCACTACTGCTGGGCGCTGACGTGCGGGGACCGGCATGGGTCATCGGCGGATGCCGGACCCGCAAGTGCGGGGACCGGCGGTCTCGGTCCCCGCATCCGATGAGCCCGTTGGGGACCGGTCCCCGGGTTCGGTCCCCGGTCCCCGGTCCCCTGGGATCGGTCCCCGGCCCCCGTCCCCGGTCCCCGGTCCCCTAGGGTCGGTCCCCGATTCCCGGTCCCCGGACTTCATCCCGACGCTGACGCCGGTCCCCGTCGCGCTCCACTTTCAACGCGTCCATAGGCCGCGTGACCTGCTGCTTCGCCGGGACCGGTCCCCGGGACCGATGGGTGCGCTGGGGACCGGTCCCCGGTCCCCGATCGAATTCCGGTCCCCGGTCCCCAGGTTCGGTCCCCGGTCCCCGGTCCCCAGGTTCGGTCCCCGGTCCCCGGTCCCTAGGTTCGGTCCCCGAGTCGGGCCTTGGTCCCCGACGGGTTGTCGCTGCGTTGGTCCCCGGATGGTCCCCGCTCCTTGGGGACCGGTCCCCGTGCTCGGTCCCCGGTCCCCGTGCTCGGTCTCCGCCCTCGGTCCCGGTCCCCGGAGTCGGTCGTCTGCCCCCGCGTTCGGTCCCGGGCACCACTCCGGTCCCCGGATGAAAGCCCCTCGGAGGTCCGCCCCCGTGGCCGGCGGACCGCTGCCCGGTCAGGTGGGCCGGTGACGGCGTCGGTCGGGGCCGTCGAGGATGACGCGTTCGGTCATCTCGGCGAGGCGGGAGGCGACGCGGTCGCCGAGGGTGGTGCGGAGTTCGGCGGTGGGGAGGTTGGTGGTGATGAGGGTGGGGAGCATGTGTTCGTACCGGTGGTTGATGAGCCGGTAGGTCAGCTCCTCGGTCCACTCGCTGGTCCTGGCCGCGCCGAAGTCGTCCAGGAGCAGCAGCGGGCTGCGTGCCAGGGTCTGCAGGTCGCGTTCGGTGTCGTGGCCGGCGCGGGGGCGCAGGCGGGCGTGGAGGTCGGCGGTGGTGGTGGCTTCCCAGCGCAGGCGGACCCCGCGGGCGAGGAGGGTGCGGATGGCGCCGTACGCCTGGTGGGTCTTGCCGGTGCCGGTGGGACCGGCGATCAGCAGCGACGGGCCTTCCGCGATACCGGGTCCGCCGGGGCCGGGGCGGCCGGCTCGGGCGATCTCGTCGGCCCAGGCGGTGATCTGCGGGTGGCCGGCCAGGGCACGGCGGTAGCGGGCGGGGATGCGGGCGTCGGCCAGTTCCAGGGCGGTGACCGGCTCGGCCGGGGATTCCCCGGCAGCCGCTGTGGTGGGGTCGATGCCCCGCCTGGCCAGGATGCCGTTGAGGCGGGCGGCGATGGGCCCGACCTGCTGGGGTTCGCGGGTGAGGGTGGCGGTCAGAGCTGGTCTCCATAGGCGGCGGCGACATCGGCGGGGTTTGTCCACGACCTGTGGACAACCTGCCTGGCGGGGGCGGCGTTCATGGCCTCGTGCACGAGGCTCGGCAGGATGCGGGGGTGCAGCCCCTTGGCGCGGTGCAGCGCGAGGCCGGCCCGGACGTGTGCGGGGTCGATCCCCTCGTCGAGCAGCTTGCGTACCTCGCGACCGAGATGGTCCAGGACGTCCTTGGGCGGACGGTGGGCGCAAGCGGCGGCGTACTCGGCGATGAGCTGCTTGGCCGAGACGGTGTCGGGTGCGGGGGCGCTTGCGCCCCCCGATGGGGTACTTCCTAGATCCATGTTCCTAGGTCCTAGATCCGGACCCTGAGGACTCACTGACTGCTCCGTGAGCGGGTCGTGCGCCTTCACGGAAGGCTTCGTGAAACCGCTCTGACCTGCGGTTTCGCTGTCGTCTCCGCGATTCACGGCCGTCTCCTGCTGTTGGCGGGAGCCCTCACGGAGGGTTCCGTGAGGTAGCGGTGCGGCCTCGGTGAGGCCGGCTCGTGCGGCGCCGCCGACGGTGTCGTGGTGGGGGCATGCGGGGAGCCGGCTCTTGCTGGGCCGGTTGATCTTCTGGTGCTGGTGCCAGGTGACGACGTGCAGGTAGCGCTTGTCGTCCGGGCCGGTGTAGCGGCAGATGAGGCCGGCGTCGGCGAGCTGGGCGAGGTCCTTCTCGACGTCGGCGGGGGTGTGTTCGGGGCGCAGGACCCACAGCTGCCCGGCGATGATCGCGGCGTGGTCGCGGTGGCGGCCCTGGTCGTCGGCCTGGGTGAGCAGGCCGAAGAAGGTGCGCTCGGCGGTCAGGGAGACGGCGGCCAGGGACTCGGAGACGAAGGCTTCGGGCTTGATGGTGCGGATTCGTGCCAAGAGCGGGGCGGTCCTCACTCGGTGGCCAGGGGGCGGGCACCCATGGCTCACCGTCGACGGGGGCGGTGGGGGCGTCAGGTGTGGGGGAGTTGCCGACCGGCTGCCGCGCGGCTCGCTGAGCCGACCGCGGCTTTTCCGGGGCTGTCGTCAACATAGCCACACCCAGTGCGGATAAGTCCATCCCCAAACGGCCAGATCTCTGACGGCAGAAAGGCGGTCGGAAAACAGGTCGGAGAGGGCGGTGGGAAAACGGTAGGGCACGATCGGCCGCTGACCAAATAGTTGCCCGGAAACCCGAGCCAGAAGGATCACATCGGCAAACCGTTGACGTCTGCGGGCGGCGAAGCTACAACACAACACCCCACGTCAGACACCCTGTCGGCGCTGCTCGACGCGCGGGCTGACGAGAGGGGCGTACCCCCGCGTGCCGTGTGCGTGGGGCGCAACATAGCCGACGATCGCCGGTTAACCAAACCGGCGAGTGCACGCTACAACGGAGCCATGGCAGCACGTTCACTGGAAATCGGCCCAGCCGGAATAAGGGCCGCCCGAAACATCGAAATTCTCCGCACCGAGCGCGGTCTCCCGCAGCGGGAGCTTGCCGCTCGTGTCACCGCTCTCGGCCGGCCGATGTCCAACACGATGCTGTCCCGCATCGAACGCGCCCAGCGCCGCTGCGACATCGACGACCTGGTCGCCATCGCACAGGCGCTGCACGTGCCGGTCCCGGCCCTCCTCCGCGGCCCGGCGACCGCCTGAACCCGACTCCGCCACCCCGACCCCCCCCGCCCAAACCCCACCTCCAGAACCGCCGCCCCGCCTCCGCCCCGAGTGAGGAGCCACCGCACTTGCGCCCACCCGCAATACCCCCTGCCCGCTTCTGTCTTCAGCGCGCCCCGAAGGAGGTGATCACCCATGGCTGACCGTCTGCTGACGGTGGGCGAAGCCGCCGAACAACTCGGCACGGGCGAACGGTTCGTGCGCCGCCTCATCGCCGAACGCCGCATCCGCTACGTCAAGCTCGGCCGCCCGGTCCGCATCCCGGAGAGCGCCGTCACCGAGTACATCGAGGCACGCACCGTCGAGCCCGTCCGCCGCACCCGCCTGCGGTACGGGAGGGCAGCCTGATGGCAGGACGCAGACCACAGCGCCGACGCGAGTTCGGCACCGTACGCCGGCTCGCCTCGGGCCGGTGGCAGGCCCGTTACGTCGGCCCGGACGGGACCCGCCACAAGGCCCCCGAGACGTTCGACACCAAGACCGACGCGCAGGACTGGCTCAACCTGGTCCGCGCGGACATCGACCGCAACCAGTGGCGGAACCCGGACGCCGGCGCGGTCAACTTCGAGAAGTACGCCCTGCGGTGGCTGGAAGAGCGCGGCCTGGCGCCGACCACGGTCGACCGCTACAGCGGCCTGCTCCGCCTGCACATCCTGCCAACGTTCGGCGGCAAGGATCTGGACGAGATCACCCCGCCCTCCGTCCGCGCCTGGCGTGCCGAACGGCGAAAGGCGACGGGCGCCACCACGGTCGCCAAGTCGTACCGCCTGCTGAAGGCGATCCTCCAGACCGCGGTCGACGACGACCTGCTCCCGACCAACCCGTGCCGCATCAAGGGCGCCGGCAAAGAGGAGGCCGACGAGCGCCCCACCGCGACCGTGGAGCAGGTCTTCGACCTCGCCGACGCCATGGGCCCGCGCTGGCGGCTCATGGTCCTGCTCGGCGCCTTCGCCTCCCTCCGCCCCGAGGAACTGGCCGAGCTGCGCCGGCACAGTGTCGATCTCGACGAGTGCTCCCTGCGGATCACGCACGCGTCACCGGAGCTGACGAACGGCAAGCGGGTCACCGGCGCCCCCAAGACCCGCGCGGGCAAGCGCACGGTGTACCTGCCCGACTTCCTGCTGCCTGAGCTGCGCCGGCACCTTCGGTGGTTCGCGGAGAAGGAGCCGGACGGCCTCCTCTTCGTCGGTGAGAAGGGCGCTCCGTTCCGCCGCTCGACCTTCGGCCGCAAGTGGCGCAAGGCCAGGAAGCAGGTTGGCATGCCGGACAACTTCCGCTTCTACGACCTCCGGCACACTGGCAACACCCTCGCCGCCGACACCGGCGCCAAGCTGAAGGACCTCATGGTCCGCGCCGGCCAGTCCTCGGAGCGCGCCCAGCTGATCTACCAGCACTCGACGGCGAAGCACCAGCGCAAGCTGGCCCAGGGCATCGACGCCGAGGTCCGGCAGCAACTGAACGAGTCGCTCGCCGGCAAGCGCACGACGCGCGAAGGATAAGGACGCACGCACGCGGGTCCGGTCGGCGCAACCTGTCCGGCTCACGGCACAGCACTTCCCGGGTGATGCCCACGGACTTCCTCGGGGTTCGCTGTCAGGAGCCGCCCGCGGTCGCCGTAAAACTGGCCTGGCAGTCTCCCGTTCAGCCACCGCCTTGTCCCCGCCGTACCGCGTGCGGAGGCCAGTAGATCCCCTCACCCTGGAGGTGCCCCTGAACCCCGACATCCCGCTCGATCCCTCCACCCCCGGCCGCATCCCGGTGATCTGCTGGGTCGGCCCCCGCCACCTGGCCGGCGACGACGGTCGCCTCTACGACACCGTCGCCGACACCCTCACCGCTATGGGCTGGACGAGTCTGACGATGGTCCGCGGCCTGCGGGAGCCGCAGGAGGCACCGGAGGACCGGCAGGTTGTGCGCAGCACCGTCCTGCACCTCAGCCCCGACACTCTGCGGTGGGCCCAATGGGTCCTGGCGGACGAGCCGTTCCTGCTCGGGGACCTGCCGATCGCCTGGCACGTATCGGCCCGCGCCGACACGAGCAGCCCGCTCGCGCAGTGGTCGGCGTACTTCACCTCCGATATCCCCGGGGAGGCCATCGCCGACTTCCTCGTCGCGCTCGACGCACGCCGGCACCCCGCAACTCCGTTCGGCGGCACCGAGCTGGTCCTTGAGGCCGTCACCGGGCACGGCTGGCTTCTCGACATCGACCAGCCGCACACGGGAGCGATGGACGCGACTTTCACCACCCACCTCAGCTACGGCACGGTGCCGCCCCTCATCCAGGACGGCGACCCCCAGGCCCTCACCCGCGACGTGGGGGACGAGCTGGACGGGTGGCAGGCGTGGGCCGAGCCGGTGCTCGGCGGGCGCTGCCTGTGGGCGGCATCCTTCAGCTCCGGCGTCCCCCACGACCTGGTCGCCGCCTTCGCCCGCTCGGTCAGCTCCACCGCGCCAGTCCTGCGCCGGGTGCTCCCGGAGAGCACCCGTGACCGCCTCCTGCGCGCTCCGGCCATCTGACGGCCCAGCCCGATACGGGCGGATAAATCCGAGGGCCTGTGGACCGGGGCCGTTACGCGCCCGAACTACGACATGGCCCCGGTCGCTTCCGCCCCGACCGGAATGGCGAAGCCCGGCATCCCATTGGGTGCCGGGCTTTACCATGCTCGGAAAGCGTGGACATCGCCGAGGTTGGCACGGCAGCCGTCGGGACGTTGGACAACCGCGAGGCCGTGAGCTGGTCCGGGACCTCTGCTGGGCCGAGGGCGTTGAAGGTCCCGCCGCTGCCCCCGCTCGGTCAGCCGAGGCGGATCTGTTGGTGGTGGTCCGCGAACGGAAGCTAGGAGTGGTCCGCACCGTCCTCGATCTCCGTTGCTGGACGAGGGCCGGCCCATCACGTGGCCCTGCACGCAGCCGCACCCGGCTTCGCGTACGCGACGTCACACGAACCCGGCCCGCTTGTGGCGCGGATCACGCGAAATCGATCTCACGATGCGAGATAACCCGGGACCGCATGGCTCCCAACTGCCACGCAAGGCTCCTCGGCCCCTCCCGTTCGCCTCGACTTAGGGCACGCGAAGGGCACGACACCCTCGAATTGGACTAGACAATAAACAAACCCCAGGCCGCTGACCTGGGGTTTCTCTCTGGAGCGGGTGACGAGAATCGAACTCGCGCTCTCAGCTTGGGAAGCTGATGTTCTACCATTAAACTACACCCGCGTATGTACGGACATAGGGTTCGGAGGAGCCCTTGTCCGGATGCTCGCTCACTCTACATCATCGCGGGAGTGTGGTGTGCCGGGGTCGTGGGTTCGGGTGGGATCCGGCTGTGGGCGGGGTGAGTTGGGGCGTACCGTGGGGGCCGGAGTGCCGCCTGGAGAGTCGTCTCTTTGATCCCGTAATGTGGCTTTTGGCGTCCGGGCAGAACGCCGGACGCGGCTCTTGGGGAAGGGACTTGAGGGACTTGATGGAACGCACCGTCGTCCGCTGCGCGGACGGGCACGTCTTCAGCACCGCTTCGTTCCCGATGCAGCAGGCCGAGCGGCTGGGCCCCGGCCGGCTCGTGCGGTGTCCGCGATGCGCCCGCCTGCGGAGCGCGGTGCCTGTCGTCTTGGAGAAGCGGTAGGCGGCCGGGAGGAGAGCGGTACCGGCCGTAGCCGGGGCGTGACAGGGAGCGCGCGGCGCCGTCGTGATTGCGATGGTTCCGCGCGCCTTGCGTATCCTCGCTACGTGCTTCTCTCAGACAAGGACATCCGGGCCGAGATCGACGCCGGGCGGGTACGGATCGATCCCTATGACGAATCCATGGTGCAGCCGTCGAGCATCGACGTGCGGCTGGACCGTTACTTCCGGGTGTTCGAGAACCACCGCTACCCGCACATCGACCCCTCCATCGAGCAGGCGGACCTGACGCGGCTGGTGGAGCCCGACGGGGACGAGCCGTTCATCCTGCACCCCGGGGAGTTCGTGCTCGCCTCCACCTACGAGGTCATCACGCTGCCCGACGATCTCGCCTCGCGGCTTGAGGGGAAGAGCTCGCTCGGAAGGCTCGGGCTGGTCACGCACTCCACCGCCGGGTTCATCGACCCCGGCTTCAGCGGGCACGTCACCCTCGAACTGTCCAACCTCGCCACGCTCCCCATCAAGCTGTGGCCGGGCATGAAGATCGGCCAGCTGTGCATGTTCCGGCTGACCTCGCCCGCCGAGTCCCCGTACGGCAGTGAGCGTTACGGCTCGCGGTACCAGGGGCAGCGCGGGCCGACCGCCTCGCGGTCCTTCCTCAATTTCCATCGGACCCAGGTGTGAGGGCGACTACAGCATGAGCAGCGCAGACGTGCGGGAGAATCTGACCTACGAGCGGTTCGGCACCGCCATCCGCGAACTGGCGCAGACCATCGCCGACGACGGGTACGAGCCGGACATCGTGCTGAGCATCGCCCGGGGTGGTGTCTTCGTCGCGGGCGGGCTCGCCTACGCCCTCGACTGCAAGAACATCCACCTGGTCAATGTCGAGTTCTACACCGGCGTGGGGACCACCCTCGAAATGCCGGTCATGCTCGCCCCCGTCCCCAACGTGATCGACTTCTCCGACAAGAAGGTCCTGATCACCGATGACGTCGCCGACACCGGCAAGACGCTCAAGCTCGTCCGCGACTTCTGCCTGGACACCGTCGCCGAGGTGCGCTCCGCGGTGGTCTACGAGAAGTCCCACTCCCTCGTGAAGTGCGAGTACGTGTGGAAGCGGACCGACGACTGGATCAACTTCCCCTGGAGCGTCGAGCCGCCCGTCGTGAAGCGGGCCGGGCAGGTTCTCGACGCCTGACCGGGCATCCGGTCACGGGCACCGGCCCGGTACGGACACCGAAGGGCCCCCGGCCGTGTGCCGGGGGCCCTTTCGCGTGCGCGTGTTCTCAGAACGTGCCGAGCTTCACGATCGACAGCAGCGCGATCAGCTGGATCGCCGACGCCCCCAGCGCGCGCGGCCAGGGCAGGTCGTGGGAGCGGGAGACCATCAGGGTCAGCAGGGCGCCGGCGCCGATCCAGGTGGCCCAGCCGAGGATCTGGACGAAGCCGGCGTCGCCGCCGAAGAACATGGCGACGATCAGCCGGGGCGCGTCGGTGAGGGCCGTGATCAGCATGGACAGACCCACCGTGGGCTGCCAGGCGCCGTCGCCGCCGAGTTGGCGGGCCAGGGTGTGGGTGACCGCGCCCAGGACGAACAGGCCCAGCACCATCACGATCGCCGTCACCAGCACGATCGGCACCGCGTTGGACAGCGTCGCGCTGATCGCGTCCTGGCGGGCGCCGTCGAAGCCGAAGACGGCGAGCAGGCCGTAGAGGAAGGTCACGATGAGGGCGGGGATCCACATCGTGTAGTCCCGCATGCGCAGGAACGTGTCGTTCGGGGCGAGCACGATTCCCTTCAGCAGGTCCTTCCAGTGCAGCGGCGGGCCGATCGGGGCGGCCGGCGCCGGAGCCGAGCCGGCCTGGTAGGTCGCCCCCTGCGTGTAGCTCGCGGCCTCGTCGACCGAGAACGCCTGGGTGTGGCCCGGCTGGTTCGCCGCGTAGGGGTCGTGCCCGCCGTGGCCGCCGCCCTGGTGGCCGCCGTCGCCGAAGTACTCGGGGCCGTCGTCCGCGGGGCCCGGGTAGCCGTAGGGCTGTCCCTGATGCGGGTACGGCGGCTGTGGCGCCGACGGGTAGCCGTACGAGGGGCCCGCGGGACCCGAGGGGCCCGGGCGGCCGTACGGCGGCTGCCCGTACGCCGGTCCCCCGGGCTGTGCGGGGCCGTGCCCGTGTCCGTACGCCGGTCCCTGGGGCGCCTGCTGTCCTTGGGGGGTACGGTCGTCCCGGCCCCCGCGTCCGATCCTGAATCCAGCCACGTCATCGAACGTACCTGGTCCGGACGGCCCGCGTGACGGGGCCTGTGGCCTTCGCCCGGCTTTGCGGCCGACCTGTGACATCCCCTAGGGGACTGTCCGGCGTCCCACCCCGAATTCCCTCGGGGTTCCGCGTCGTTCGGCGGGGGGTCATGGTCCAGGATGGGTCCATGAGCGTAGTGAAGATCAACGTGTTGACCGTTCCCGCCGAGCAGCGGGAGGTGCTGGAGAAGCGGTTCGCCTCGCGGGCCCACGCGGTGGAGAACTCCGACGGCTTCGAGTGGTTCGAGCTGCTGCGGCCCGTGGAGGGCACCGACCAGTACCTCGTCTACACCCGCTGGCGGGACGAGGAGTCCTTCCAGGCCTGGATGGAGGGGCCGATGAAGGCCGCGCACCAGGGCGGCGGCGCGGGCGGGGGCGAGGGCGGCGAGCGCCCGAAGCCGGCGGCCTCCGGCTCGACCCTGTGGTCCTTCGACGTGGTCCAGCAGGCCGGCCCCAAGGGCGCCTGAGCCGGATTCGCGACGGATACCGGTCCCGGTCACGGATCCCGCCGGGAACACGAACGGCGCCCCCTGCCTGTGCGAAGCAGGGGGCGCCGTACGCGGGGGAGCGGAGCTACTTCACCGGCTCCGGCTCCGGCTCGCTCTCGGCTTCCTTGTCGCCCGCCGGGTCGGCCGGCGTCTTGACGGAGTCGAGCAGCAGCTGGGCCACGTCCACCACCTGGATGGACTCCTTGGCCTTGCCGTCGTTCTTCTTGCCGTTCACCGAGTCGGTGAGCATCACCAGGCAGAACGGGCAGGCGGTGGAGACGATGTCGGGGTTCAGGGACAGCGCCTCGTCCACGCGCTCGTTGTTGATGCGCTTGCCGATCCGCTCCTCCATCCACATCCGCGCGCCGCCGGCGCCGCAGCAGAAGCCGCGCTCCTTGTGGCGGTGCATCTCCTCGTTCCTGAGGCCCGGGACCTTGCCGATGATCTCGCGCGGGGGCGTGTAGATCTTGTTGTGGCGGCCCAGGTAGCAGGGGTCGTGGTAGGTGATGATGCCCTCGACCGGGGTGACGGGGATCAGCTTGCCCTCGTCCACCAGGTGCTGGAGCAGCTGGGTGTGGTGGATGACCTCGTAGTCGCCGCCGAGCTGCGGGTACTCGTTGCCGAGCGTGTTCAGGCAGTGCGGGCAGGTGGCGACGATCTTCTTCGCCGACTTCGGCTTCTTCGACTCCGGCGTGACCTTGCCCTCGTCGTCCAGCTCCTCGCCGAACGCCGTGTTCAGGGCCATGACGTTCTCCATGCCGAGCTGCTGGAACAGCGGCTCGTTGCCGAGGCGGCGGGCGGAGTCACCGGTGCACTTCTCGTCGCCGCCCATGATCGCGAACTTCACGCCCGCGATGTGCAGCAGCTCGGCGAAGGCCTTGGTGGTCTTCTTCGCGCGGTCCTCCAGGGCACCGGCGCAGCCGACCCAGTACAGGTACTCGACCTCGGTGAGGTCCTCGATGTCCTTGCCGACGACCGGGACCTCGAAGTCGACCTCCTTGGTCCACTCCAGGCGCTGCTTCTTCGCCAGGCCCCAGGGGTTGCCCTTCTTCTCCAGGTTCTTGAGCATCGTGCCCGCCTCGGACGGGAACGCGGACTCGATCATCACCTGGTAGCGGCGCATGTCGACGATGTGGTCGACGTGCTCGATGTCCACCGGGCACTGCTCGACGCAGGCGCCGCAGGTGGTGCAGGACCACAGCACGTCCGGGTCGATGACGCCGTTCTCCTCGGCGGTGCCGATCAGGGGGCGCTCGGCCTCGGCCAGCGCGGCGGCGGGGACCGAGGCGAGCTGCTCCTCGGACGCCTTCTCCTCGCCCTCCATGGTCTTGCCGCCGCCCGCGAGCAGGTACGGCGCCTTGGCGTGCGCGTGGTCCCGCAGGGACATGATCAGCAGCTTGGGGGAGAGCGGCTTGCCGGTGTTCCAGGCGGGGCACTGCGACTGGCAGCGGCCGCACTCGGTGCAGGTGGAGAAGTCCAGCAGGCCCTTCCAGGAGAACTGCTCGACCTGGGAGACGCCGAAGACGTCGTCCTCGCCCGGGTCCTCGAAGTCGATCGGCTTGCCGCCCGAGGTCATCGGCTGGAGCGCGCCGAGCGCGGTGGAGCCGTCGGCGTTGCGCTTGAACCAGATGTTCGGGAAGGCCAGGAAGCGGTGCCAGGCCACACCCATGTCGGTCTTCAGCGAGACCGTGATCATCCAGATGAAGCTGGTCGCGATCTTCAGGCCGGCGAAGAAGTAGGTGAGGTTCTGGAGGGTGGAGAGGTCCATCTCCCGCAGCCAGGCGACGACCGGGTACGAGATGAAGAACGAGGCCTCGTAGCCGTCCACGTGGTGCTGGGCGCCTTCGAGGGCGTGCAGCATGAAGATGCAGACGCCGACGATGAGGATGACGGTCTCGACGAAGTACGCCTGGCCGAAGTTGGAGCCGGCGAAGCGGGACTTGCGGCCCGGGTCGCGCGGGTGGCTCAGCTGGCGGATCGCGATCAGCACGAGGATGCCGATCACGGTCATCGTGCCGATGAACTCGACGTAGACGTTGTACGGTGCCCAGTCGCCGAGGACCGGCAGGATCCAGTCCGCCTTGAACAGCTGCCCGAAGGCGTTGACGATCGTCAGCAGCAGGGTGAAGAAACCGACGGCGACGAACCAGTGCGCCACGCCGACGATGCCCCAGCGGTTCATGCGGGTGTGGCCGAGGAACTCCCGGACCACGGTCATGGTGCGCTGTGTGGGATCGTTGGTCCGCGTGCCGGCCGGTACCGGCTGGCCCAGCCGCATGTGGTTGTAGATCTGGAGGAGGGCGCGGCCGAACAGTGCCACGCCGACCACGATCAGGACCAGCGACACGATGATCGCGGCGAGTTGCATTGGGGCTCCTGAAGCGGCCTCGGTCGGAACGAGCTGTCTGGGCTGACGAACATTACTAAGCGGTAACTTATGCAGTCCGTCTGAGACTACCCCCATCTTCCGTCGGGATGCAGCAGAGCGCGGGGTGATCTGGGTCGCCGCCAGGCAATCGGATCGTGTTATTCGTACCGAATTGATACTTTCGCCCCTACCTTAGAGCCGTGCTCTACGGGATCGCCGCCGCCACCGCAGCCCTCCTCCTGACCGCCGTGCTCGCCGCGGCGCTCCGGGCGCCCGCCCTGCGGGCCGGGATCCTCGACCGGCGCCGGCAGCGTCCCCTCCCGCTGCTCGGCGGGCTCGCCGTCGTGGTCGTCACCTGCCTGGTCGCCGGGGTGGGCCAGTGGACCCGGGTGGCCCTGCTCGGGGAGGGCGTCGGGGAACTGCTGGCGGCCGCCGCCGCGATCGCCGCCCTGGGCCTGGTGGCCGACGTATGGCGGTTGCGCGCGCGGGTGCTCGCCGCCGGGACGGCCGTGGCGGCGGCCTGGGTGGTGCCCTACGACGACACGGGCGTGCCCGGCGGGATGCTGGCCGTCGGCTGGATCGTGCTCACCACCCTCGCGTTCCGGGGGCTCGACCACGCCGACGGGCTGGCCGGGACGGTCGGGGTGATCACCGCCTTCGGGGTGGGCGCCTGCGCCGCCGCCGAGGTGATGGACGGTCTCGCCGTACTGCTGAGCGTGGTCGCCGCCGCCCTCACCGGCTTCCTGATGCACAACTGGCATCCCGCGCGGATCGGCCTCGGCGCGTGCGGCTCGCTGTTCACCGGGTTCGTGCTCTCCTCCGCCGTCGTCTTCACGCGCGCGGGGTACGCGCTCGGGCCGAGCGCGGCGGTGGTGTTCTGCCTGGGTGCCGTGGCCGTCGCCGACGCCCTGCTCGTGGTGTTCGCCCGGACCACCGCCCGGCGCCCGCTGCTGCGGCGCGGCCCGGACCATCTCGCGCACCGGCTGCGCCGGCTCGGGCTCGCCCCGCAGGGCGCGGTCGTGCTGCTGGGGGCCGCCTCGTTCTCCTCGGTGCTGGTGGGGGTACTGGTGCACGCGGGGTGGACCGGGAAGGGGGCCGCGCTGTGGGTGGCCGGCGCGGTCGTCGTCACCGTGGTGGTTCTCGTCCTCCTCCGGGTGCCTGTCCAGCAACCTCCTCGCACGGCATCCACGCAGGTCAGCGGGCACTTGCGTGTAAGGAGCGGATAAGAGTTGAGTCTGATGGGCTCAGGTCTGTTGACCCAGAGGTTCTCCTCGGGCACACTTGAGCCTGTTCCACTCAAGTCAGCTGGAGGAATCAACCATGGCACGTGCGGTCGGCATCGACCTGGGCACGACTAACTCCGTCGTCAGCGTTCTGGAGGGCGGCGAGCCCACCGTCATCACCAACGCCGAGGGCGCCAGGACCACGCCGTCCGTCGTCGCCTTCGCCAAGAACGGCGAGGTGCTCGTCGGCGAGGTGGCCAAGCGCCAGGCGGTCACCAACGTCGACCGGACCATCCGGTCCGTCAAGCGCCACATGGGCACCGACTGGAAGATCGCGCTGGACGGGAAGGACTTCAACCCGCAGCAGATCTCCGCGTTCATCCTGCAGAAGCTGAAGCGGGACGCCGAGGCCTACCTGGGCGAGAAGGTCACGGACGCGGTCATCACCGTCCCGGCCTACTTCAACGACTCCGAGCGCCAGGCGACGAAGGAGGCCGGCGAGATCGCCGGTCTGAACGTCCTGCGGATCGTCAACGAGCCGACCGCCGCGGCGCTCGCCTACGGCCTCGACAAGGACGACCAGACCATCCTCGTCTTCGACCTCGGCGGCGGCACCTTCGACGTGTCGCTGCTGGAGATCGGTGACGGCGTCGTCGAGGTGAAGGCCACCAACGGTGACAACCACCTCGGTGGTGACGACTGGGACCAGCGCGTCGTCGACTACCTGGTCAAGCAGTTCCAGTCCGGTCACGGCGTGGACCTGTCCAAGGACAAGATGGCCCTCCAGCGCCTGCGCGAGGCCGCCGAGAAGGCCAAGATCGAGCTGTCCTCCTCCACCGAGACCTCGATCAACCTGCCGTACATCACGGCGTCCGCCGAGGGCCCGCTGCACCTGGACGAGAAGCTCACCCGCGCCCAGTTCCAGCAGCTGACGGCCGACCTGCTGGAGCGCTGCAAGACGCCGTTCCACAACGTCATCAAGGACGCCGGCATCTCCATCAACGACATCGACCACGTCGTGCTCGTCGGTGGCTCCACCCGTATGCCCGCCGTCGCCGAACTGGTCAAGGAGCTGACCGGCGGCAAGGAGGCCAACAAGGGTGTGAACCCGGACGAGGTCGTCGCCATCGGCGCCTCGCTCCAGGCCGGTGTCCTCAAGGGCGAGGTCAAGGACGTCCTGCTGCTCGACGTCACCCCGCTGTCCCTCGGCATCGAGACCAAGGGCGGCATCATGACCAAGCTGATCGAGCGCAACACCACGATCCCGACCAAGCGCTCGGAGATCTTCACCACGGCCGAGGACAACCAGCCGTCGGTGCAGATTCAGGTCTACCAGGGCGAGCGCGAGATCGCGGCGTACAACAAGAAGCTCGGCATGTTCGAGCTGACCGGTCTGCCGCCGGCGCCGCGCGGCGTCCCGCAGATCGAGGTCTCCTTCGACATCGACGCCAACGGCATCATGCACGTCACGGCGAAGGACCTCGGCACCGGCAAGGAGCAGAAGATGACCGTCACCGGCGGCTCCTCGCTCCCGAAGGAAGAGGTCGACCGCATGCGCGAGGAGGCCGAGCGTTACGCGGAGGAGGACCACAAGCGCCGCGAGGCCGCCGAGACCCGCAACCAGGGCGAGCAGCTCGTCTACCAGACCGAGAAGTTCCTCAAGGACAACGAGGACAAGGTCCCCGGTGAGGTCAAGACCGAGGTGGAGTCCGCCGTCGCCGAGCTGAAGGAGAAGCTCAAGGGCGAGGACACCGCCGAGATCCGCACCGCCACCGAGAAGGTCGCGGCCGTCTCGCAGAAGCTGGGCCAGGCCCTGTACGCCGACGCCCAGGGCGCCCAGGCCGCCGGCGGCGCCCCCGCCGGTGACGCCAAGGACGACGACGTCGTGGACGCCGAGATCGTGGACGACGAGCGCAAGGACGGTGCCGCGTGACGGAGGAGACCCCGGGCTTCGAGGAGAAGAAGTCCGACGTCCCCTCCGGCGCCACCTCCGACGACGCCGAGCCGAAGGCCGCCCCCGAGGAGGGGGCGGCCCCGGCCGGGGACGGGAACGCAGACAACGCCGGCCTGGTCGCCCAGCTGGACCAGGTGCGCACGGCGCTCGGCGAGCGCACGGCGGACCTCCAGCGCCTCCAGGCCGAGTACCAGAACTACCGCCGCCGCGTCGAGCGCGACCGGGCCGCGGTCAAGGAGATCGCCGTGGCGAACCTCCTGACCGAGCTGCTGCCGGTGCTCGACGACATCGGCCGGGCACGGGAACACGGCGAACTGGTCGGCGGCTTCAAGTCGGTGGCCGAGTCGCTGGAGACCGTCGCGGCCAAGATGGGCCTGCAGCAGTTCGGCAAGGAAGGCGAGCCCTTCGACCCGACGATCCACGAGGCCCTGATGCACTCCTACGCGCCGGACGTCACGGAGACGACCTGCGTGGCGATCCTCCAGCCGGGGTATCGCATCGGCGAGCGCACCATCCGCCCCGCGCGGGTGGCCGTGGCCGAGCCGCAGCCCGGCGCGCAGACCGTCAAGGGGGACCAGGCGGAGGACGCCGAGGAGAACACCGCGGCGGACGGCGACAAGGAGAACGGTGGCCCGGACGAGGGCTGACGTGACAACACAGGGGAAGGAGGGACGTCGGGGATGAGCACCAAGGACTTCATCGAGAAGGACTACTACAAGGTCCTCGGCGTCCCCAAGGACGCCACCGAGGCCGAGATCAAGAAGGCGTACCGGAAGCTCGCCCGCGAGTTCCACCCGGACGCCAACAAGGGCAACGCCAAGGCCGAGGAGCGCTTCAAGGAGATCTCCGAGGCGAACGACATCCTCGGTGACCCCAAGAAGCGCAAGGAGTACGACGAGGCGCGCGCGCTGTTCGGCAACGGCGGCTTCCGTCCGGGGCCGGGCGCGGCCGGCGGCTCCTTCAACTTCGACCTGGGCGACCTGTTCGGCGGCGCCGCCCAGGGCGGAGGCTTCGGCGGCGGAATCGGTGACGTCTTCGGGGGCCTGTTCAACCGCGGCGGCGCCGCGGGTCCGCGGACCCAGCCCCGGCGCGGCCAGGACGTCGAGTCCGAGGTGACGCTGAGCTTCACGGAGGCCATCGAGGGCGCCACGGTGCCGCTGCGGATGTCCTCCCAGGCGCCCTGCAAGGCCTGTTCGGGCACCGGCGACAAGAACGGCACACCGCGGGTGTGCCCGACCTGCGTCGGCACCGGACAGGTCGCGCGGGGCTCCGGCGGCGGTTTCTCGCTCACCGACCCCTGCCCCGACTGCAAGGGCCGCGGCCTGATCGCCGAGCACCCCTGCGAGGAGTGCAAGGGCAGCGGGCGCGCCAAGTCGTCGCGGACCATGCAGGTCCGCATCCCCGCGGGGGTGACCGACGGCCAGCGCATCCGGCTGCGCGGCAAGGGCGCGCCCGGCGAGCGCGGCGGCCCGGCCGGCGATCTGTACGTGGTCGTCCATGTCGGGGAGCACCCGGTGTTCGGGCGCAAGGGCGACAACCTCACCGTCACCGTGCCGGTGACGTATCCCGAGGCGGCCCTCGGCGGCGAGGTGCGGGTGCCGACCCTCGGCGGTCCGCCCGTCACCCTGAAACTGCCCCCCGGCACCCCGAACGGCCGTACGATGCGGGCCCGGGGCAAGGGCGCGGTCCGCAAGGACGGCACCCGCGGCGATCTGCTGGTCACCGTGGAGGTGCGTGTTCCCACGGACCTGTCGGGGAAGGCTCGTGACGCCCTGGAGGCGTATCGCGAGGCGACCGCGGGCGAGGACCCGCGGGCGGAGCTGTTCGAGGCCGCGAAGGGAGCTTGACAGAGATGGATGGCCGTCGTCCCCGCCAGCGCGGTGGTTTCTCACCGTACGAACTGACCGATGAGACCCCGGTCTACGTCATCTCGGTGGCCGCCCAGCTCTCCGGACTCCACCCGCAGACGCTGCGCCAGTACGACCGCCTGGGTCTGGTCTCTCCCGACCGCACCGCGGGCCGGGGGCGGCGCTACTCGGCCCGGGACATCGAACTGCTGCGCCAGGTGCAGCAGTTGTCGCAGGACGAGGGCATCAACCTGGCCGGCATCAAGCGGATCATCGAGCTGGAGAACCAGGTCGCCGCGCTCCAGTCCCGGGTCGCGGAGCTGGAGGCGGCCCTGGACGGCGCGGCGGCGGCGATGCGGCAGCGCGAGGCCGCGGTGCACGCCTCCTACCGGCGCGACCTGGTGCCGTACCAGGAGGTCCAGCAGACCAGCGCGCTGGTGGTGTGGCGGCCGAAGCGGCAGCAGCAGGACTGACGGCGCGCACCGCGCGTGAGGAGGGGCCCGGGTGTACCCGGGCCCCTTTTCGCTGGGTGCGCGGCTGGCCGGGTTCTTTCGTTCCCGTGAGCGAGCCGGAGCGCGGCTCGGGGCAGCCGGTGATCGCGACTCGTGGTGAACCGGGCCGGTTGTGCGGATCTGCTCCGCCCGCGAACTTCCGCGAGGTGGAGGGTGGGTAAAGACCCCTTGCAGGTGGTTTCGCGTGACCTTCACAGAGGAAGCTGAGCGTGGTGTTGCGCACTCGTTAAGTGATTTTTCTTGACGCCGGGTGTGCGCGCCGCGTTGTCTTTTCAGACACCTGGGTCGTAGCGCAGTACCCCTCCGTACCACACCTGAAGTGAGCCCCCGAATGCGTCGTATCGCCATGTCCGTGGCCGCCTCCACGATGACCCTCTCGCTCGCCGGCTGCGGCGTGCTGAACGCCACGGGGGACGGGGCGAGCGCGAGCCCGACCAAGGGCGACGACATCACCGTGGGCCTGCTGCTGCCGGAGAAGGCGAACACCCGCTACGACAAGTTCGACTACCCCATCATCAAGCGCAAGGTCGCCGAACTCACCGGGAACAAGGGCAAGGTCGAGTACGCCAACGCCGAGGCGAGCGCCGCCCGTCAGGCCGAGCAGCTGCGGAACCTGATCGACGGCAAGGCCGATGTCATCCTGCTGGACGCGGTGGACGCGCACGCCATCGCCGGCGAGGTGCAGAAGGCCAAGGACGCGGGCATCCCGGTCATCGCCTACGACCGCCTGGCCGAGGGCCCGATCGACGCCTACGTCTCCTTCGACAACGAGCTGGTCGGCGAGGTGCAGGGCCGGACCCTGCTGGAGGCGCTGGGGTCGACCGCCGACATCTCCGACAAGATCGTGATGATGAACGGCTCGCCCACCGACCCCAACGCCAAGCAGTTCAAGGAGGGCGCGCTCTCCGAGCTGAACGGCAAGGTGACGATCGCCGACAGCTACGACACCACGGACTGGAAGCCGGAGAACGCCGAGGCGAACATGGCCAAGGCGATCGCCAAGCTCGGCAAGGGCAACATCGCCGGGGTGTACTCCGCCAACGACGGCATGGCGGGCGGTGTCGTCAAGGCGCTGAAGGCGGCCGGTGTCACCAGTCTGCCCCCGGTCACCGGCCAGGACGCCGACCTGGACGCGGTGCAGCGGGTGGTGGCCGGCGAGCAGTACATGAGCGTCTACAAGTCCTACCCGGACGAGGCCGAGGCCGCCGCGCAGATGGCCGTGATGCGCATCCAGGGCAAGGACATCCAGTTCGACGCCCTCACCCAGGACCGGGTGGACAGCCCCACCGCCAAGGACATCCCGGCGCGGCTGCTCCAGGTGAGCGCGCTGACCAAGGACACCGTCAAGGACACGGTCATCGCGGACGGCATCTACTCGGCCGGTGACATCTGCACCGCGAGGTACAAGGCGGCCTGCGCGGCGATCGGGCTGAAGTAGCCGGTCCGGCGCGTGACCGGCGCTCCTGGGCCGCCGGTGCGCCGCCTTCGTCTTCTTGGTCCGATGTGAAGGGCGAGCGTCCCTCAAACCCGGGTGTAACGGGACCACTCGGGCGTCGTGCTCGGGGCACCCGTGTTGCGGAGCCGGACGGCGCCGCGCATAGTTGCGCTGCGGAAGTGGCAGCACACCGGGGGTGAAATGGGCGATGGCCGGGCGCGGGGCGGAGGAGCATCCTCACGGTGCCGACCGGCTGTGTGAGGCCGGGGATCGGGTGTACTCCCGTGCCGTGCGCCGGGGGCGGGTGCCGCGCTCGGACGCCGAGCCCGTGCCCTGCCTGCTGGACCTGGCGCTGCTGCACCCCGATCCCGACGACATGGACTGGCTGGTGCCGACCTCCCCGCAGGAGGTCATGACCCGGCTGCTGCGCGGGGTCTACGACGAGGTCAGCGCGAGCCAGCGGCGGGTGGGTTCGGCGGTGGCCGCCTTCGAGTGGTACGCGGGCCTGGGCCGGCAGCGCGACACCCTGGCGGCACCGTCCGAGGGCAGCGCCATCCGGGTCCTGGACGGGCTCGCCCGCATCCAGGCCGCGATGGACGAGGCGACCGAGGCGTGCACCACCGAGGTGCTCACCGTGCAGCCCGGCGGCATCCGGCGGGAGGCGGAGCTCACCGAGGGACTGCACCGGGCGCTGGCGCTGCGCGGCCGGGGGGTGCGCATGCGCGACCTGTACACGCATGTGGCGCGGCACGGGCAGGGGCTGCTGAACTACCTGGAGCTGATGGGCGACACGGTGGAGGCGCGGACCCTGGACGAGGTCATCGACCGGCTCATCCTCTTCGACCGCACGGTGGCCTTCATCCCCGCCAACACCGACCGCACGATGGCCCTGGAACTGCGCCACCCGGCGCTGGTGGAGTACCTGGTGACGGTCTTCGAGCGGCTGTGGCGGCTGGCCATCCCGCTGACGGCGCCGCTGCCGGACACCGGTATCGAGGGGATCTCGCACCGGGAGCAGTCCATCGCCGCGCTGCTGGCGGAGGGCCACCAGGACGCGGTGATCGCCGAGCGGCTGGGCATCAGCGTGCGTACCTGCCGGGCGCACATCGCCCGGCTGTCGGAGACCCTGGGCGCGGCCAGCCGGACCCAGCTCGGGGTGCGCATCGCCCAGGTGGGCCTGGACGGGCACCGCCCGCCCCGGCCGGCCGGGGCGCTGACCGGCGCGGACCCTGAACCCCCGGCGCGCTGAGCCGGGCGGGCGGTTCAGTGGCCGCGGTCCAGGATGCCGGACTGGGCGATGAGGTAGCCGAGCTGGGCGCGGCTGCCGCTGCCGAGGGCGTGGGCCAGCTTGGCGATGTGGGCCCGGCAGGTGCGCACGTTCATGCCGAGGCGGCGGGCGATGGCCTCGTCCACGTGCCCTTCGACGAGGAGCTTGGCTATGGAGTGCTGGACCTCGGTGATGCCGTCGGAGGCGGTCTCGTAGGGGGCGCCGGCGGTCAGCGGGACGGCGCGGGCCCACATGAACTCGAAGACCTTGATCAGGTAGCGGACGAGTCCGGGGTGGCGGAGTTCGAGCGCGATCTCGCCGTCGTCCCGGGTGGGGATGAAGGCCACCGTCTCGTCGCAGATGATGAGCCGCTCGGCCAGTTCGTCGATCGTCCGGTACTCCACCTTGCCGTCGGCGAACTGGGCCACGTAGGCCAGCGTCTCGGGGCTGTAGCGGGCGGGGTGCTGGTAGAGGGTGCGGATGCGGCAGCCGCGTTCGATCAGCGGGCGGTCGCGCTCCAGGGCCTTGGCGAGGGTGTGCTCCAGACGCCTGCGGCTCGGCTGGACGGTGAGCATCTCGCTCTGGCACTGGGACGTGGCCAGATCCAGTGCGGCGTTGATCCGGTCCAGGCCCTCCAGCACGGTGATCGAATGGGTGGTCGCCGTCGGCTGGGCGCTGATGCTCATGAACGGCTCGAAAGCGTCGGCGAGTTCGATGGACTCGCGGCGGCGCTGGGTGATCTCCTGCTCGATCGGGTTGAGCCGCTGGGCCAGGGCGATCGACGGGGGCACCGGGCGCAGCCAGTTGGGATCGTCGGGGTCGGGGTGGAGGAGGGCGAACTCCATCAGACAGGGCGCGGTTTCCACGTCGGTACGGGCTATGCGCCCCGTTCGGAGGGCATTCCCGTACAGACGGCTCCCTTCCTCGCACAGGTCGGTCAGCCCGTGGGGATGTGTCCGTTTAATCTCGTTTATCGCCAAATCTCCACCCCCCAGGGTCATGAACGTGCAGGAACATGATGCATCGTTTGTGTGGCCATGACGTGCCGGAATGGGCCATCGTCGTATCTGGACGGGGGAGAGGTGACCTTCACATGAGGACGAAGCCGACTATGCATAAGACAATGCTTCGCTCGGCGCTTGTCGCCGCCTTCTCCGCCGCCTTGGCCTTCGGTGTACTGACCGGTCATGCGGGGGCGGAGGATGCTGTCGCGCAGGACAGCAGTTGGCGCGTACAGGCCGCTGCCGGCGCCGTCGCCGGTGACAGCAGCTGGGTGATCGTGGCGTCCGATGTCCCGGGTGACAGCTCGTGGGTCCCCCCGGCGGACAGCAGTTGGGCCGTGCGGTCATGACCACTCCACCAGACGACCGCTCCTTCCGTCGTGAAATGGCCACCGCCTACCGGTCCGGCTGGCATTTCATCGACCTGGTCACCGCCATCCCCCACAGCGGTGATTCGCTGATGGTGACCGTGTTCGGGGAGCCGGTCGTCGTCACCCGGGACGAGGACGGAGACGTGCGGGCGTACCGGTGCCTGCGCAGGCCGCGTGGTGCCCCACAGCCGGTGCGGTGCGCCATCCGGTACGGAATGATCTTTGTGAACCTGGACCAGCGGGACCACCGGCTGAGCGAGCCGGTGGAGTCCGACCTGAGGACCATCTCGGCCACCCCCCGCAGTGCCTGACGCGATTCCCCCGTCGTAAAAGATCGCTCAGGTACTTCCCCCCGCAGCGGCGTCACCGTGACCTGAACACGGTGACGCCGCTGCCGTTTGCGGGGATATATCGAGGTATGCAGACATTTCCATGCTGGCCGAAAATCGCCTCTTCTCAGGCGTTCCCGAGCGCCCGGCCGACCTCGATCTCGATCACCACGCGCCCCGGGTTGGGCCGGGGCGCGCGCTGATAGCGCTCGGCGTAGCGCCGCTCCGCCTCGGCCACCCGCTCCGGCTCGGTCCGCACCCGCGCCCGGCCCTCCAGGGTCGCCCAGCGCCGGCCGTCCACCTGGCACACCGCGACCCGGGCGCCCTCTTCACCGGCCGCCGCCACGTACCGGGCCTTCGCGCTGGTCCCGCTGGTGATCACCCGGGCCAGCCCGGCCCCGGCGTCGTACGTCACCCCCACCGGCACCACATGCGGGCTGCCGTCCGGGCGCAGGGTCGTCAGGGTGCACAGATGCCGTTCGCGCCAGAAGGCGAGGTACGACTCTCCGGGGGCAGTCGGGTCCTTGGAGTGCCTGGTCATGCGCGCAACCTAGCCCCTCGGTGCTCCCGTTCGAAGCTTGAGTGGAATAGACTCAACTTTGTGTACGCTGGTTAAGTCAGCACTGGTAAGCGGTCGAGGAGGAGAACGCAGACGTGGACGCCGAGCTGACCAACAGGAGCCGGGACGCGATCAACGCCGCGAGCAATCGCGCCGTGACCGGGGGGCACCCGGACCTCACCCCCGCCCACCTGCTGCTGGCTCTGCTCCAGGGGCGGGACAACGAGAACATCACCGACCTGCTGGCCGCGGTCGACGCCGACCAGGCCGCCGTGCGCGCCGGCGCGGAGCGGATCCTGGCCGGGCTGCCCAGCGTGACCGGATCCACCGTGGCGCCGCCGCAGCCCAACCGCGAGCTGCTGGCCGTGATCGCCGACGCGAGCGAGCGCGCCGGGGAGCTGGGTGACGAGTACCTGTCCACCGAGCACCTGCTGATCGGCATCGCCGCGCAGGGCGGTGCCGCCGGTGAACTGCTCGCCGGGCAGGGCGCCGACGCCAAGAAGCTGCTGGAGGCCTTCAGGAAGGCCAGGGGAGGACGCCGCGTGACCACCGCCGATCCCGAGGGCCAGTACAAGGCCCTGGAGAAGTTCGGCACCGACTTCACCGCCGCCGCCCGCGAGGGCCGGCTGGACCCGGTCATCGGACGGGACCAGGAGATCCGGCGGGTCGTCCAGGTGCTCAGCCGCCGTACGAAGAACAACCCGGTCCTCATCGGCGAGCCCGGCGTCGGCAAGACCGCCGTCGTGGAGGGGCTCGCCCAGCGGATCGTCAAGGGCGACGTGCCCGAGTCGCTGAAGGACAAGCGGCTGGTCGCGCTCGACCTCGGCGCGATGGTGGCCGGCGCGAAGTACCGCGGCGAGTTCGAGGAGCGGCTGAAGGCCGTCCTCGCCGAGATCAAGGGCTCCGACGGCCAGATCATCACCTTCATCGACGAACTGCACACCGTCGTGGGCGCCGGCGCCGGCGGCGACTCGGCCATGGACGCGGGCAACATGCTCAAGCCCATGCTCGCCCGCGGCGAGCTGCGCATGGTCGGCGCCACCACCCTGGACGAGTACCGGGAACGGATCGAGAAGGACCCCGCGCTGGAGCGCCGCTTCCAGCAGGTCCTGGTCGCCGAGCCCTCCGTCGAGGACACCATCGCCATCCTGCGCGGACTGAAGGGCCGCTACGAGGCCCACCACAAGGTGCAGATCGCCGACAGCGCACTGGTGGCCGCCGCCACCCTGTCCGACCGGTACATCACCTCCCGCTTCCTGCCGGACAAGGCCATCGACCTCGTGGACGAGGCCGCCTCCCGGCTGCGCATGGAGATCGACTCCTCCCCGGTGGAGATCGACGAACTCCAGCGCGCCGTCGACCGGCTGCGCATGGAGGAGCTGGCGATCGGCAAGGAGACCGACCCGGCCTCCCGCGAGCGGCTGGAGAAGCTGCGCCGCGACCTCGCCGACAAGGAGGAGGAGCTGCGCGGCCTCACCGCCCGCTGGGAGAAGGAGAAGCAGTCCCTGAACCGGGTCGGCGAGCTGAAGGAGAAGCTGGACGACCTGCGCGGACAGGCCGAGCGGGCCCAGCGCGACGGCGACTTCGACACCGCGGCCAAGCTGCTGTACGGCGAGATCCCGCAGCTGGAGAAGGAGCTGGAGGCCGCCTCCGCCGCCGAGGAGGAGGCCGCCCCGGACACCATGGTCAAGGAGGAGGTCGGCGCCGACGACATCGCCGACGTGGTCGCCGCCTGGACCGGCATCCCGGCCGGCCGGCTGATGGAGGGCGAGACGCAGAAGCTGCTGCGCATGGAGGAGGAGATCGGCAAGCGGCTGATCGGCCAGGGCGAGGCCGTACGCGCCGTGTCGGACGCCGTACGCCGCTCCCGCGCCGGCATCGCCGACCCCGACCGCCCCACCGGCTCCTTCCTCTTCCTCGGTCCGACCGGCGTCGGCAAGACCGAACTGGCCAAGGCGCTCGCGGACTTCCTCTTCGACGACGAGCGGGCCATGGTCCGCATCGACATGTCGGAGTACGGCGAGAAGCACAGCGTGGCCCGCCTGGTCGGCGCGCCCCCCGGCTACGTCGGCTACGAGGAGGGCGGCCAGCTCACCGAGGCGGTGCGGCGGCGCCCGTACAGCGTGGTGCTGCTGGACGAGGTGGAGAAGGCGCACCCGGAGGTCTTCGACATCCTGCTCCAGGTGCTGGACGACGGCCGGCTCACCGACGGCCAGGGCCGCACGGTCGACTTCCGCAACACGATCCTGGTGCTCACCTCCAACCTGGGCAGCCAGTTCCTGATGGACCCGCTGACCGGCGAGGAGCAGAAGCGGGAGCAGGTGCTGGAGGTGGTGCGGGCCTCGTTCAAGCCCGAGTTCCTCAACCGGCTGGACGACCTGGTGGTCTTCTCGGCGCTGACCAAGGCCGAGCTGGAGCGGATCGCCCGGCTCCAGATCGAGCGGCTCGCCCGGCGGCTGGCCGAGCGGCGGCTCACCCTGGACGTCAGCCCGGAGGCGCTGGCCTGGCTCGCGGAGGAGGGCCTGGACCCGGCCTACGGCGCCCGTCCGCTGCGCCGCCTGGTGCAGAGCGCCATCGGCGACCGGCTGGCCAAGGAGATCCTGTCCGGCGAGGTCAAGGACGGCGACACGGTCCGCGTGGACCGCTTCGGCGAGGGACTGCTGGTGGGCCCGGCCACCGGCAAGACGCTCTGACGCGCCCCCGCGCCCGGGGCCGGGCGGTCCGACACGGTCCTTCGGCCCGGGGCCGGGCGGTGTGACACGGTCCTTCAGCTCAGGGCTGAGCGGTGGGTCGGGGCTTGCCACGCCCCTCCCCGCATGGGGGAGGATGGCGGCATCCGCATGAAGGGAAAAACACGGTGAGCATCGACCCGTCCTCGATTCCGAACTTCGGGGGCCAGCCCGAACCGCAGCCCCAGGGACCTGCGGGCCCCGTCCTCCCGGATCAGGACCTGGTGAAGCAGCTTCTCGACCAGATGGAGCTGAAGTACGTCGTCGACGAGGAGGGTGACCTCGTCGCGCCGTGGGAGCAGTTCCGCACCTACTTCATGTTCCGCGGGGACGAGCCCGAACAGGCGATCTTCTCGGTGCGGACCTTCTTCGACCGCCCGCACGCGATCGAGGACAAGCCGCAGCTGCTGGAGACCCTGGACGACTGGAACCGCCGCACCCTGTGGCCCAAGGTGTACACCCACACCCACGACGACGGCACCGTCCGGCTGATCGGCGAGGCCCAGATGCTGATCGGCACGGGCGTCGACATCAACCACTTCGTCTCCTCCACGGTCAGCTGGGTGCGGGCCGCGATCGAGTTCGACAAGTGGCTGGTGGAGCAGCTCGGCCTGGAGCCGGAGGCCGGCGAGGACGACAAGCCCGAGGGCGACGCGGAGTAACGCGGCCCCCGCGCCCGGCCGGGGGCCCGCCGCCCCCGGCCGCGGCGCACCGCGCTCACATGGCCCGCAGCCGCCGAGCCGCCTCCCGCAATACTTTCTCGCCCTTGCAGAAGGCGAAGCGTACGAACGGCGCCCCCGCCTCCCGGTCGTCGTAGAAGACCGCGTTCGGGATGGCCACCACGCCCGCCCGCTCGGGCAGGGCCCGGCAGAAGGCGAAGCCGTCCTTCTCGCCGAGCGGCCGGATGTCGGTGGTGATGAAGTACGTGCCGGCCGGCCGGAACACCCCGAAACCGGCCGCAGTGAGCCCCTCCGCGAGGATCTCCCGGCGGGCCAGCATGCCCCGGCGGAACTCCTCGTAGTACGAATCGGGCAGCGCGAGCGCCTCGGCGACCGCGTACTGGAAGGGGCCGGAGGCGACGTAGGTCAGGAACTGCTTGGCCGAGCGGACCGCGCCCACCAGCTCCGGGGCGGCCGTCACCCAGCCGACCTTCCAGCCCGTGAACGAATAGGTCTTGCCCGCCGAACCGATGCTCACCGTGCGCTCGCGCATCCCCGGGAACGTGGCGAGCGGCACGTGTTCGGCGTCGTCGAAGACCAGGTGCTCGTAGACCTCGTCGGTCACCACCAGCAGGTCCCGCTCCACCGCCAGCTCGGCGATCGCGGCCAGCTCCGCGCGGGTGAGGACGGTGCCGGTCGGGTTGTGCGGGGTGTTGACCAGCAGCAGCCGGGTGCGGTCGGTGACGGCCGCGCGCAGCTCGTCCAGGTCCAGCCGGAAGCTGCCCTCGTGCGGCCTCAGGGTCACCGGCACCCGCCGGCCGCCCGCCATGGCGATGCTCGCCGCGTACGAGTCGTAGTACGGCTCCAGCGCCACCACCTCGTCCCCCGGCTCGACCAGCGCCAGCAGCGCGGCGGCGATCGCCTCCGTCGCGCCCGCCGTGACCAGCACCTCGGTGTCGGGGTCGTAGGACAGGCCGTAGCGGCGCAGCTGGTGCGCGGCGATCGCGGTGCGCAGCTCGGGGACGCCGGGGCCCGGCGGGTACTGGTTGCCGCGCCCGTCGCGCAGCGCCCGCACGGCGGCCTCCCGGATCTCCTCGGGGCCGTCGGTGTCCGGGAAGCCCTGGCCCAGGTTGATCGACCCGGTCGCCGCGGCGAGCGCCGACATCTCGGCGAAGATCGTGGTCCCGAACTCGGCGAGCCGGCGGTTGAGATGAGGACGTGCGCTGGAGGTCATGCCCGTCATCCTGCGCTCAAGCTCTGGAGTTCCTCAACTCCGCTTTGACCGTTCTCGCGGCCGGGCATCCCCCCGGCACCGCGCGAGAGGCGGTGACACGGCGAGGCGCCCACGGGGGGCCGCTTCGGGGGAACGGAAGGAGGGTGGCGCCATGATCGAGGGCATCATCCTGGCGGTGGTCGCACTGGCGTTCATCGTGATGGGCCAGACCCGCAGGAACCGGCGGACGGGGCCGCCGTCCGGCCGGGGCCGCGGACGGAACCGGACGTACCGCGGATCGTCCGGGTCGTCCGGGTCGTCGTCGTCGGCCGCGGCCTACGGCGGCTCGGCGTCGGGCAGCTGGTGGGCCGACGGCGGCGGCTCCGGCTCGTCGGGGCACCACGGGGGCCACGGGCACGGCGGGCACTCCTGCGGCGGGAGTTCGTCCTGCGGCGGGGGCTCGTCGTGCGGCGGGGGCTCGTCGTGCGGCGGTGGCGGGGGCGGATGCGGGGGAGGCGGCTGACACGGGGCAGCCGGGCTTCCGGAGCAAGGGGGGGGACCGCATCCGGGCCGCACCGCGCCGGGCGCCTGTCGGACATGGATCCGGCAGGCGCCCGGCGTGTCTTATTCACGACCGGCGCGCGCCGTAGTTGAACACCTGAGCTGTGAGCCCCCCGAGGGATGGAAACCCAACGAAGTTGGGTAAAAACCCTGTGGCGGCAGCCTTGTTCATGGTTCCCTCTAAACGCCAACGCAGCCCCTCGAACGCCCCCTGACTCCCCATTCCGGCCGGGCCGGCTGGGCTGAAATTGGCCGATTCCCCCTCATTGCGTGTTAGCGGAGCCGACCCATGCTCACGACCCTGAACACCTCCTATACCGATACGCGCGCTGCCGACCTCGCCTGGGCCCTGGGCCGTGAACCGCTGCCCGCGCTGGCCACCCTCGACCTCGAACTCACCGGCGCCAAGCTCCAGTTGCGGCTGCTCGGCGCCTCCCACCAGGTGCTTCTGGAGGAGGAGCGCGGCAACTGCTCGGAGACGGTCGCGTGTATCCCCGGCTCCAGCACCCCGCTGCCGCTGGGCGTCGCCAAACGGGTCGGCGACTGGGAGTACGAGTTCGCCGCCCGCGTCGAGGTGCTCACCCCCGGCTCGTTCGCGGGCCGCGCCCAGGAACTGCTGGCCCTCGTCTCCGACCATCCGCACGGTCTCGCCGGCGTCTTCCCCGGCAGCCCGCACGCCTTCACCGCGATGCTGGCCCAGCGGCACGAGGGCCAGGTGCACTGGCGCACCTGGCACGCCTACCCGCAGGACGGGCAGCTGGTGGCCACCCGGACCCGGGTCGGCGAGCGGTCGCGTGCGGCCCGGCAGAGCTGAGCGCCGGGCCCGCGCCTTCTTCGGCGACATAAACCCGCAATGCGTCAACCGCCCCCGGATCCACACGTGTGGGTGACGAAGCGTGCCCGGCATGTGACGTAACGTCGCAGCGTGATCGAACCGCACGCCCCCGCGCCCCCAGGCGCCCCGCCCTCCTGGACGAGCCCCGCACGGCTGCCCGTCCGGCCCCGCACCGGGCGGTTCCTGGTCCTCGTGTGCGTCTTCGTCTGCGCGGCCTGCGGACTCGTGTACGAACTCGAACTCGTCGCGTTCGCCTCGTACCTGATCGGCGACTCGGTCACCCAGGCGTCCGTGGTGCTCTCCGTGATGGTGTTCGCCATGGGCATCGGCTCCCTCGGCGCCAAACGGCTGCGCTGCCACGCGGCGGCCGGCTTCGGCGCGGTGGAGGCGGTCCTCGCGCTGGTCGGCGGATGCAGCGCCATGGCGCTGTACGCCGTGTTCGCCTGGACCGCCGGCTGGGGCGGACTCTGGGCCGCCGGACCGCGCTGTCTGCTGGTCGCCTTCTCCCTGGCCATCGGCCTGCTCATCGGCGCCGAGGTGCCGCTGCTGATGGAACTGATCCAGCGCGTCCGGCGGCAGGACGCGGGCGGCGCGGTGGCCGACCTGTTCGCCGCGGACTACGTCGGCGCCCTGATCGGCGGCCTCGCCTTCCCCTTCCTGCTCCTGCCGTTCCTCGGCCAGCTGACCGGCGCGCTGCTGACCGGCACGGTCAACGTGGTCGCGGGCGGCGCCCTGGTCCTCGGCCTGTTCCGGCGCGACCTCGGCCGCCGCGCCCGCCGGCTCCTGCTGTTCGCCGCTCTCGCCGTCCTCGGCGTCCTCGCCACCGCCGCCGCCCTCGCCGACGACTTCGAACGGGCCGCCCGGCACGCCGTGTACGGCAGGGACGTGCGGGTGGCCGTACAGACCGACGTCCAGGAGATCGTCCTGGCCGGCGGCACTCGCGGCCGGCCCCTCGACCTCTTCCTGGACGGCCGGCTCCGCGTCGGCGGCCGGGACGAGCGCCGCTACCACGAGGCCCTTGTCCACCCGGCCCTGACCGGCCCGCACGCGCGCGTGCTGATCCTCGGCGGCGGTGACGGACTGGCCGCCCGCGAGGTGCTGCGCCACCGCGACGTACGCCGCCTCGACCTCGTCGAGCTGGACCGGGACCTGGTGGAACTGGCCCGCCACGACCCCGGCCTCGCGGCCGTCAACGCGCACGCCCTGGCCGACCCGCGCGTCCGCGTCACCACCGCCGACGCGCTCGCCTGGCTGCGGGGGGCGCGCGGGCGGGCCTACGACGTGGTGATCGCCGACCTGCCCGACCCCGGCATCACCGCCAGCGCCAAGCTGTACTCCCAGGAGTTCTACGGCCTGACCCGCCGGATGCTGGCCCCGCACGGCCGCCTGGTGGTGCACGCCGGTCCCGTCACCACCCGGCCGCGCGCCTACTGGACCGTCGCCGCGACCCTCCGCGCGGCCGGCTTCGGCGTCTCGCCGTACCGGGTGCCGGGCCACGACAGCGGCTTCGCGGCCGGCCCCGACCGCTCGGCGGGCGTGTCCCGGGCCCCGCACGACTGGGGCTTCCTGCTGGCGGCCCCGGGCCACACCCCGCCGCCCCTGCGCCTGGGCTCCTGGCGGCCGGACACCCTGACCCAGGCCCGGCTGACGGCGGCCGCGCGGGCGGCCGACCGCACCCGGATCGACGGGCTCCGGGAATCCACGCTGGTGCACCCGCGGTACTGAGGCCTCACCCCCATGAGGGCCAGAGGGCCAGAGGGCCAGAGGGCCAGAAGGCCAGAGGGCCACGGCCGCCGTCCCGCCGGGCCGGCCGGTGGGCGCGTGGGCAAACGAGGGGCCGGGCGCGGAGCCGTCCGCACTCCCGGGTGAGTTCCGGCCGCGAATGGGTAGGCTCCCGGACCATGGAGCACCAGGTCTTCGTCCAGGCTTCCACCGACCGGCTCGGCGCCGCCCTGACCGACCCCGCTCGCGTCGCCCGCGCCGTCCCCGGGCTGCAACAGGACGCCGGTGCCGAACCGATCACCGGCCGCCTGAAACTCCGCGTCGGCGGGCACTCCGTCACCTACCGCGGCACGGCCCGGGTGACCCCGCGCGCCGACGGTACGTACGGGGTCGAGGCCGAGGCCACCGAGGCCCGCGGCACCGGCGCGGTCGAGCTGTCCCTGACCCTGCGGCTCACGGCCGCCGAGGAAGGCTGCACGGTCACGGCCGAGGGCACGGCGACCGCCTCCGGCCGGATCACGGAACTCCCGGCGGAGACGGTGACTTCGGCGGTGACGAGGCTGCTGAACCGGTTCCTGGAGACTTTGGCGGCGGACGAGCCGGCGGCGAAGGACGAGCCGGCGGTGGCGGACGGGCAGCCGGTGGGCGACGCGTCCGCGGTGGCGGGTGAACCCGGCGCCTCCGTCTTCGACACCGAGGTCCCGCCGCCCTCACTGGACCGGGACGACGACACCGCCGACGACACCGCCGACGCCGAAGACACCGGCACCGGCACGGAAGGCGTAGGCCCCGTTCACCCCGACCCACTCGCCGAGGACTTCGCCGATACCGGGGAACCGCCCGCCGAGGCCGCGCACGCGCGGCGGACGATGATCGGGCGCAGCGCCGAGGAGGTCGACCACGCCCCGCCGCGCGGCCGGTACGCCCCCGTGCCCGCCCCCCAGACCGTCGTAGGGAACCCGGCCCTGCGCTGGGCGGCTCCCGCCGCGGCCCTCGCCCTGGCCTCGGCGATCGTGGTCACCCGCGCCCTGCGCAGACGACGCTGACCGGCGCCCGCACACCCGCCGCGCGCCCCAGTAGTGTCGTCCCGTGAGCAACGAAGACATCACGCTGACCGCAGGCGAAGCGGAAGTACGCGTCAGCCCCGCGAACGGCGGCCGGATCAGCGGGCTCAGGATCGGCTCCCTGGAGCTGCTGCGGCAGGGCCCGCGCTACGGCTGCTTCCCGATGGTGCCCTGGTGCGGCCGGATCCGCGAGGGCCGCTTCCTGGACGGCGGCACCGAACGCCGGATGCCGCTCAACTCCCCGCCGCACGCCATCCACGGCACCGCACGCGACGGCGCCTGGCGCACCGCACGCGTCTCGGCGGACGAGGCGGTGATCACGTACGAGCTGACCGACCCCTGGCCGCATCCCGGGCGCGTCACCCAGGTCGTCGCGCTCACCGAGGACGGCCTGACCCTGACCATGTCCGTGGAGGCGTACGACGACTCCTTCCCGGCCCAGCTCGGCTGGCATCCGTGGTTCAACCGGAACCTCGACGGCGCCGACGTACGGATGGACTTCGCGCCCGCCTGGCAGGAGGAGCGCGGCGCCGACCACCTGCCCACCGGCAACCGGACCGACCCCCGGCCCGGCCCCTGGGACGACTGCTTCGGCATGCCCGGCGGGGTCGACGTCACCCTCACCTGGCCGGACCGGCTGGAGCTGAAGGTGGCGAGCCGCGAGGAGTGGGTGGTGGTCTACGACGAGCAGGCCGAGGCCGTCTGCGTCGAGCCGCAGACCGGCCCGCCCAACGGCCTGAACACCCTTCCGCGCCTGGTCACCCCGCTGGAGCCGCTGGAGGCGAGTACGACCTGGAGCTGGCGTCGGCTCTAAGCTGGTCGGCATGACGGACGACGTGCGCGGCGCGCTGCTGCAGCAGATCAAGGACAAGGCCGTGGTGCACGGCAAGGTGACCCTCTCCTCCGGCCTGGAGGCCGACTACTACGTCGACCTGCGCCGCATCACCCTCGACGGCGAGGCCGCCCCGCTGGTCGGCCAGGTGCTGCTGGACCTGACCGCGGACCTGGAGTTCGACGCGGTCGGCGGGCTCACCATGGGCGCCGACCCGGTGGCCGCAGCCATGCTGCACGCCGCCGCCGCGCGCGGCCGTCGCCTGGACGCGTTCGTGGTCCGCAAGGCGGCCAAGGCGCACGGGCTCCAGCGGCGCGTCGAGGGCCCGGACATCGCGGGCCGCCGGGTCCTGGTGGTCGAGGACACCTCCACCACCGGCGGTTCCCCGCTGACCGCCGTCGAGGCCGTGCGGGAGGCCGGCGCGGAGGTCGTCGCCGTCGCCACGATCGTGGACCGGGCCACCGGAGCCGCAGAGAAGATCGAAGCGGGCGCGGGTGTTCCCTACCGCTTCGCCTTCTCGAAGGACGAACTGGGGCTGGACTGACGTTCCGGATGTTCCGGTCTTGACCGGCGCGTGGACCATCGGGTCATGTCTGGGAAGATGGGGCCGACGATGACGTCGCCCCCCCAGGTCTAGGTCAGGGCCGTAACGCAGAACCCCTACCCGCAACACAAGGAGCGGACAGATGCCCATCGCAACCCCCGAGGTCTACAACGAGATGCTCGACCGGGCGAAGGCAGGCAAGTTCGCCTACCCGGCCATCAACGTGACCTCCTCGCAGACCCTGAACGCGGCACTGCGCGGCTTCGCGGAGGCCGAGAGCGACGGCATCATCCAGATCTCGACCGGTGGTGCGGAGTTCCTCGGCGGCCAGTACAGCAAGGACATGGTGACCGGCGCGGTCGCGCTCGCCGAGTTCGCGCACATCATCGCCGAGAAGTACCCGGTCAACATCGCCCTGCACACGGACCACTGCCCGAAGGACAAGCTCGACGGGTACGTGCGTCCGCTGATCGCGCTGTCCAGGAAGCGCGTCGACGCCGGTCTCACCCCGCTGTTCCAGTCGCACATGTGGGACGGCTCCGCCGAGACCCTCGCCGACAACCTGGAGATCGCGCAGGAGCTGCTGGAGCAGGCCCGCGCCGCCAAGATCATCCTGGAGGTGGAGATCACCCCCACCGGCGGTGAGGAGGACGGCGTCACCCACGAGATCAACGACGAGCTGTACACCACCGTCGACGACGCCATCCGCACCGCCGAGGCCCTGGGCCTGGGCGAGAAGGGCCGTTACCTGCTGGCCGCGTCCTTCGGCAACGTGCACGGTGTGTACAAGCCGGGCAACGTCGTCCTGCGTCCGGAGCTGCTGAAGGAGCTGAACGAGGGCGTCGCCGCCCGGTTCGGCAAGGAGTCCCCGTTCGACTTCGTCTTCCACGGCGGCTCCGGCTCCACCGAGCAGGAGATCCTGACCGCGCTGGAGAACGGCGTGGTGAAGATGAACATCGACACGGACACCCAGTACGCCTTCACGCGTCCGGTCGCCGGCCACATGTTCCAGAACTACGACGGCGTCCTGAAGGTCGACGGCGAGGTCGGCAACAAGAAGGCCTACGACCCGCGCACCTGGGGCAAGCTGGCCGAGGCGAGCATGGCCGCGCGTGTCGTCCAGGCCACGCAGAACCTGCGCTCGGCGGGCAACAAGATCAAGTAAGCGGTGCCCCACGGCGGGCCCGGCGGCTGTCCCTGCCGCCGGGCCCGCTGTGCATTTCGGTACCGGGTGGTACGGACGTCCGGCCTGGCCTGGTGTGGCCCTGCCTGCCTGCCTGGCCTTGCCTGGTCTGGCCGGCAGGTAGGTGCGGCCGTTTTCCGTGTGCGGCCCGGTGGTGGGGCGCTCGCGCGGTTCCGTGCCCCTTCGGGGCAGCCCGGCGGCCCGGTGCCCTCGTGAGCCACACTGAACCCATGACGATTCACCAGAACCTCCTCGGCGGACCGCCCCCGACCCACCTCCCCGACGACCCGGAGCCCCGCGAGGCCCTCGCGGCCGGTACCGCGCCGGCGGAGGTCGCCGCCCAGCACCCCACCTCGTCCCTCGCCTGGGCCCAGCTGGCCGACGACGCGTTCGAGCGGGGCGCGGTCGTGGAGTCGTACGCCTACGCCCGTACCGGCTACCACCGCGGCCTGGACGCCCTGCGCCGCAGCGGCTGGAAGGGCCACGGCCCGGTCCCGTGGGAGCACGAGCCGAACCGCGGCTTCCTGCGCGCGCTGCACGCCCTCGCCCGCGCCGCCCAGGCGATCGGCGAGCAGGAGGAGTACGAGCGCTGCACCCAGTTCCTGAAGGACTCCTCGCCGACGGCGGCCCAGACCCTGGGCTGACCGGCGGTACGGACGTCACCGGTGTGGCCCGTCTGGCGACAGGCGGGCCTTGCCGTCCCCCGGGGCATTGCGGAGGATGGCTGGGTGGGGACCGGGGCCCCCGTGCCGGCATCGGCAGGGGCGGACCGCTACCCGGAGTAACACAGGAGACAGCGATGTCCCAACAGGCTCACCACCCTCACCAGGCCGCTGAGCCCGAGACCCCGAATCTGGATTTCGCGGGGACGACGCCGTACGAGGACTACGTCAAGGCCGACGTCCTCACCCACCTCCAGCACACCCTCTCCGACGACCCGGGCGAAATGGTCTTCCTGGTGACCACCCAGGTCATGGAGCTGTGGTTCACCGTGATCGTGCACGAGTGGGAGACGGCCGCCCATGCGCTCCGTTCGGACGACGTACCGACCGCGACCGCCGCGCTGAAACGTTCCGTGCGGGAGCTGGAGGCCCTGAACGCCTCGTGGAAGCCGCTCGGCCAGCTCACCCCGGCGCAGTTCAACGCCTACCGCGGCGCGCTCGGCGACGGTTCCGGCTTCCAGTCGGCGATGTACCGGCGCCTGGAGTTCCTGCTCGGCGAGAAGTCCGCCTCCATGCTCGTACCGCACCAGGGCACCCCGCGCGTCCACGCGGAACTGGAGAAGGCCCTGCACGAGCCCAGCCTGTACGACGAGGTGCTGCGGCTGCTCGCGCGGCGCGGCCACCCGATCCCGGACTCCGTGCTGCACCGGGAGGTCTCCGCCCGCTACGAGCCCTCGGAGGCCGTGGAAGCAGCCTGGGCCGCGATCTACGCGGGTGACCAGAGCGACGGACTCGCCCGCCTCGGCGAGGCGTTGACGGATGTGGCCGAGCTGGTGTGGCGCTGGCGCAACGACCACCTGGTGGCCACTCGGCGCGCGATGGGCGCCAAGGCCGGCACGGGCGGCTCCGCCGGCGTGGCCTGGCTGGAGAAGCGCGCCCGCAAGAACGTGTTCCCCGAGCTGTGGACGGCGAGGTCCCATGTCTGAACTGGCCCTGCGCGCGGAGAAACTGGACGCGGAGGACGAACTCGCGCCCTTGCGGGACCGTTTCGTCCTCGACGACGTCGTGTATCTGGACGGCAACTCGCTGGGCGCCCTGCCCGCGCACGTCCCCGACCGGCTGGCGGACGTCGTCCGTCGCGAATGGGGCGAACTGCGCATCCGCTCCTGGGAGGAGAGCGGCTGGTGGACGGCGCCCGAGCGGGTCGGCGACCGGATCGCCCCGCTGGTGGGCGCGGCGCCCGGCCAGGTCGTCGTGGGCGACTCGACCAGTGTCAACGTCTTCAAGGCGCTGGTCGCGGCGGTCCGCATGGCCGGCGAGAGCCGTGACGAACTCCTGGTCGACGCGACGACGTTCCCCACCGACGGTTACATCGCCGCCTCGGCGGCCCGGCTGACCGGCCGCACCCTGCGCGCGGTCACCCCGGCCGAGGTGCCGGACGCGCTGTCCGGCCGTACGGCCGCGGTCCTGCTCAACCACGTCGACTACCGCACCGGCCGGCTGCACGACCTGCCGGCGCTCACCGCCGCGGTCCACGCCTCGGGCGCCCTCGCGGTGTGGGACCTGTGCCACAGCGCGGGCGCGCTGCCGGTGGGCCTGGACGAGCACGGCGTGGACCTCGCGGTCGGCTGCACCTACAAGTACCTGAACGGCGGCCCGGGCGCACCGGCGTACCTGTACGTGCGCGAGGAGTTGCAGGACCGCTTCGACTCCCCGCTGCCCGGCTGGAACTCCCACGCCGAGCCGTTCGGGATGAACCCCGCGTACGCCCCGGCACCGGGCGCCGTGCGGGGACGGGTCGGCACGCCCGACATCCTGTCCCTGCTGGCGCTGGAGGCCGCGCTCGACGTCTGGGAGGGGGTGTCCATCACCGCCGTCCGCGCCAAGTCCCTGGCCCTGACGGACTTCTTCCTGCGGTGCGTGGCCGCGTACACCGAGCCCGGCCGGGTGGAGTGCGTGACCCCCGAGCGGCACGCGGAGCGGGGCAGCCAGATCGCCCTGCGCTGCGCCGACGCGGGCGAGGTGATGAAACGCCTGATCGCCCGGGGCGTGGTGGGCGACTTCCGCCACCCGGACATCCTCCGCTTCGGCTTCACCCCGCTGTACGTGGGATTCCGGGACGTGGAACGGGCGGCCCGGGTGTTGGGGGAGGAACTGGCTTAGGGTCCGGGATTCCCGGACTCCGGGCCGTCCCGGAACCTCTGCTTCGGCCTGCCGAGGGCTTGTCCCGGCAGGCCGAAGCAGTTGCCCCCACCGTGTGTGAAATGCCCGTGTCCCCGCACGTCACCGGCCTGATACCGTCCCGGCCAACGGCCGTTCCCCACCTGGTCCGCAACCCCCGTCCCGTAGCTGAGAGGTTGGAGCATGCCGGACGACGCCGCAGCAGCCCGCGCGGCCGAAGAGGAGTCGGCCTTCTCGCATCCGCCGGTCGAGCCGGACGCCACCGCCGCGTACGGTGACCACCCCGACCAGGTGATCGACTTCTACGCTCCCCGCCCCGGCGGGGAGGCCACCGACCCCGAGGCCCTCGCCCCGCTGGTCGTCGTCCTGCACGGCGGCGCCTGGCGAGCGCGCTACGACCGACGCCATGTCACTCCGTTCGCCGACTACCTGGCCCGCAGGGGGTTCGTGGTGGCCAATGTCGAGTACCGGAGGGGTGGCGAGGAAGCCGGGGGCGGGGTGGCCGGTGAGGGGAGCGTGCCGCCCGCCGGCCGCTGGCCCGACACGTTCGACGATGTCGCGGCGGCCCTGGATGCCCTGCCCGCGCTGGTCCGCGAGGTGTTTGTGCGGGCGGACGCCCGCCGGATGGTGCTGACCGGGCATTCGGCGGGCGGCCACCTGGCGCTGTGGGCGGCGGCCCGGCATGTGCTCCCGGCGGACGCGCCATGGCGTACCGACCGCCCGGCGCCGCTGCGCGGTGTCGTCGCGCTCGCGCCGATCGCGGACATCGAGGTGGCGGAGGAGCTGGGGGTGTGCGACCACGCGTCGAGGCAACTCCTCGGCGGGGGCGGGGCGTTCGCCGAGCGCCGGCCGTACGCGGATCCGGCGCTCCTGCTGCCGACGGGTATCGCCACGACCCTGGTGCAGGGGCGGGCCGACGACGTGGTGCCGCATCAGGTGGCCGAGTCGTACGCTGAGGCGGCGGCGAAGGCGGGCGAGGTGGCCGGGCTGACGCTGCTGGAGGACGTGGGCCACTTCCCGCTGATCGACCCGGCGGCGGACGCCTGCGCGGTGGTGGCGGAGGAGATCGCCCAACTGGCTTGGTGATACCCGTAGTACCTGAGAGCTACGCGTCACAACAGCTCCCTGGCGGGACGCCGGCGACACCCCCCGATCCGTAACTTCCTTCCCAGTCAAGCCCGATGGACGGGCCACCGGAAAGGAAGCCACCATGGGGCCCCGCCCACAACCCACGACGCCCCACCAGCCGTCCACGGCGACCGGGCCCCACGGGGGCGTCCCGCGTCCGGCGAGGAACATCGCCATGCGGGAGCTAGAGGGGCGGGTGGGAGACACCCCCACCACGCACCCGCACCGGAACACGGACCCGTACCCGAACACGCACCCGCACCCGCACCGGAACACGCACCCGCACCGGAGCACGCACCGCGCCCGGCCCAGGAACCCCCGTCCCCTCCGCCGCGCTCTCCTCCGTGCCCTGCTTCCCGCCCTCCTCGCCGCCGCCATAGTCCTCCCCCTCGCAGGCGCGGCCCGCCCCTCGATCCCCGCCCCACTTCCCACGACCCTCACCACTCCCCTCACCCCCGCCACCCTCCCCTCCGCCTACGAGGCGAACCGGAGGAACGCCGCCGAAGCCGCCCGCATGGCCGCCGCCCACGGAGACACCCGGCGCGCCGAGGCCGACCGCGCCCTCGCCGCACCCTCCCGCCACCTCCTCGCCTTCGACGGCCGGGGAAACGGCCAAGCCACGGAGGTCATAGGAGACTTGGCCCGCGCCCGTCACATCGCCGTACTGGTCCCCGGCTCGGACACCACCCTCGACACCTACCCCCGTTTCCACCGCGCCGCCGCGTCGCTGTACACGGCCCTCGCCCACCGCACCACCGAAAGTCACACCACCGGAAACACCGTGGCCGTCATAGCCTGGCTCGGCTACGAGACACCGGCCACGGTCAGCACCACCGTCACCACGACCACCCGCGCCGACGAAGCCGCCCCGCGCCTGAGCGCCTTCCTTCGCGGCCTGCGCACCGCGGCACCCGCCGGCGCGCACCTCACCGTCCTCTGCCACTCCTACGGCTCCGTGGTCTGCGGCCGGGCCGCCCCCGGACTCGCCGCGGACGACATCGCCCTGATCGGCAGCCCCGGCACCGGCGCCGGCTCGGCCGCCGCCCTGCGCACCCGCGCCCGCGTCTGGGCGGCCCGCGGCGCCGCCGACTGGGTGGCGCACGTCCCGCACATCCGGACCGGACTGTTCGGCACCGGCACCACCGTCGGTTTCGGCACCGACCCCGTCTCCGCCGCCTTCGGTGCCCGGGTCTTCGACGCGGCCGGCGCCGGTCACAGCGATTACTTCACCCCGGGCTCGGCCTCCCTCGCCAACCTGGCCCGGATCACCCTCGGCGAGACCTCGGAGGTGACCCGTGCCTGAGCAGACCCCCCGGGCGCACGCCCCGCGCCGCGCCCCGGACGCCCCCCGCCCGGACGCCCCCCGCCCGGACACCTTCCGCCTGGACGTCCTCCGCCAAGGCGCCCGGCGCCTGGACGCCGCCACCCCCGCCTCCCGGGACCGCGCGGTCGACGCGCTGCGGGCCCTCGCGATACTCGGTGTCGTCCTCGGACACTGGCTGGTCACCGCCCTGGTCGTACAGGACGGCGCCCTGCACACCGAGAGCCCGCTGCGGCACCGGCCCTGGCTGGCCCCGCTCTCCTGGCTGTTCCAGACACTGGCCGTCTTCTTCCTGGTCGGCGGCCACGTGGCGACCCGCGGCCTGGCCACCGCCCACGCCCGAGGCGACTCCTACGGCCGGTGGCTGCGCGCCCGCCTGGTCCGTCTGCTCCGCCCGGTCGCCGCCCTGCTGGGCCTGTGGACGGTGACCGCCGCCGCTCTGCTCCTCACCGGCACATCGCCGGCGACCGTCCACAGCCTGGTGAAACTCGCGCTGTCCCCCCTGTGGTTCCTGCTGGTCTTCGCCGCGCTGACGGCCGCCACCCCGCTCGTCGCCCGGCTCAACCCGCTGTGGCCGCTCGCCGTCGTCCTGCATGTGGACCTGCTCCGCTTCGGCCTGCACCTCGGCCCGTCCTGGCTCGGCTGGACCAACCTGGCCGCCGGCTGGCTGGTGCCCTACACCCTGGGCGCGGCCTGGGCCCGGGGCGAGCTGCGCAGCCGCCGTTCGGCCCGGGTCCTGCTGCTCGGCGGTACGGCGGCCACGGCACTCCTCATCGGCTGCGCGGGCTACCCGGCGTCCATGGTCGGCGTCCCCAACAGCGCGGTCTCCAACCTGAACCCGCCGACCCTGGCGGCCGTCACGTTCGGCCTGGCCCAGTGCGGTCTGGCCCTGCTGCTGCGCGACCGGCTGCGCCGGGCGGCGGCCCGGCCCCTGGTCTGGGCGGCGGTGGCCCTGGTCAACCTCTCGGCGATGACGGTCTTCCTGTGGCACCAGACGGCGATGACGGCCACCACCGTCACGGCGCTCGTGGCCGGCCGCCTGCCCGGTCTGCACACCGCGCCCGACTCCCCGGGCTGGGTGGCGTACCGGCTGGCCTGGCTGCCGGTGTTCGCCATGGCCCTGGCCCTGTGCCTGGCGGCCTTCCACCACCGTGAGCGGGGCTCGCGCCGTCGCCCGTCCCGGGTGGTCCACCGCCATCTGCCGCCGACGAAGACCCCGCACCATGCCTAAAGTTGATCTCGTGCAGCCCGAGGACCCGACCGCCGCCCCCGCCGAGGGCCCTCGCACCCCGCCCCGCGCCACCACCCGACTGCGCGCCTGGCTGGGCGAGGCACCCACCCGTAACTCGCCCCCGTACTCCCGGTACCGCTGGGCCCGCCTGCTCACCTACTTCGTCCTCGGCTGGGTCGCGCTGGCCATCGCCGCGGGCGGCGGCGCCGAGGTCTCCGACTCCTACCGCATCGCCTTCCCCGTCGCCCTGATCACCACCTCCCTCCAGGCCGCCGCCCTCCTCCTGGCCGGCTGGCGCCCGCTCTCCGCCTGGGCGCTGTCCCTGGCCGCCGCCACCGCCACCGCCCTGCTCGCCCGCCCCCACCTGGCCGCCCTCCCGCCCGGCGGCTCCGGTCCCAACTGGCCCTGGACCACGCCCACGGTGATCGCGCACATGGCGGTCTTCCTGCTGCTCGCCCTGCGCGTCCGGCCGGCCGGCGTGGTGGCCGCGTTCACCGTGACCACGGCGGTGACCTGGGTCCTACAGGCTTCCATGGGAACCGGCCACTACTCCGGCACCGGCACCCTGGCGGTGGGCCTGTGCGCCGTCATGGCCGTCACCGGCAGCGCCCTGCGCAGCCGCCAGCAGGCCCGTAGCGAACTGGTCCAGCAGACGACGATCAGCGTCGAGGAGCGGGCCCGCCGCACCCTGCTGGAGGAGCGCAGCCGGATCGCCCGGGAGCTGCACGACGTGGTCGCCCACCACATGTCGGTGATCTCCATCCAGGCCCAGGTCGCCCCGCACCTGGTGGAGAACCCCTCCCCGGAGCTGCTGGAGAACCTCTCCGGTATCCGCGCCAACGCGCTGGAGGCGCTCACCGAACTGCGCCGGGTCCTAGGGGTGCTGCGCTCCGAGAACCCCGAGGACCCCTACGGCCTGGGCGCCCCCGGCACCGGAGCGGCCCCGGACGCCCCCCAGCCCACGCTGGACCGGCTCGACGCGCTGATCGAGAACACCCGCGCGGCGGGACTGGACGTGACCGCCGAGGTCGTGGGCGCGATACGGCCCCACGCACCGGGTGTGGAGCTGTCGGCGTACCGGATCGTGCAGGAGGCGCTGAGCAACGCGCTGCGGCACGCGCCCGGGTCCCGGGTGCGGGTCGAGGTCGGGCATCTCCCGGAGGGCCTGCGGCTGGTGGTGGACAACACCCCGCCCCGGCATCCCGCCCCGCCGTCCCCCGGCGCCGGCCACGGGCTGCTCGGTATGCGCGAGCGCGTGGCCATGCTCGGCGGCCGCCTCACGGCGGGCGGCACCGAGGGCGGCGGCTTCAGCGTCACGGCCTTCCTCCCCGGGGACGTCCCGGACCCGCCCGACCAGCGCCCGACAGGAGAACAGACCCCATGACGAGCGGTACCGGCAGCATCCGTGTCCTGATCGCCGACGACCAGCAGATGGTCCGGCAGGGCTTCACCGTGCTGCTCAACGCCCAGAGCGACATCGAGGTGATCGGGCAGGCGGTGGACGGCCGGGACGCGATCGCCCGGACCGCCGAACTGGCCCCGGACGTGGTGCTGATGGACATCCGGATGCCGGAGCTGGGCGGCATCGAGGCGACCCGCCGCATCACCGGGGACCACCCCGCCGTCAGGGTGCTGGTGCTGACCACGTTCGACCTGGACGAGTACGTGTACGACGCGCTGCGGGCGGGCGCCTCCGGCTTCCTGCTCAAGGACGCCTCCGCGGACCAGCTGGCCGAGGCGGTCCGGGTCGTGGCCGCGGGCGACGCCCTGCTGGCCCCCGGCATCACCCGGCGGCTCATCGCGGAGTTCTCCCGCCTGGACGGCGGTGGCCGGGCCCCGCTCAGACGGCGTGTCGGCGAGCTGACCGAGCGGGAGACGGAGGTGCTGGCGCTGATCGCGCAGGGCCTGTCGAACGCGGAGATCGCCGAGCGGCTGGTCGTGGCCGAGCAGACCGTGAAGACGCACGTGGGCCGGATCCTGGTGAAGCTGGGCCTGCGCGACCGCACCCAGGCCGCGGTCTACGCCTACGAGTCCGGTGTGGTCCGCCCCGGCGCCCGCTGACCCCGGGCCGGGCCGGGCGGAGGCTGGCCAGGCGGGGCGGGCCGGGCTAGCGTCCGTTCATGGCAGCTGCTGCGGACCATGTCTTCGCCCCCTGGGACCCGGCGTTCGTCGCCGACCCCTACCCGGCCTACGCCGAGCTGCGCGCCCGGGGCCGGGTGATCCGGTACGAACCGAGCGACCAGTGGCTGGTGCCGCACCACGCGGACGTCTCGGCGCTGCTGCGGGACCGCCGGCTCGGCCGCACCTACAGGCACCGGTTCACGCACGAGGAGTTCGGCCGTACCCCGCCCCCGCCCGAGCACGAGCCGTTCCACACCCTCAACGACCACGGGATGCTGGACCTGGAGCCGCCGGACCACACCCGCATCCGGCGCCTGGTGGCGAAGGCGTTCACCCCGCGCACGGTGGAGCGGCTGGGGCCGTATGTGCGCGGGCTGGCGGAGGAGCTGGTGGCCGCCCTGGTCGAGAACGGCGGCGGCGATCTGCTGACGGACGTGGCCGAACCGCTGCCGGTCGCGGTGATCGCCGAGCTGCTCGGCATCCCCGCGGCGGACCGGCCGCTGCTGCGGCCGTGGTCGGCGGCCATCTGCGGGATGTACGAGCTGAACCCGTCCGAGGAGACGGCGGCCCGGGCGGTGCGGGCGTCGGTGGAGTTCTCCGACTACCTCCGACAGCTGATCGCGGCCCGCCGCGCCGAGCCCGGCGAGGACCTGGTCTCCGCCCTGATCGCGGCCCATGACGAGGGCGACCGGCTCACCGGGCAGGAGCTGGTCTCCACGGTGGTGCTGCTCCTGAACGCGGGCCACGAGGCGACCGTCAACGCCACGGTGAACGGCTGGTACGCCCTCTTCCGCCACCCCGGCGAGCTCGCGGCCCTGCGCGCCGACCACGCGCTGGTCCCGTCCGCGATCGAGGAGCTGCTGCGCTACGACACCCCGCTCCAGCTCTTCGAACGCTGGGTCCTGGACGACATCGAGGTCGGCGGCACCGTGATCCCGAGGGGCGCCGAGGTCGCCCTGCTCTTCGGCTCCGCCAACCACGACCCGGCCGTCTTCGCCGGCCCCGGCCGCCTCGACCTCACCCGCGCGGAGAACCCGCACATCTCCTTCGGCGCGGGCATCCACTACTGCGTCGGCGCGGCCCTGGCCCGTATCGAGCTGGCCGCCTCCCTGACGGCCCTGCTGGAGCGGGCGCCCACGCTGGCGCTCGCGGCGGAACCGGAACGCCGGCCGAACTTCGTGATCAGGGGGCTGCGGGGGCTGCGCGTGGAGGTGCGCTGAGCCCAGGCGCCCCGTTTCCCGCGGTCAGCGCCCGGCGGGCAGGACCAGGCCCCAGGCGCCCTCCACCACCCGCCAGGTCCGCCGGCGCACCGGCCCGGACACCGCCGCGTCGGCCCGGTAGCGGAACTCCGCCCCGGTGACCGTCACCGTGTGGCCGGAGGCCAGCAGCGGGGTCGCCTCCGCGCCCACCGACAGCGGCCGGACCTCCACCGAGGCCACCCCGGCCGCGCCCGGTGTCACCGACACCGCCTCCACCGGCTGGTCCGTGTCGACCACCGGCCGCCCGTCGACCTCCACCCGCAGCCGGGCCGCGCTCGGGGCGGGCACGGCGGACAGCCGGGCGGGGCGGGCGGCGAGCGTGCGGACCAGCGAGCGGTACCAGGGCCGGCCCGTGGAGACCGGCACCGGGGAGGCGGCGCCCGCCCTCGCCGGCACCGGCGGGATGCGCAGCGCGCCCAGCACCACGCCGTCACCGTCGTCGACCAGCAGGTCCAGCCGCCGCTCCACGCCGTCCAGGACCGCCCGCGCCGCCGCCACCGCGCCACCGGGCACCCCGAGCGACTCGGCGAGCGAGGTGTCCCCGACCGGCACCACGGACAACGCGCATCCGGCCAGCTCCCCGCGCCGGTGCAGCAGGGTGACGGCTCGGGTCAGCGCCCGGCCGTCACCCACCACGACCGGTCGCCGCGCCCCCCTGCGGTCCAGGGCGCGAGCGAATTCCTCCGGGCCGTCCGGCAGGCACAGCTTGGCCGGCGCACCCGCGCTGAGCACGTCTTTCGCGATCCGTACGGACTCCCCGTCCGCCTGCCGTGCCGCCGGATCGATGATCACCAGCAGCTGATCGGACGTCGCGGAAGTCGCCACCTCGGTCCTGCCTCGCTTCCTCGGGTAGCATCTTTGTGCAAGAGCCCCTTGCGCTATTGCGCCAGGGGCTTCGTCTATTCCGGGGCATCCGGTCCGACGGTTGTGCGACCAACGACGGTCGCGGTGGTACGCGGCGGTGAACCTTACGCCCATGCCCCCGACCTTGGACATGCCCCGCCCGGAAGGGGTGTACGCGCGTGCCCGCACTTGTGCTGCTCGGTGCTCAGTGGGGTGACGAAGGCAAGGGAAAGGCGACGGATCTCCTCGGTGGTTCCGTTGATTACGTGGTGCGTTACCAGGGTGGCAACAACGCCGGCCACACGGTCGTCGTGGGCGACCAGAAGTACGCACTGCACCTCCTCCCTTCCGGAATCCTGTCGCCCGGCTGTACGCCGGTCATCGGCAACGGTGTCGTCGTCGACCCGTCGGTCCTGCTCTCCGAGCTGAGCGGTCTGAACGAGCGTGGCGTCGACACGTCCAAGCTCCTGATCAGCGGTAACGCGCACATCATCACGCCGTACAACGTGACCGTCGACAAGGTGACGGAACGCTTCCTCGGCAAGCGCAAGATCGGTACGACCGGCCGCGGCATCGGCCCGACCTACGCCGACAAGATCAACCGCGTGGGTATCCGGGTCCAGGACCTGTACGACGAGTCGATCCTCCAGCAGAAGGTGGAGGCGGCCCTCGACGTCAAGAACCAGATCCTCACCAAGCTGTACAACCGGCGCGCGATCGCCGCGGACCAGGTGGTCGAGGAGCTGCTGGGCTACGCCGAGCAGATCCGGCCGTATGTCGCCGACACGGTGCTGGTCCTGAACCAGGCCCTGGAGGACGACAAGGTCGTGCTCTTCGAGGGCGGCCAGGGCACGCTGCTGGACATCGACCACGGCACGTACCCCTTCGTCACCTCCTCGAACCCGACCGCGGGCGGCGCCTGCACGGGCGCGGGCGTGGGCCCGACGAAGATCAGCCGGGTGATCGGCATCCTGAAGGCCTACACCACCCGGGTCGGCGCGGGCCCGTTCCCGACCGAGCTGTTCGACGAGGACGGCGAGGCGCTGCGCCGTATCGGCGGCGAGCGGGGCGTCACCACCGGCCGGGACCGCCGCTGCGGCTGGTTCGACGCGGTCATCGCCCGCTACGCCACCCGCGTCAACGGTCTGACCGACTTCTTCCTCACCAAGCTGGACGTGCTCACCGGCTGGGAGCAGATCCCGGTCTGCGTCGCCTACGAGATCGACGGCAAGCGGGTCGAGGAGCTGCCGTACTCGCAGACCGACTTCCACCACGCGAAGCCGGTCTACGAGATGCTGCCGGGCTGGTCCGAGGACATCAGCAAGGCGAAGTCCTTCTCCGACCTGCCGAAGAACGCCCAGGCGTACGTCAAGGCGCTGGAGGAGATGTCCGGCGCCCCGATCTCCGCGATCGGCGTGGGTCCGGGCCGGGACGAGACGATCGAGATCAACTCGTTCCTGTAGGACGAGGCCCCCGCACGGGACACCCTGCCGGTCCGGCCGGCAGGGTGTCTTTCTTTCCCACGCCGATCCCACGCCGTTCCAGGCCGATTCCAGGCCGATGCCAGGCTGATCCCGCGCTGTCCCCGCGCGGCTCAGCTGAAGACGATCATCGAGCCCTGGGCCAGCGAGCGGGTGGCCGCCGCGTGCAGGCCCAGCCAGACGTGGCGTTCGCGGGCGAAGGGGCTGGGGTCGTAGGGGGCCGGGACGGCCGGTTCCTCCAGCTCCGTGGGGGCCGGCGGCGGGGCGGGGGCGGCCGGGGGATTGGCCGGATCGATGCCGATCACGGGGGCCACGTACTGGAGTTCCCGCAGCAGCGTCTGGGAGGAGCCCAACGGGCCGCCGCCGGCGAGGAGTTCGTCGTTGGAGAGCGGGTGCGGGAAGTCGACGGGGACGTAGGCGCCCGCGTGGTCGTAGTGCCAGACCAGGTGTGACTGCTGGGCCGTCGACTCGAACATCTCCAGCAACTGCTCGTAGTCGCCGCCCAGTTCGTCCACCGGTGTCACCGGCAGGCCGCAGACCTGGAGCAGGTAGGCCCGGCGCAGGAAGTGCAGGGCGTCGTAGTCGAAACCGGCGACCGGGGCGACGTCGCCGGACAGGCCGGGCATGTACTGGTACACCGGCACCGGCGGCAGGCCGGCCGCGGCCAGCGCCTTGTCGTACTGCGCGAGTTCCTCGGCGAAGGGGTTGTCCGGGGTGTGGCACAACACGTCCACGAGCGGTACCAGCCACAGGTCACAGGCCAAAGAGGGCTCCTCGCATCGGCGGGCGCGCCGTCACGCACGGCGGCGGGTGGTCAGGGAAGGGTAGTCGCTGCGGCCCGGGGACGCTCCCCGTAGGGCCCGTATCGGTCGTCTACCCGCCCGCCAGGTGTTCCAGCAGTGCCAGCGAGTGCGCGCCCGCGTCGGCGACGATCGCGCGGGCCGTCTCCGCCTCGCGCCGGGCCAGCGCGTCGACCAGTTCGGTGTGCCGGTCCCACAGCCGGCCGCGCAGCTCGGGCAGGCGCAGCAGGTACTGCACCGCGCACACCCAGGACTGCAGGCGCAGCCGGTGCAGGAAGTCGCCGAGGTAGGGGTTGCCGAACAGGGCGCTCAACTCGCGCCAGAAGCGCAGGTCGTAGCCGATGAGGACGGTCAGGTCGCCGGCCGTGGCCGCCCGCTGGGCCTCCTCGCCGCGGCGCCGCACGGTGGCCAGGGCCGCGCCTGTGCGGGGGTCCTCCGGCGGGGTGCGGAAGGCGGGGTGGCCCGCGGTGAGGGCCTGGAACATGCCGTCGGTGACCAGGCCGCGGGCCTCGACCATGTGCCGGTAGTCGGCGACCGAGTACTCGGGCACCCGGAAGCCGCGGTGCTGGTCGGCCTCCAGGATGCCCTGCGCGGACAGGTCGACCAGCGCCTCGCGGACCGGTGTGGCGGAGACGCCGTACTGGTCGGCTATCTCCTTGACGGTGAACGCCCGGCCCGGGCGCAGCCGTCCCGCCAGCACCTCGTCACGGAGCGCGTCCGCGATCTGCTGGCGCAGGGTGCTGCGCGTCACGGGGCCGTTGCCGGGCATGCTCCGTGCCTCTCCTCACACGTCCGGATGCGGGGCTCGTACGGACCCGCGGCGGCCGCGGGTCCCTCTTCCTTACGAGCACGTCACCTTACGCGTTCGAACTGGTGTGGGGGGAGCCGTGTACGGTCACACGGTGTGTTCGTCGGCGGCGCTCAGCGCGGCGTCGAGCGCGGCCAGACCCTCCTTCAGCTCGGCCTCGGTCGCGGTGCACGGCGGGGCGATGTGGGTGCGGTTCATGTTCACGAACGGCCACAGGCCGTGCCGCTTGGCGGCGGCGGTGAAGGCGGCCATGGGGGCGTTCGCCTCGCCGGTGGCGTTGTACGGCACCAGCGGCTCGCGGGTCTCCCGGTCGCGCACCAGCTCCAGCGCCCAGAACATGCCCACGCCGCGCACCTCGCCGACGCTCGGGTGGCGGGCGGCCAGCTCGGCGAGGCCGGGGCCGACGACGCTCTCGCCGAGCCGCCGGGCGTTCTCCACGACGCCCTCCTGCGCCATCACGTCGATCGTGGCGACGGCGGCGGCGCAGGCCAGCGGGTGGCCGGAGTAGGTGAGGCCGCCGGGGTAGGGGCGCTTGCCGAAGGTCTCGGCGATCTCCTGGGAGATGGCGACACCGCCGAGGGGCACGTAACCGGAGTTCACACCCTTGGCGAAGGTCATCAGGTCGGGGACGACGCCGAACAGGTCCGCCGCGAACCACTCGCCGGTCCGGCCGAAGCCGGCCATGACCTCGTCCAGGATGAAGACGATCCCGTACTTGTCGCACAGCTCGCGCACGCCGGCCAGATAGCCGGGCGGCGGCACCATGATCCCGGCGGTGCCCGGGATGGTCTCCAGGATGATCGCGGCGATGGTCCCCGGGCCCTCGAAGGCGATCGTGGTCTCCAGGTGCTCCAGCGCCCGGGCGCACTCCTGCTCCTCGGTCTCGGCGTAGAAGCGGGAGCGGTAGAGGAACGGCGCCCAGAACCGGGCGACCCCGTTCGAGCCGCTGTCGTTCGCCCAGCGGCGCGGGTCACCGGTGATGTTCACCGCCTGCTGGGTGCCGCCGTGGTACGAGCGGTACGCCGAGAGCACCTTCGGGCGGCCGGTGTGCAGCCGGGCCATGCGCACCGCGTGCTCCACGGCGTCCGCGCCGCCGTTGGTGAAGAAGATCTTGTCCAGGTCGCCGGGGGTCCGCTCGGCGATCAGCCGGGCCGCCTCCGAGCGGGCCTCGATGGCGAACGCGGGCGCGAAGGTGGTCAGCTTCGCGGCCTGCTCCTGGATCGCCGCGACGACCTTGGGGTGCTGGTAGCCGATGTTGGTGAAGACGAGCCCGCTGGTGAAGTCCAGATAGCGCGTGCCGTCGTAGTCCCAGAAGTACGACCCCTCGGCGCCGGCGACGGCGAGCGGGTCGATGAGGTCCTGCGCGGACCAGGAGTGGAAGACGTGCGCGCGGTCGGCGGCCTTCACTGCGGCGCCGGCTTCGGGGCTGGGCTGAGGGGTCATGCCGGTGAGGGTAAATGTCCGCGATGCGGAAGGCATATCGGCGTCTTGTTCCGTGGACGGGGGGAATCCGCGACAGGTTGTCGACGGCAGGGTGCGCGGGGTGCGCGTGGCGCGTTTCCGGCGGCGCCCGGTGTGGCCGGTTCCCGGTGCCGTCCGCCCCTGTTACGGAACCGTGGAATCAGTACCCGGGCCCGGGGTCGTACCGGCGCACTATTCTCGGGCGTTGCATACCTATGGGGGGAAGGCGGCGCGGGGATGGAGAAGCTGGGGCCGGGGGATCCGCCGGCGATCGGGGCCTACCGGCTGCTGGCGCGGCTCGGCGCGGGCGGCATGGGGCACGTGTACCTGGCCCGGTCGGAGCGGGGCCGGACCGTCGCCGTGAAGCTCGTCCGCGCGGAACTGGCCGAGCGGGAGGAGTTCCGGGAGCGGTTCCGGCAGGAGGTGCGCGCCGCGCGCCGGGTCGGCGGGTACTGGACGGCGCCGGTGCTGGACGCGGACACCGAGGCGGCCGTGCCGTGGGTGGCGACCGGGTACGTGGCCGGGCCGAGCCTGCAGCAGGTCGTCGGCCACGACCACGGGGCGCTGCCCGAGCGGTCGGTACGGATCCTCGCGGCGGGGCTCGCGCAGGCGCTGGCGGACATCCACGCGGCCGGGATCGTGCACCGGGATCTCAAGCCGTCGAACGTGCTGGTCACCATCGACGGGCCGCGCGTGATCGACTTCGGGATCGCGCGGGCGCTGGAGACGACGGCACCGGGCGCGGAGGGGCTCACCCGCACCGGGGCACTCGTCGGATCGCCCGGGTTCATGGCGCCCGAGCAGGTGCGCGGGGACCGGATCACGCCCGCGTGCGACGTGTTCTGCCTCGGCTCCGTGCTCGCCTACGCGGCCACCGGGTCGCTGCCCTTCGGGACCGCCGACAGCGGGGTCCACGCGCTGATGTTCCGCATCGCCCAGGAGGAGCCGGACCTGACCGGCGTGCCGGAGGGGATAGCCGACCTCGTACGGGACTGCCTGCGCAAGGACCCGGCGAGCCGGCCCTCGCCGGTGGACATCCTGGAGCGGACCGGCGTCGAGGACACCGTGACCGGGGGCCGCTCCCGCGACCCCTGGCTCCCCAGCGCCCTGGTGGCCCAGCTCGGCCGGCACGCGGTGCGGTTGCTGGAGGTGGAGAACCCGGAGGGCGGCGGGGCACCACCGGCACCGGCCCCGCCCCCACCCGGCACCGGCCCACTCACGGGCACCGCCGCGCCGACGGGGGCCGGTACGGCACATGGGTCCGGGGGGCCGTACGGGTCCGGGGCACCGTACGGGTCGGGTACGCCGGCGGGGGCCGGTAGGCCACATGGGTCCAGTACGCCACATGGGTCCGGGGCGCCACGTGGGTCCGGTTCGCCGTACGGGTCCGGTCCGCCGTATGGGACGGGTACGCCGCATGGGCCCGGGGCGCCATACGGGTCCGGCACGCCGAACGGGACCGGGAGGCCGAACGGATTCGGCGCGGCCAGCAGGTCCGGGGCACCTGCGGGGCCCGGGGCGCCGTATGGGTCGGGTGCGCCTGCTGGATCCGGTGCGCCCGCCGGGCCGGAGAAGCCTCCGGGAACGGGTGGGCAGGACGGCCCGGGCGCGTTCGCGGGGACCGGGGCGCCGCCGTCCGGGTCCGAGGCGCCTGCGGGGCCCGGTGCGCAGCACGGGCCTGGTGTGCCTGCGGGGCCTGGTGTGCCTGCGGGGCCTGAGGTGCCTGCGGGGCCTGACGCGCCTGCCGGTCCCGGTGCGTCCAACGGGCCAGGTGTGTCTCCCCGGTCCGGCGTGCTTCCCGGATCCGGCGTGTCTTCAGGGCCCGGCGTGCTTCCCGGGGCCGGCGTGTCTCGGGGGCCCGGCGTGTCTCCGGGGCCCGGTGGGCAGGTCGGCCCGGGCGCGACCGCGGGATCCGGTGCGCACCACGGGCCGGATGGGCCGAACGGGTCTGGGGGCTCCCACGGTCCGGGGGTGCCGAATGGGTCGGGGGTCTCTCACGGTCCGGGGGCGCCGAATGGGTCGGGGGGCTCGCACGGTCCGGGGGAGCCGAACGGCACCGGTGTGCCCCATGGCACCAGTGGGTTCCACGACCCCCATGCGTCGAACGGCACCGGGGTGTCCCACGGCACCGGTGTGTCGTTCATGGCCGGTAACGGGTCTCCCGAGCACGCCCCCGTTTCCGACGGCGGAGTCCCCGCGCCCGCCGATCGCCTGCCCACCGCGCTCACGCCCCAGGTTCCGCCGCCGCCCACCGCACCCCCGGCGTCTTACGGCGCCCCGCGGCCGCAGCCGTACTCCGCGCCGCAGCCGCACCCCACCGGCTACGGCTACCCGCAGCAGGCCGGCGCCGGCGCCGACGCCTGGGGCGGGCCGCGGCAGCCGTACCACCCGCATCCCGGCGGACCCGGCGCCACACCGCCGTACGGCCCGGCCGACCTCGGCGTGCCGGAGGAGCCGGAGCGGCGCAGCGGCCGGTCCACCGCGCTGCTCGTCGTCATCGCGCTGGTCGTCGCGGTGGGCGCGGGCGGCTCGGTGTACGCGCTGATGAAGAACGGCAGCGGCACCGAGAAGGCCGGCGGCACGGTCGGTACGGCCCCCACCCACCGCTCCGCGGCCCCGGACGGGGCGTCGGCGCCGCCCGCCACCTCGGCCGCGCCCTCCCCGACCGCCTCGAAGTCGCCGGCCGACGGGGCGATACCGGACGCCTATCTGGGCACCTGGCGGACCACCATCGGCGACGAGGTCGGCGCCAACAGCCGCGTACTGACCATCCGGCAGGGCGAGGTGGGGGACACCGTGCTGACCCTGGTCGCGGACGGGCCGACCGAGGGCGGCGGGTCGTACCACTGCGTCTTCGAGGCCGAGCTGGCCGAAGCGCCCGGCGCGGACGGGAAGTTGGAGATCGGGCCGTCCACCGTCACCACCGGGGAGCCGGCCTCCTCCTGCACCCCGGGCGAGGCCACCGAGGTCACCCTGCTGCCGGACGGCAGGCTGGAGCGGGCCAAGGCGAGCGGCGGGGAGAGCCTGACGTACAGCAAGGGGTGACAGTCCGGGGCGGCCCGTCGTACGGCGAGGAGTGCCGGCCCCGGCGGCCGCCCTCAGCGGGGTTCCGGGGGGCGCTGTCTCGGCATGTTCGGGCGGCTTCCGTTCGACGGGGGCAGCGGGAACCGCGCCCCGCCCGCTCCGCCCGCCTCCTGCCGGGGCACCGTGGCCGACGCCGTCTGGATGCCCGGCGGGGCCGGGCCCGTACGGAAGTGCACCATCCAGTCGGCGGTCTCCGTGCGCACCAGGTCCGCGATGTCCTCGCAGAAGCGCCGCAGCACCGTCAGGCACCGCTCGGTCGCCTCGCTCGCCGTGCCCTCCGCCGGGCCCAGCACCTCCCGCACGCTCTCCGACGCCCAGTCGAACTGCAGGGCCTGGAGCCGTCGTTGCACCGCCTGGGCCGTGGCCACGTCCCGCATCCAGCCGGACGTGCACCCGAAGAACCGGTCGACGCCCATGCCGGCGCCCGCGACCAGCAGCGCCAGACAGCCCCAGGGCGCCGCCCCGGCGGCCACCCCGGTGAGGTCCAGCAGCGGCAGCGCCGCCCCGGCCACCGCCCCGGCCGCCGTCGTGATCCGCAGCGCGCGCGCCCCGCGCCGCTTCCAGAGCCGGTCCCGCAGATACCAGGCGGCCGTCTCCAGTCCCCGGCGCTCCACCCACCGGTACAGCTCGTCCAGCCGTTCGGCGGGTTCGCCCCAGTCCCCGAGCGGAAACGTCCGCCCGGTCAGATCGCCCGGCCGCAGCCCGGCCGCGCCCTCGCCCCGCCCGTCCTGAGGCGGACCCTCGGGCTGCATCTCCGGCTGACCCACCCGGCACTCCCTACTGATCACGACCGGTCGCGTTGCGTGACATTCCATGCCGACGCGCGGCCACCTTCCTACCGCCCAACGGGTGGCGGAGAGGGAGGTTTCCCCGCTTTTCCGCCCGGAAGGGGGCCTTGATCAGGTATAGGACAGCCGTGTTTCTCACCCGAAAGAGTGGCAGGGCAGGGACCGCGTGGACCACGTAGGCTCATTGACGACCGAGAAAAAAGTCGGCGACGACAATCCGGAAGACGGCGAGGAGCTGATCGTGATCCCCGGTGGCCAGCCCAACATGCAGCAGTTGCTCCAGCAGGCCCAGAAGATGCAGCAGGACCTGGCGCGGGCGCAGGAGGAACTGGCGAACACCGAGGTCGACGGGCAGGCGGGCGGCGGCCTGGTGAAGGCCACCGTCACCGGCGCCGGCGAGCTGCGCGCGCTGAGGATCGACCCGAAGGCGGTGGACCCGGAGGACACCGAGACCCTCGCCGACCTGATCGTGGCGGCCGTCCAGGCGGCCAACCAGAACGCGCAGACGCTCCAGCAGCAGAAGCTCGGTCCGCTGGCCCAGGGGCTGGGCGGCGGCAGCGGCATCCCGGGCCTGCCGTTCTGACCCGCTTCGACCGGCCGCCTTCCGGGCGGAGGCGGAAGCCAACTACCGTACGTACCGAAAGGTCTCCAGGAAGGGCAGTCCGTTGTACGAAGGCGTGGTCCAGGACCTCATCGACGAACTGGGGCGGCTGCCCGGCGTCGGTCCCAAGAGCGCGCAGCGGATCGCCTTCCACATCCTGCAGGCCGAGCCGGCCGACGTGAAGCGGCTCGCGCACGCCCTGATGGAGGTCAAGGCGAAGGTCCGCTTCTGCGCGACCTGCGGCAACGTGGCGCAGGAGGAGCTGTGCGGCATCTGCCGCGATCCGCGCCGCGACCCCGCCGTCATCTGCGTGGTGGAGGAGCCGAAGGACGTCGTCGCCATCGAGCGCACCCGTGAGTTCCGGGGCCGCTACCACGTACTCGGCGGCGCGATCAGTCCCATCGAGGGCGTCGGACCCGACGACCTGCGTATACGGGAACTTCTCGCGCGGTTGGCCGACGGGACGGTCACGGAGCTGATCCTGGCGACGGACCCGAATCTGGAAGGCGAGGCGACGGCCACGTACCTCGCCCGCATGATCAAGCCCATGGGCCTGAAGGTCACCCGCCTGGCCAGCGGCCTCCCGGTGGGTGGCGACCTGGAGTACGCGGACGAGGTGACCCTCGGCCGCGCCTTCGAGGGGAGACGACTGCTAGATGTCTGACGCCACGCTGCACGCCACGACGCAGAACCCGGACGATTTCGCGGTGCAGATCGCGGACCAGGTGGAGAGCTTCCTGGTGGCCGTCACGGAGGTGGCCAGGGGCGACGAGCCCGGCTCGGCGGTCCCCTTCCTCCTGCTGGAGGTCTCCCAGCTGCTGCTCGCCGGCGGCCGGCTGGGCGCCCACGAGGACTTCGTCCCCGACGAGCGCTACGAGCCCGACCCGGGCCCGGAGCCGGACGTGGACGAGCTGCGCGAGAACTTCGCCCGGCTGCTGGACCCGGTCGACGTCTACTCCGAGGTCTTCGACCCGTACGAGCCCCGCAAGGCGCCCGTGCCGGCCCGGATCTCCGACGACCTCGCCGACATCATCACCGACCTCCGGCACGGCATGGCCCACTACCGCGCGGGCCGCGCCACCGAGGCCCTGTGGTGGTGGCAGTTCTCGTACTTCTCCAACTGGGGGGCGACGGCCTCGGCGGTGCTGCGCGCCCTGCAGTCCGTGCTGATCCACGTCCGGCTGAACCAGCCCCTGGAGGAGCTGGACGGCCTGGACACCGACCAGGCCGACATCGGCGACGAGACGCTGGAGTTCGAGGCCGGCCGGGTCATGGCCCAGGAGATCGGTGCCCCGCTGGGGCTTCGGCCGGCGAAGTAGCGGCCCGGGCGGCCGGCTGTGAGCCGGGGCACTTTCGGAGTGGTGCGCGGTCCGCTGGGCAGGGTCGGACCAGGGCGGACGATGTCTCACCATGCGGGAGCAGGTGGGTGGAATTCGGACGCTCGATAGACTGAGCCGACATAAACGAACCGAGCGAGGAGCGCACGTGGGCCTTGTCGTGCAGAAGTACGGAGGCTCCTCCGTAGCCGATGCCGAGGGCATCAAGCGCGTCGCCAAGCGGATCGTGGAAGCGAAGAAGAACGGCAACCAGGTTGTCGTCGTCGTTTCCGCGATGGGCGACACGACGGACGAGCTGATCGATCTCGCCGAGCAGGTGTCTCCGATGCCTGCCGGGCGGGAGTTCGACATGCTGCTGACCGCCGGAGAGCGGATCTCCATGGCCCTGCTGGCGATGGCGATCAAAAACCTGGGCCACGAGGCCCAGTCGTTCACGGGCAGCCAGGCGGGCGTGATCACCGACTCGGTCCACAACAAAGCCCGGATCATCGACGTCACGCCGGGCCGGATCCGTACCGCGCTGGACGAGGGCAACATCGCCATCGTCGCCGGTTTCCAGGGTGTGAGCCAGGACAAGAAGGACATCACCACGCTGGGCCGCGGTGGGTCCGACACGACGGCCGTGGCGCTCGCCGCCGCGCTCGACGCCGAGGTCTGCGAGATCTACACCGACGTCGACGGGGTGTTCACCGCCGACCCGCGTGTGGTGAAGAAGGCCCGCAAGATCGACTGGATCTCCTTCGAGGACATGCTGGAGCTGGCCTCGTCCGGGTCCAAGGTGCTGCTCCACCGCTGTGTGGAGTACGCCCGCCGCTACAACATCCCGATCCATGTCCGGTCCTCGTTCAGCGGACTGCAGGGCACGTGGGTCAGCAGTGAGCCGATTGGGGACAAGAAGGTGGAGCAGGCCATCATCTCCGGTGTCGCGCACGACACCTCCGAGGCCAAGATCACGGTCGTCGGTGTGCCGGACAAGCCGGGTGAGGCGGCCGCGATCTTCCGGACCATCGCCGATGCCGAGGTCAACATCGACATGGTCGTGCAGAACGTGTCCGCCGCCTCCACCGGTCTGACGGACATCTCCTTCACCCTGCCGAAGACCGAGGGCCGCAAGGCCATCGACGCGCTGGAGAAGAACCGCCCCGGCATCGGCTTCGACTCGCTGCGCTACGACGACCAGATCGGCAAGATCTCCCTGGTCGGCGCCGGTATGAAGACCAACCCGGGCGTCACCGCCGCGTTCTTCGAGGCGCTGAGCGACGCGGGCGTGAACATCGAGCTGATCTCGACCTCCGAGATCCGCATCTCGGTCGTCACGCGCGCCGACGACGTGCCGGAGGCCGTCCGAGCCGTGCACACCGCCTTCGGGCTCGACTCCGACTCCGACGAGGCCGTCGTCTACGGAGGCACCGGCCGATGAGCCGGGGCACGGGCCGATGACCGGCAGACCGACGCTCGCGGTCGTGGGAGCGACCGGGGCGGTCGGCGCGGTCATGCTCCGGATCCTGTCCGAGCGCGCGGACATCTGGGGCGAGATCCGGCTCGTCGCCTCCGCGCGCTCGGCCGGCCGCAAGCTGACCGTGCGCGGCGCGGAGGTCGAGGTGACGGCCCTGACGGAGGACGCCTTCGACGGGGTCGACATCGCGCTGTTCGGCGTGCCCGAGGAGGTCGCCGCCGTCTGGGCGCCGGTGGCCGCCGCGCGTGGCGCGGTCGTCGTCGACGGCTCCGGTGCCTTCCGGGCCGACGCGGACGTGCCGCTCGTGGTGCCGGAGGTCAATCCGCACGCGCTGCGCTCCCGCCCGCGCGGGATCGTCGCGAGCCCCGGCGGCACCACCCTGACGATGATCGTCGCCCTGGGCGCGCTGCACGCCGAGTACGGCCTGCGCGAGCTGGTGGTGTCGTCGTACCAGGCGGCGAGCGGGGCCGGGCGGGCCGGGGTGGACACCCTGCGGGCCCAGCTGGCCCTGGTCGCCGGGACCGAGCTGGGCACGCAGCCGGGGGACCTCAGGCGGGCCGTCGGGGACACCACCGGGCCGTTCCCGGAGCCGGTCGCGCTGAACGTCGTACCGTGGGCCGGGCCGCCGCGGGCGGACGGCTGGTCGGCGCAGGAGCTGGCCGTGCGCGAGGAGTCCCGCAAGGTCCTCGGACTGTCCGCGCTGCCGGTCGTCGTGACCTGCGTCCAGGTGCCGGTGGTCACCACCCACTCGCTGACCGTGCACGCCCGCTTCCAGCGCGAGGTCGCGGTCGACGGCGCCCGGGAGATCCTCGCGACCGCGCCGGGCGTGGTGCTGTGCGACGATCCGGCCGCCGGCGAGTTCCCCACCCCGGCCGACGTGGTGGGCACCGATCCGACCTGGGTCGGGCGGCTGCGCCGGGCCCTGGACGATCCGGCCGCGCTGGAGTTCTTCGTGTGCGGCGACAACCTGCGCAAGGGCGGCGCCCTGAACTGCGTGCAGATCGCGGAGCTGCTGCCCGCCCCGGCCGGCGCGGCCGCGGCCGGGGCGGCCGGCCGCGTGTGACGGTTTGTAGGATCCGCGTAAGAAGTGTGGCCGGGAGCATGGTCCAAACCGCTTGAACCGTTCCTCTTGGCAGCAGAGGATTTCTCTCCCCGCCCTCCGCAACCGTACGGAAGGCGGGGAGCGTCTTTGCGGTCACCCTTGCGGGGCCTGGGGGCGTGATGATCCTGGCGTGGGGACGCCGTGATCGGGGCGTGGGGACGCCCGTTCAAATGGGACATAAGGGAAGAGCGGGACGCATGACGGCACTTGAGGCACGGCCGGTTGTCGCACATGTGACGCCCGGCACGTACAACCCCCGAGGGGGGAGGCGTGTCCAACTGGCGTGGCAGAGGTATTCGAACTCAGTGTGGCCCCCGGCGGTGCGGCCCTGCGGCCGCGTCCGGCGCTCCGGCCCCGCACGTCCGGCGGCATGCCGGTGATCGCGCCCATGCCCGCAGCGCGGCCCGCCCGCATACCCGGTCAGCGTGACGGCGCCGAGGAGACCCCGGGTGCCGCGCCGGCCGAGGCCGCCGGGACCACCGTCGACCACCTCACCGAGACCTACCGGGCGCACTACCGCTCGCTGCTGGGCCTCGCCGCGCTCCTCCTCGACGACACCGCCTCCTGCGAGGACGTCGTCCAGGAGGCGTTCATCCGCGTCCACTCGGCCCGCAGACGCGTCCGCGACCCCGAGAAGACCCTCGCCTATCTGCGGCAGACGGTCGTCAACCTCTCCCGGTCCACGCTGCGCCGCCGCATCCTCGGCCTGAAGCTGCTCTCCAAGCCGATGCCCGACGCCGCGAGCGCGGAGGAGGGCGCCTACGACCAGCTGGAGCGCCGGGACCTCATCAAGGCGATGAAGGGCCTCCAGCGCCGCCAGCGCGAGGTGCTCGTGCTGCGGTACTTCGCGGACATGACCGAGGCCCAGGTCGCCGAGACGCTCGGCATATCCCTCGGCTCGGTGAAGGCGTACGGCTCGCGGGGCATCGCCGCGCTACGGGTGGCCATGAGGACACCGGCATGAGCGATCACGCCGAAGGGGGCGACCCCCATGAACGTCACGAACGTCACGAGCCCTCTGCCTGGCGCGAGCCGACACACCGCCACGGGCAACCGCACACGCCAACGCACGCTGGGAACGGAACTGTGAACCACGGCCCCGACGGCACGGGCCCCGTAAGGCCCGGCCCGGTCACCGACGCACCGGACGGCCTCGACGGACCCGACTCGGACGAGCCGGACCTGCGCCGCCTGCTGCGCTCGGCGGTGGACGACATCGAGCCGCGCGGGGACACCCTGGAGCACCTGCGGCGGGCGATCCCCGCCCGCCGCGCCCGCAAGCGCCAGGCGGCGGTCGGCGTCGCGGCGGCGGCCCTGTTCATCGGGACGGCGATCCCCGCCCTGGTGCACGTCTCGAACTCCGGCGGCTCCGACCCCCACACCGCCATGGCCGGCCAGACCTCCCAGGCCCAGGCCGGCACCGGCCAGGGCAAGGACAAGGGCACCGTCGGCAAGGACGGCGGGAAGGACACCGGGAGCGCGAAGGCCAAGCCCGGCAAGAAGCCGGACAAGGACGGCGGGAAGGACCGGGAGGACGGCCGCCACGCCGGTTCCCCGGGTGGCGCCGGACCCTCGGCCAGCGCGGCCACCGGCACCCCGACGTGCTCGCCGGGCCAGCTGGGCTCCGCGAGCGGCACGGTGAACGCCCCCGACTCCGCGGGCGTGGTCTCCGGCACCTTCCGCGTCGTCAACGTCTCCGGTACGGCCTGTACGGTGACCGGCCCGGGCAGCGTCACCCCGACGGCCCAGGGCGCCGCCGACCCGGCCAAGGTCGGCGCCGTACGGCACACCGCGGGGGACGGCGCGGCGGCCCTGCCCGACCCCTCCCTGGAGGTCGCCTCACTGGTCCTTGAGCCCGGAGCGGCGTACGAGGAGAAGTTCGCCTTCGTCCCCTCCGAGACCTGCCCCGTCACCGGCGGCGACAGCACCGACGGGGGCTCCGGCACGGGCGGCCCGTCACCGGACCCGACGCCGACCCAGGAGGCGGGCGCCGCGGGCGGCCCGGCCGAGACCGGCGCAGGCACCGGGTCGCCGGGCGCCACCACGCAGCTGGTCACCGAGGGCGGCACGGCCGAGGGCAGTGTCGCGGTCACCCACACGGCGCAGGACGGCGCACCGTCGGCGACCGCGGTGGTACCGGGGGCGTGCGCGGGGACGGTGTACTACACGGGGCTGCTGGCGGGCGCCTAGGCCTGCCGGCCGGTTCCGGGCGGGGCGTGTGCCCTGCCCGGTCTGCCGGGCGGGGGGGCTGGGTTCTGCCGGGCCTTCCGGCAGGCGCCGGCGCCGGTCAGCCGCTCGGGACCGGGGTCCGCCGCGAGTCGCCGGAGTCGTCCGAGCCGGCGGAGGCGTCCGAGTCGGCCGAGGGGTCCGAGACAGCCGAGCCCGCCGAGTCCTCCGGCACCAGGCCCAGCGCCGCGTCCCGCTGGAACTCCAGCTCCCGGCGCAGCAACCGGAACCACATGAACACCACGAACCCCGCGAACACGAACCACTCGCCGGTGTAACCGAGGTTCTGGAACGCCTTCAGGTCCAGTCCCGTACCGGTCGGCGCGCTCGCGGGCACGGCCTTCATCCCGGCGTCGCCCTTGTCCAGCGTCACCCACGCGTCGTACAGCCGGTCGGGCACCAGGTTGACCAGGGACGCCGAGCTGATCGCCGCCGTCTGCCCGGCCGGCAGCCCGCCCTGCGCGCTGACCCCGTTGTCCCCCGGGGTCTCGGACGCCTGGAGCGCGCCGGTCACGGTGACTACGCCGGTGGGCGGGGCGGGAGCCTTCGCGGAGTCGGCCGTGCCCGGCAGCCAGCCCCGGACCACGGGCAGCGCCTTGCCGGAGTCGGTGCGCAGCAGGGTGAGGACGTAGAAGCCGCGCTCGCCGTCCAGCTCGCGGCCGGGCACCAGCAGCTGCTTGCCGTAGTGCCCGCTCGCGGTGACCCGGCGGCCCGAGGTGCTCTTGTCGACGGGCAGCATCGAGTCCAGCGGGCGCGCGGCCTCGTCGCGGCCGGACGAGGCCTGCTCGGTCGCGGTGCGGTGGTCCTCCACCCGCCCCTCGAACCGGCTCAGCTGCCACGACCCCATGAACACGCAGAACGGGATGGCGAGCAGCACGAAGACGTTGATGCCCCACCAGCGGGGTGTCAGCAGAAACCGGTACACGCCCTCCACGGTACGGCGCCCGCCGCGGTGCCCCGGCCTCGGGTCAGCTCTTGCCCGCCTTCAGCGAGTAGATCAGCGGGATGCGCGGATGGCCCGCCGGGAAGCGGTGGTAGCCGTCGCGGACCTCGAAGTTCGCGAAGCGCGGGAAGAGCGAGACGTCGTGCTCGTGCAGGAACTCCACGCGCAGCCCGGTGGCGGCGAGCGCGGAGACGACGTCCCCGAGGGTGTGCTGCCACTCCACGCTGCGGTTGTGGACGGTGGCGGCGTCCAGGTCGGCGTAGGTGCCCGGTTCGTTCCACACCTGCGCGTCCCGGGTGAAGTAGTCCCGCACGATCCGGGTGCCGGTCTCGTCGTCCAGGGACTCGGTGATCGGGTGGAACTCGGCGAGGTACAGGAAGCCGCCCGGCGCGACCAGGGAGGCCGCCGTCTCCGCCCAGCGCCGGATGTCCGGCAGCCAGCACAGGGCGCCGAGCCCGGTGTAGACGATGTCGTACGACGGCTCGGGCACGGTCTGGGCCGCGTCGTACACGTCACCGGTGACGAAGGCCGCCCGCTCGGGGCCGTAGCCGAGGTCGGCGGCGAGGGCGCGGGCCGCCGTCACGGCGGGCGCGGAGAAGTCCAGGCCGACGACGCGGGCGGCGCCCCGGTGGGCCCAGGAGAGGGTGTCGGTGCCGATGTGGCACTGCAGGTGCAGGAGCGTCTTGCCGGTGACGTCGCCGACCTCCGCCGTCTCGAAGTCGCGCAGGTCGTCGCGGCGGGTGCGGAAACCGGCGAGGTCGTAGAACGGACTGGCGACGTGGAGGGGCACCCGCTCGTCCCACATGGCCCGGTTGTCCTCCCGCCAGCCTTCGGGGACGAAGGGGGAGCGGTCGGCGGCGGACGGAGAGGGGACTTCGGCTTCGGATCCGTCGGATACGGGCGAGGAGGCGGCGGAAACGCTCATGGGCGGGAAGTTATCCACAGGCTGCGCACACGCGCCACCCAATTGTCGGCGCGGCCAGGCAGTATGGGCGCATGACTGGGGCCATGAGTGAGAGCAGGACGCCGGACACACCGGACATGCCGGACTGGGAGAAGCGTTTCAGGGCGCCGCGGGTCTCGCTGCCCGACTGGGCGGAGGACGCGCCGGACCGCGCGCTGTTCGTGTCGAACGCGACGGGGACGTACGAGCTGTACGCGTGGGACCGCGCGACGGGCGAGCAGCGGCAGGTGACGGACCGGCCGAACGGCACGACGGACGGCGTGCTCTCCCCGGACGGCACGTGGATCTGGTGGTTCGACGACAAGGACGGCGACGAGTTCGGCGTCTGGCGCCGCCAGCCCTTCACGGGCGGCCCGGACGAGCCGGCCGTGCCCGGCCTGGCCCCGTCCTACCCGGCCGGCCTGGTCTTGTCCCGTGACGGCCGCACGGCGGTCGTGGGCCGTTCCACGGACGACGACGGTACGACGATCCACCTGGCCCGCGAGGGCGCCGAGCCGGTGGAGATCTACCGGCACCGCGAGTCGGCGGGCGTCGGTGACCTCTCGCACGACGGCTCGCTGATCGCGATCGAGCACACCGAGCACGGCGACGCCATGCACGCGGCCCTGCGGGTGCTGCGTCCGGACGGTACGACGGTCGCCGAGCTGGACGACACCAAGGGCGGTGTCGAGGAGCTGGGCCTGGAGGTGCTGGGCTTCGCCCCGGTCGACGGCGACACCCGGCTGCTCGTCGGTCATCAGCGCCGGGGCCGCTGGGAGCCGATGGTGTGGGACGTGGCGACGGGCGAGGAGACGGACCTGGCGCTGGACCTGCCCGGCGACGTCGGCGCCGAGTGGTACCCGGACGGCTCGGCCCTGCTCGTGGTGCACGGCTTCGAGGCCCGCAGCGAGCTGTTCCGGTTCGACCTGGCGGCCCGCGAGCTGATCCGCATCCCGACCCCGCCCGGCACGGTCTCCGGTGCGACGGCCCGCCCCGACGGCAGTGTGGAGTACCTGTGGTCGTCGGCCGCCGAGCCCCCGGCGGTGCGGTCCACGGCCGGCGGTGTGGTGCTGGACCCCCCGGGCATGGCGTGCCCGGCGTCGGTGCCGGTGGAGGACGTGTGGGTGGAAGGGCCCGGCGGCCGCATCCACGCCCTCGTCCAGAAGCCGGCGGGCGCCACGGGCCCTCTCCCCACCGTCTTCGACCTGCACGGCGGCCCGACCTGGCACGACAGCGACTCCTTCGCGGCGGGCCCGGCGGCCTGGGTCGACCACGGCTACGCGGTCATCCGTGTCAACTACCGCGGCTCCACCGGCTACGGCCGCGCCTGGACCGACGCCCTCAAGCACCGGGTGGGCCTGATCGAGCTGGAGGACGTGGCCGCGGTCCGGGACTGGGCGGTCTCCTCGGGCCTCGCCGACCCCGAGCGCCTGATCCTCACCGGCGCGTCCTGGGGCGGCTATCTCACCCTGCTCGGCATCGGCACCCAGCCGGACGCCTGGGCGCTGGGCATCGCGGTGGTGCCGGTCGCGGACTACGTCACGGCGTACCACGACGAGATGGAGGCCCTGAAGGCCATGGACCGCACCCTGCTGGGCGGCACCCCCGAGGAGGTCCCGGACCGCTTCGCCGCGTCCTCCCCGCTCACCTACGTCGACCAGGTCAAGGCTCCGGTCTACATCTCGGCGGGCGTCAACGACCCCCGCTGCCCGATCCGCCAGATTGACAACTACGTCAAACGCCTGGAGATCCGCGACGCCCCCCACGAGGTCTACCGCTACGACGCGGGCCACGGCTCCCTGGTGGTGGACGAACGCATCAAGCAGGTGAGATTGGAACTGGACTTCGCGGCGCGGCATTTGCCGGCGTAACCGGTCCGGCTTCGCCTACCGTGCGGGCTTCCCGACACCGACGTCGAGGAACGTCACGTCGACGCCCGCCAGATAGGGCTCACGTTCGGCGAGAAACCGCTGGGTGTGCGGCTGCGCCTCGTGTGCCTCGAAGGCGGCGCGGTCTTCGTACAGCTCGTAGAAGACACGGACCAGCGGTTCGCCGACCGGGGTGTGGGTGACGTAGGCCAGCGTGCCCGGCTCATGCCGGGTGATTCCTTCCAGGGTCTCGGCGCACAACGCGTCAAAGGCGGTCGCCGCCGTCTGGTCACGCAACGCGAACCGCACGACCAGTGCGAAGCCGTCTCCCATGGGCAGCCCTTCCTGTGATCCGCTCGGGGCTCTCGGCGGTCGAGCCATCGAGAGCCCCTCGCGGATTCCTTCCCCGTGACCCGGATAACTACGGGAGGTCCGGCCGTATGGCACCAGAGTCCCCCACCTCCGCAGCCGCCCGAAGCTCGAACCAGACGGCTTTCGACCGTGGCGAGAGACCACCGAAGAAGGTGATCCCCCAGCGAGCGGCGGGCGCCTCGACCAGGGCGAGACCACGTCCGTGCTCGAACTCCTCGTGCCGGGGCTGTTTGGGCGCGGGCAAAGGGCACGGTCTGTTGTCGTGCACCCGGACGAGGACTCTCTCGTCGCCGATCGAGACGTCGATGGCGATCCGCGGCGACCGAGTGTGCCGGATGGCGTTGGTGACCACCTCGGACATACAGAGAGTTCCCGGCTCGACCAGTGAGGGTTGCTGCACGCCGATGAGGGTCACGAGGAAGTCGCGCGCGATCTTCGGCGCGCGCGGGGTGTGGGGCGTACTGAGCCGGTAGCGCTCGGCGTGAGGGCCGAGGAACGGTACGGACGGGGTTAAGGCGGAGGCATGGGGCATGTCTCGTCTCCCAACGCGGTGCGGTTGCCGCGCCTTGCGTCACCGTGGCCCGTCCGTTCCCCCGGGCACCCGCGTACGGGTGTGCAGAACGGCTGCGCTGCGGATTTACTGGCGCGCTGCGCGGTGCACTCGACCATAGGGGCCATACATGCCCCGGAGCAAGGTTGCTCCATAAGTATGGTGATAGCCGATGGACCGGTAGCACGGATGCGCGCGACACTGGGCGCAGACAGGGGAAGGGACGCATGCCGCCGAGGGACAACCCAACGGCCCGCCAAGTACGACTTGGCGCCGAGCTGCGAAAACTGCGTGAGCGTGCGGGCAGGACTGCCCGCGAGGCGGCAGCGCTCATCTCGACTGACCAAGCCAAGATCTCGCACATTGAAGCGGGTCGGGTCGGCGTCAGCGAGGAGCGGATCCGTCGCCTCGCCGTCTTCTACAACTGCAATGATGACGCCCTGATCGAGGCACTTTGTGCCATCGCTTCCGAGCGTCGTGGCCAGCACTGGTGGGACGACTACCGCGACATCCTCGCTCCCGGCTTCCTGGACATCGCCGAACTCGAACACCACGCCACGTACCTGCGGTTCCTGCAACCGGTCACGTTTCCAGGGGTGTTGCAGATCGAGGAGTACGCTCGGGCGTTGTTCGCCGGCGTCATTCCGAGACTTCCCAACGAGGAGATCGAGGCTCGGGTCGAGCATCGTATGCGGCGAGGGCGACTGTTCGAGCGAGAGAACCCGACGCGCGTCGAGGCCATCGTGCACGAGGCCGCCCTGCGTATGCGGGTGGGAGGCCGCAAGGTGGCCCGTGACCAACTCGCCTACGCGCTGGAAGCGTCCGCCGCGCCGTGGCTGACGCTGCGGGTAATTCCCTTCACATCCGAGGATTTCATCGAGGTCACGCAAACCGTGATGTATGCGGGCGGTACGGTCCCGCAACTGGACACGGTGCACATCGACACGCCCTTCGGTGGTCGCCTTCTGGACGCGTCCGCAGACCTCGAACGGTACCGAACCCTGCTCGACTTCGCACGGCAGGCATCGCTGACACCAGAAGAGTCGCGAAACTTCATTCACCACATCGCTAGAGAACTGTGAGAACTCCAGAAATGGCCGACGACATCAAGTGGCAGAAGTCAAGTTTCTCCGGGGGCGGCGGCGAACAGTGCCTGGAGACCGCGGAGAACAACGGGCAGATCCTCTTCCGGGAGAGCGACAACCCGGACCTGATCATCACGACCAGCCGGGAGAAGCTCGCCGCGTTCATCCTCGGGGTGAAGGCGGGCGAGTTCGATCACTTCGTGAACTGAGCCGACCAATAAGCAGCATCAGTGCCCTCGTCCATCCGGCCGGGGGTACTGCTGTGTGGTCAGTAGGTGGTAGCGGCTCCGAGTGACCCTCGCCCGCGGCCGGTTCAGGCCGAGGTCGTTCCCGGCGCGCTCCGGGCCCTTGACGATGCTCGTAGTGGTCGGAAACGTCACACGTAAGAACACGCAACCGGTTTGACCCGGGAGGGCAGCATGGACCAGCGGTTCATCGGTATGGACCCGAACACGGGGGGCGAGGGATCGCCGACCGTGTGGGTGGAAGAGGAGACGGCTGACCTGGTACTCCAGGGCGTCAAAGCCGAGGAAATGCTGGAAGCGCTGATCAGTGGTACGGAGTGGGTCGCCGGTCACGCGGTGGGGATCCCCGCCCACGAGACGGTGATCCGCATTCCGGCCCGCATGGTGCCGATCCTGAGGGAGGCGTGTGATGTCGCAGAACGGCGTGCCGAGCTTCATTGAGCTGTTGTCCGGTACGCACCACAGCGCGGTGCATCTGGAGATGCGGGACGCGTACGGCGTCGGTGACGAGGCAGAGGAGTTCGAGCAGTTCAAGCGCACCGGTCACGTCGACCTCGACCCGACGGCGCGGTGGTGGCCCAATTGGTTGGGCATGGTGCGGGAGGCTGTGGGCCGTGGCGTGGTGATGCGTCGGGCCAGGATCGATTCCGAGCCCGTGACGGACTACATCCGATGGGAGCACGCGACCACCCCGCTGAACGTCGATGCCGGCGAACTCGTACGCTGGCTGCCCCGTCGGCAGGCTGTGGACATTGCCTTGCCGGGAGCCGACTTCTGGTTGTTCGACGACCGCTTGGTGCAGTTCAACATCTTTACCGGGAACGGCGACTGGGCCGATCCGGCCAAGGAGTTCAGCGAGGATCCCGCCGTCGTCAAGCTGTGCTCTGACGCGTTCGAGGCTGTGTGGGAGCGTGCGGTCGATCACGAGAAGTACACCGTCTGATCCCAGCTACAGCCCATGTCCGCTTCTCCTTCGTCCAGTGCTCAAGCGGCCCGTGAAGCGCTCGCTGTGCGGCTCACGCATCTTCGCCAGGACGCCGGCCTCACCGGTAAGGAACTCTCCGCCCGGTGCGGCTGGCATCCCGCGAAGACCACCCGTATCCAGAAAGCGGAAGTGCAGCCGACCGACGCGGACATCCGGGCCTGGTGCACGGCTTGTGGTGCTGCCGACCAGGCGGACGACCTGATCGCCACGGCCCGCGCGGTGGACTCGATGTACGTGGAGTGGCGCAGGAGCCACCGAACGGGCATGCGCAAGACCCAGGAGCACTTCTACGACCTCTACGCGCAGACCGGCGTCACCCGCGCATATGTCTCCAACGTCGTGCCCGGCTTCTTCCAGACCCACGCCTACGCCACGGCGCTCATGGAGGCCATCACTGACTTCCAGGGCACCCCCGACGACGTCTCGGAGGCAGTTGCCGCCCGTATCGCCCGCAGCCGGTTCCTGTACGAGGGCGTACACCGGTTCGTCGTGCTCATGGAGGAGTGCGTCCTGCGCTACCGCGTCGGCGACGCCGGGACGATGGCCGGACAGCTGCGTCACCTGCTGAGAGTGATGACGCTCCCCTCCGTCTCCCTCGGCATCATTCCCTTCACCGCTCAAAGGACGATGTGGCCGCTGGAGGCGTTCTACCTCCATGACGGCACGCGTAGTGTGGTCGAAACCCTCACGGCCGTGGTCAACGTGGTGCAGCCGCGTGAACTTGCCGATTACCGACGCGCCTTCGGCGAGCTGGCGAAGCTTGCTGTCTACGGTGATGCCGCTCGCACGCTGATCAACGCGGCGATCACCTCTATCGGTTGATGTTCCGCAATTCCCCGCAATTTCATTGAGGCGCGGCTCGGACGACTCGTACGGTCCTGTCCGGTTCCGTTGCGGCGGACCTGCCTGGAACCCCGTCCGCGATACGACGTTCGCGCCTATCACCCGGAGACTCGCATGACGCTGCGTGCTGCCCCGCCCCAGAGCCCCACCTCCACCTACGTCGCCGTAGACCAGGCGGGCATCACCAGGGCCGTCTATGTGACCGACGGCAGCGGCCCTCTGACGCGGGCCGTGCGTCGCCAGATGGTGCTTCAGCGGTTGGCCGAAGGCAGTCGGCGCGGGCGGGTTGCTCCTGGACAGTCCTGACCGTGCCGGGTTTCGCCCGGAGAAAGGAGATCGTCGTATGGGGAAACACCCTCCGCCTTCGCCTCCGCCCGAGCCCCCCAAGCCACCCAGCCCCCGGCCGGTGGACCGGGCCGTCAACCGAACCACGACACACAAACACCAAGGAGGCTTCCATGGGATGGGGAACCGGTAAGGGCGGATCCGGCGGAGACGGCAAGCATGCCGGGGGAAAGGACCCGGGTACGTCGAAGCCGTCGCCGGACACCGCTCAGCCGAAGTCCGAGCCCAGGCACAAGAAGGGCTGAGCCTCGGCATGTACGCCATGAGCAACGAGGAGCAGACCGCCGCGCGCGGTCTGCTCCGCCTCCTCACGGAAGAACTGCAAGGCCTGAGCCCGGAGTTGGAAGCGGCCCTCCACCGTGTCCCTCGGCATGTGTTCCTGCCCCGCAAGGTCTGGCTGGACGAAGAAGGCGACTGGGTGCCCTGCGACCGTGACGCGGAGCCCGCGCGCTGGCTCGCCGCCGCCTACGCCGACGCGCCGGTCGTCACGCAGGTCAATGACGGTCGGGAACCGCGAGACGGTGACGTCTGGCCGTCGTCGTCCGCGTCCGCGCCGTCGATCGTGTTCCGCATGCTGCGGATGCTCACCCCGCGCCCTGGAGACAGAGTTCTGGAGATCGGTACTGGCACAGGGTGGAACGCCGGTCTCCTCGCCGCGCTGCTCGGCGACGAGAACGTGACGAGCGTGGACGTGGAGCCGGCACTCACCGGGGCCGCCGCCCGCTCCCTGAAGGCGCTGGGCCTTCACCCGGCAGTGGCAGCGGCGGACGGTGCGGGAGGCTTCCCGCCCTCGGCGCCGTACGACCGGATCATCGCCACCTGTTCCGTGCGTCGCCTGCCCTACGCGTGGGTGGAGCAGACCCGGCCCGGAGGGATCGTCCTCACGCCCTGGGAGACGCCCTGGTTCTGCTACGGCCTGCTGCGTCTGCACGTGGGTGGCGACGGAATCGCCTCCGGCCGTTTCGCGCCGTACTCCGCTTTCATGCTGATGCGCGGACAGCGCACGGACCTGCGGATCTACCGCGATGTGGTGCGGGACGAGCACATCCCCGAGGAGTCGGCGACCGGTCTGGATCCGTGGCTCGTGGCCGGCGCGGATGCCGACGCCCGGTTCGCCGTCGGGCTGCGGTTGCCGGACGTGTGGCACGCCTGGCACCACCGTCCGGACGTTCCGGGCGTCGCGACGCGGCTGTGGCTGGCGACCACGGACGCCACCTCGTGGGCCGCCGTGGACTGGGACGGCACCCCGGACGCCCACGAGTACACCGTCTGGCAGTACGGGGACCGCCGGCTGTGGGACGAGGTCGAGGCGGCCTATGAGTGGTGGGTGGGACAGGAGCGTCCCACGGTCGATCGGTTCGGGCTCACCGTCACCCCCGACGGCGGGCGGGCCTGGCTGGACGACCCCTCCGCGGGCTGGCCCCTTCGATGAGTCAGCGGAGTTCCGCCAAGCCTCTCCGGGTCGCCGCCACCACCACGCGGTCCCCCTTCTCCAGTACGTGGTCGGAGGGTGTGTCCGGGTGGCCCAGGCGGGCCAGGGCGCGCCAGGAGCCGGTGTGGAAGGCGTCGCGCAGGGTGCGGCCCTCCAGCCGGGGGTGGCCGTCGACGTCGACCGCGGCGAAGAGCAGCACGCGCCGTTCCACCGCGATCGCGCCCAGCACCTGCCGGCCGAGCATCGCGCCGGCGAACGCGGGGGCGGCCAGGTGGGTGACGCTGCGGCTGCGGGTCAGGGCGTGCGGGTGGGCGGCGCGCAGGGTGCGGTAGACGGCGGTGGCGAAGTCGTCGTCGTACAGCCGCAGCACCACGCGGAGGTCGGGGCGGACGGTGCGGGCGTAGAGCACGGCCTCCAGGTTGGTGGTGTCGGCGCTGGTCACCGCGAGCAGCGTCCGCGCCCGGTGGATCTGGGCGGCTTCCAGGACGCCCTCCTGGGTGACGTCCCCGAGGACCACCGGCACCCGCAGCCGGCGGGCGGTGGCCAGGCCGCGTGCCTCCGGGTCGGACTCGACGCAGACCACGGGGACGTCCAGTTCGCGCAGCCTGGTCAGTACCCGGGTGCCGATCTTGCCGAGTCCCAGCAGCACCACGTGTCCGCTCAGCCCGCGGGGCGGCCTGCGCAGGGTGGACGCGGTGCGGAAGGTGCCGAACGCCTCCAGCGCGGCGGCCAGCAGGACCGGCAGGAGGAGCAGTCCGACGAGCGCGGACAGCAGCTGGAGGACCTGGCGGCCGAGGGGTTCCTTGAACGCCGGGTCGTCGATGGCGAACAGGTCCAGGAGGGTGATGTAGCAGGCGCGCAGCGGATCGATGCCGGTGACCAGCCACAGGGCGACGGCCAGGGCGACCACGCAGCCGACCAGTCCGGCCAGCGACCAGCGCAGCCGCCGGGAGAAGAGCGAGGCCAGCGGCATGACGCCGGTCAGCCGGCGACTGGGCGTGGCGGATCGTGCGTCCGTGGGGGAGGAGACGTGTTCCAGCACCACGGCGGACCGGCCGGCGGCCTGCCGTACCTCCGCGTCACCGGGGAGCAGGAGCGGTGGCTGCTCGCCGCCGGACAGCAGCGCCAGGGTGAACAGTCCGGGCCCGTCCTCCCCGGACAGCGGGCGTTCCACGGCCCGCAGCAGCAGGCCCTCGGTCTGTACGACCCTGCTGGTGCCGGCGACGGCGGTGGCCGCGAGCGCGGGAGCGGCGGTGTCGGCGTCGGACAGCACGGTCGTGGAGGCCTCCAGGCCGGCGCCGGGGCCGTCCGCCCCGTCGTCCCCTGCGGCCAGCGCGACGGCCTGGTCGAGGAGTTCCTCGATGTGCTGGCCGAGCCGCCGGTTGTAGAGCCGCAGGACCAGCCGCAGCCGGGGGTTGAGCCGGCGGGCGGTCAGCGCGGCCCGGATGTTGGTCTCGTCGTCGTCGTACACGAGGGCCAGCGCGGCGGCCCGCGCCACCCCGGCCTCCGCGAGCACCGCCTCCGTCGGCTCGGCGGCCTCCAACACCGCCTCGCCGTCCGCGCGTTGGCCGGTGGCCGGGCCGGTGGGCTGGCCGGTGCCGCCCGACCGGCCGACGGTCCCCACCGCGGCGCTGACCATCCGGTCGAACAGCGCCGCCGACGCGGCCCGGGCCCGGCCGACCACCGGGGGCCGCGCGGTGCGCCGGTCCGGCGGTACGACGAGGGTGACCTGTTCGTCGTAGACCCCGCGCAACTCGGCGGCCAGCCGGTGCGCGAGCCCGTCGTCACCGCACACCACCATGTGCGCCTGCGGGACCCCCGGCCCCCCTTGATACGGAACGCTCGCCACGAGGGAGAAGAGTGGCCGAAGACGATTCCTGGTTCCAGGCGGCTAGCGCCCCTCGGCCGCCGCTTCGTAGTCGAAGCGGGCCAGGTCGCGCAGCCACGACTCCGCGTTGCCGTCGGAGGGGGCGCGCCAGTCGCCGCGCGGGGAGAGCGAGCCGCCGGCCGAGACCTTGGGCCCGTTCGGCATCGCCGAGCGCTTGAACTGCGAGAACGCGAAGAAGCGGCGGCAGAACACCTCCAGCCAGTGCCGGATCTCGGCCAGGTCGTACGCCACCCGCTTGGCCTCGGGGAAGCCGGGCGGCCAGGCGCCGGCCTCCGGGTCGTGCCAGGCGTGCCAGGCCAGGAAGGCGATCTTCGAGGGCCTCATGCCGTAGCGCAGCACGTGGAAGAGGGTGAAGTCGTGCAGTGCGTACGGGCCGATCTTCGACTCGGTGGACTGCATCTCCTCGCCCGGCACCAGCTCCGGGCTGATCTCGGTGTCCAGGATCGCGGTCAGCACCTTGCCGGTCTCGTCGTCGAACTGGCCGCTGGAGACGACCCAGCGGATCAGGTGCTGGATGAAGGTCTTCGGCACCCCGGAGTTGACGTTGTAGTGGCTCATCTGGTCGCCGACGCCGTACGTGGACCAGCCGAGCGCCAGCTCGGAGAGGTCGCCGGTGCCCAGCACGATGCCGCCGCGCTGGTTGGCCAGCCGGAACAGGTAGTCGGTGCGCAGGCCCGCCTGCACGTTCTCGAAGGTGACGTCGTAGACCGGCTCGCCGGCGGCGAAGGGGTGGCCGATCTCCTTCAGCATCAGCCGCGCGGTCGGCGTGATGTCCAGCTCGGCGGCGGTGACACCGAGGGCGCGCATCAGCTTGTGCGCGTTGTCCTTGGTGTGGTCGCTGGTGGCGAAGCCGGGCAGGGTGAAGGCCAGGATGTCGCTGCGGGGGCGGCCCGCGCGGTCCATCGCCCGGGCGGCGACGATCAGCGCGTGCGTGGAGTCCAGGCCGCCCGAGACGCCGATGACGACCTTGGGTCCGCCGATGGCCGCCAGCCGCTGCTGGAGTCCGGCGACCTGGATGTTGTACGCCTCGTAGCAGTCCAGGGCGAGCCGGTCGGCGTCGGCGGGCACGAACGGGAACCGCTCGACGCGGCGGCGCAGCCCCAGGTCGGTGCGCGGCGGGTCCAGCTCGAAGGAGACCGTCCGGAAGTCCCCGGTCCGCGCGGCGTGGGTCCGGCGGTTGTCGTCGAAGGTGCCCATCCGGTGCCGTTCCTGCCGCAGCAGGTCGAGATCGACGTCGGCGACGGCGTACTGGTCGCCGGCCGGGAAGCGGTCGGACTCGGCGAGCAGCACCCCGTTCTCGTAGATCATGGTCTGTCCGTCCCAGGACAGGTCGGTGGTGGACTCGCCGAGGCCGGCCGCCGCGTAGACGTAGGCGGCGAGGCAGCGGGAGGACGCCGAGCGGCACAGCAGCGCGCGGTCCTCGGCCCGGCCGACGGTGATGGGGCTGCCGGAGAGGTTGACCAGCACGGTGGCGCCGGCGAGGGCGGCCTCCGCGCTGGGCGGTACCGGCACCCACATGTCCTCGCAGATCTCCGTGTGCAGCACCAGACCGGGCACGTCCTCGGCCGCGAACAGCAGGTCCACCCCGAACGGCACCTCGGCACCGGCGACGCGGATGGTGCCGCCCCGCTCGTCGTGGCCGTCGGCGATCTGCCGGCGTTCGTAGAACTCGCGGTAGTTCGGCGGGTACGACTTCGGTACGACGCCGAGGACGCGGCCCCGGTGGACGATCACCGCGCAGTTGTAGATCCGGTGCCGGTGGCGCAGCGGGGCGCCGACGACCAGGACGGGCAGCAGCTCGGCGGAGCCGGCCACGACCGTGTGGAGCGCCGATTCGACCTGGTCGAGCAGCGCGTCCTGGAGCAGCAGGTCCTCGATGGAGTAGCCGGTCAGGCCCAGCTCGGGGAAGACGGCGACGGCGACGCCCTCGTCCGCGCACCGGCGGGCCTGGCGCAGGACCGCCTCGGCGTTGGCGTGCGGGTCGGCGATGACGGTGTGGCCCGTGCACGCGGCGATGCGCGCGAAGCCGTGGTTGTACAGCGACCAGAAGTTCAACGGGGCGTCCTTCATGTTCAACAGACCGCACTGACGAAGCGATTCTCCTCCGGGAGGAAGCCTAGATCCCGGCCGCGCGGAGCCCGGGACCCGGCCGCTCACCCGGACGGGTACCCGGGCAGGTACCCGGATCCGGCCGAGTATGCGTGCCCTGTGCGCGGGCGTCGTGGTCGTGCCCCTGGCGTGGGCCGGCAGGCCCGGCTGGGACCGCCGCCGCGACGGGAGTGATCGGCTTCGCGCGGCGCGCCCTCTCCGGCGGGGGCGGGGCACCCGGGCCCAGGGCGGGGCACCTGACGTAGGCGTGCCGCATGCCGCGTGCCGCGGTCACCGGTCGTACGGGGCCGGGTGCCGCCGGGAGGCGTGGGGCGGGTCAGTCCGAGGCGCCGAGTTCGGCGAGGCGGGCGCGCAGGCGGGCGTTCTCCTGTTCCAGGGCGTCCATGCGGTCGCGGACGGGGCGGAGGGCGGTCTCCAGCTCCTGGTCGGAGTAGCGCGGGGTGATGTGCTGGTGGCAGTTCCAGTTGAAGCCCTCGACCTCGACGATCATCAGGCGCTCCACCTTGCCGTCGGTGCGCGGTGTGCCGAGCCGTTCGGTGAGCGCGGGATCCTCGTCGAGCCCCTGGGCGCGGGCCCGGCCCAGCAGCTTCAGGCGGGCCTGCCGGGCGTAGTCCATGAAGAACAGCGCCACCCGGCCGTCGGTCCGCAGATTGCCGGTGGTGATGTACTGCCGGTTGCCGCGCACCTCCGCCCAGGCCAGCCGCCGCTCGTCCAGGACGTGTACGAACCCGGCGGGGCCGCCGCGGAACTGGATGTAGGGCCAGCCGGTCTCGCCGGTGCTGGCGAGGTAGAACCCGTCCCGGGTGGTGAGGAACGCGGCCTCGTCGGGGCCCAGTTCGTCCGGGCCGGTGTCGGGCTGGGCGAGGGCGCGCACGCCTAACAGCCCGCTGCCCTGTTCCGCCTGGACGCGGCGCACGCTGTCCGTGTAGGCGAGGTGTGCGAACCGTCCCATCTAACGTTCTCCCTCTTCGTCGTCCGCGGCTGTGCCCCCTCGCGCGGCCGGCGCGGCGCCCAGGATCGAGGCGAGCAGGCCGGGGAAGCGCCGCTCCAGTTCCTCGCGGCGGATCCGGCTGACCCGGGTGTTGCCCCGCAGATGGGTCTCGACCAGGCCGCTCTCGCGCAGGGTGCGCAGATGGTGGGAGACGGTGGAGCGTCCGACCGGCAGCTCCAGGGCGCCGCAGGGTGCCTCGCCGGCGGTGTCGAGCAGCCGCACGATCTGCAGCCGTACCGGGTCCGCGAGGGCTTGCAGCACGGTGCCGATCTCCACCGTGGCGAGGTCCGGCTGCGGCAGCCGGGTCTCCTCCGTCATTCGCATCCTGCCTCCAGGCTCCTCCCGCCTCGCGCGGCCCGGCGGAACCGGTGCGGATGGAGGCGAGGTCACGCGACTATGGCGATGTCGTTCGACATCTACGATACACATCGAACCTCTATTACGATCGGCATCGACATACTCGACGCCCATCGAACCCAGGTGCTTCCATGACCCCTCCCGCCGCACAGCAGGGGCTCGCCTGGCGGACCCACGCCTGTGTGCTCGCGCTCGGCACGTTCGCCGTCGGTACCGACGCCTTCGTCATCGCCGGACTGCTGCCCGACATCAGTGCTTCCCTCGACATCTCCGTGGGCGCGGCGGGCCAGCTCGTCAGCGTCTTCTCGCTGGCCTACGCCCTGCTCTCCCCGGTGCTCGCCGCGTTCACCGCCCGCTGGTCACGGCGTACGGTGCTGATCACGGGGCTCGGCGTGTTCGCGGTCGGCAACGTGGTGACCGCCCTCGCCCCCGACTACGCGCTGGTCCTGGCGGCCCGGGTGATCGCCGCGGCCGGTGCCGCGATGTTCACCCCCAACGCGGGCGCGACCGCGGCGACCCTGGCCGGACCCGAGCACCGGGGCCGGGCGATCGCCATCGTCACCGTGGGGTTGACCGCCTCGCTCGCGCTGGGCGCGCCGCTCGGCACCGTCATCGGTGAGGCGCTGGGCTGGCAGGCCACCATGTGGTTCGTCACCGCGCTCGCCCTGGTCGTGGCCCCGGTCATCGCCCTGCGGCTGCCCGACGTCACCCTCGGCGGCCCGACCCGGCTGCGGCGGCGCCTCGCCCCGCTCGCCGACCGCAAGGTGGCCGGGGTGCTGGCCGGCACGCTGGTCGCGTTCATCGGCATCTACCTGCCCTACACCTACATCAGCGCCGTCTTCGAGCCCGCCACCGGCGGGGACGGCGACAAGGTGGCCGTACTGCTGCTGGTCTTCGGCCTGGCCGGGACGGCCGGCAACCTCACCGCGGGCCGGCTCGCCGACCGCAAGGGGCCACGCACGGTCGTCATCGGCGCGACGCTGCTGCTCACCGTGGTGTTCGCGGTCATGGCCGGCGTCCGCTCCTCCTACCCGGCGGCCGTCGTGCTGACGGCGGTGTGCGGCGTCGCCTCCTGGTCGGTGACCGCGCCGCAGCAGCAGCGCGTCATGGCGCTGGCCAGCCCCGGCAGCGAACCCCTGGCCGTCTCCCTCAACGCCGCCGTGATGTACCTGGCGATCTCGCTGTCCGGCGCGCTGGGCGCCGGGATCCTCGGCGCGACGGGTGCCGTCTGGATCGCCTGGGCGGGCGCCGCGTTCGCCGTGGCGGCGGCGCTGGTCACGGCCGCCGCCGGCCGCGCCGAGCGGGCCGCGGCCGGGGAACCGGAGCCGGCCGGGGCCCAGGGGGTGTCCGCCGGTTAGCGAGAGCCACGCGCCGGTCAGGGCTGCCGTACCCGCCCATGGCGGCGGAGCAGCGGCCTGATCGGCGGTGGAGCAGCGGCACGGGCCGTGGGACCAGGCCGGAAGGCGTAGTGCCCGTGGGCGGACAGGCCCTCAACCTCGGTCTCCAGGACGCGGCCAACCTCGGCTGGAAGCTCGCCGCCGAGATCCGGGGCCGGGCCCCCGACGGCCTGCTGGACACGTACCACTCCGAGCGGTACGCCGTCGGCGAGCGGGTGCTGAGCACCATCCGCGCCCAGTCGGCCCCGCTGCTCGGCGGCCCGGACGTCGAGGCGCTGCGCGAGGTCTTCCGCGAGCTGATCGACCCGGCGCACACCCGCCACACCCGCGCCCACCTGGCCGGCCTGATCAGCGGCCTGGACATCCGGTACGACGTGGGTCCGGGCGACCATCCGCTGGGGCCGGCGCGTGGACCTGTGGCTGGTCAGCTGCCCCGAACCCGGCGCCCGGCCCGGCGCTCACCCAGGCGCCATCCCGGACGAGCTCGGCGTACTCGACGCGGCGGAGCGCAAGCGCGCGGCCTCCTCGCGCCGGCCCGCCGACCGGGCCCTCTACGTCGCCTCGCACCTCGCCCTGCGCACCCTGCTCGGCGCCTGCCTGCGCGTTCCCGCGCGGGAGGTGGTCCTGGTCCGCGAACCGTGCCCGGGGTGCGGCGGCCCGCACGGTCGCCCCGCGGAGCCGGGCACGCCGCCCCCGCTGCACTTCTCCCTCTCGCACAGCCACGGCCTGGCCCTGATCGGGGTGGCGGCGGTTCCCGTCGGCGTCGATGTGCAGCGGGTACCGGGCCCCGGCACCGTCGACGTCTGCGCCCCTTCGCTGCACCCGGCCGAACGCGCCGAGCTGGACCGGCTGCCGCCCGGCGCACGCCCCGGCGCGTTCGCACAGCTGTGGGCGCGCAAGGAGGCGTACCTCAAGGGCATCGGCACCGGCCTGAGCCGCCCCGCGTCCGCCGACTACCTCGGCGCCGACCCCCGGTCCCGGCCGCCCGGCTGGACGGTCACCGACCTGCCCCGCGCCGACGGTCACACCGCGGCGGTCGCCGTCCTCGGCACGGTGCCCCCGGTCCCGGCCGTACGCCGGCTGCCCGCGCGCTTCTCCTCGTCCCACCTCATCGACTGACGTTCGAACACCACGGGGGTTCTGTCATGGCCGACGTCGCCCATGTCTTCCCGGGCCAGGGATCGTGGCACGTGGGCATGGGCCGTGATCCGTACGACCGGTGGCCGGAGCTGATCGGCGACCACTACCGGTCGGCCGACGACATCCTCGGCATGCCACTGCCCCGGATCTGCTGGGAAGGCCCCGCCGACACCCTGAGCGACACCGCGATCACCCAGCCCGCCATCCTGCTGACCAGCGTCGTCACCTGGGAGGTGCTGCGTGCGCACGGACCGGCCCCCGAGGTCGTGGCCGGCCACAGCCTGGGCGAGTACGCGGCGCCGGTGTGCGCGGGCGCGCTCCACCGGACCGACGCGTTGCGCCTCGTACGGCTGCGCGGCGAGCTGATGGCGGGCGTCAACCGGCGCGTGCCGGGCGGCATGGCCGCGGTGATGGGCCTGGAGCCGGCGAAGGTCGAGGAGATCTGCGCCGCCGTCACCGCCGGCACCGGACGATTGGCCGAGGTCGCCAACGGCGACGAGCCCGGCCAGATCGTGGTGTCCGGGCAGACCGAGACCGTCGACGGCGTCATCCGGGCCGCGCGCGGGGCGGGCGCGGCCAGAACCGTCGCGCTGAAGGTCGGCGCGCCGTTCCGCAGCAGCCTGATGCGCGACATCGAAGACCGGTTCGCCGAGGCGCTGGCCGGCGTCCGATCCCGCGACCCCGCCGTCCCGTTCGTCTCCAGCGGCACTGCGTAGCCGGTCACCGGCGCCGGAGAGGCCGTCGCCTGCCTGCGCGCCCACCGACCAGTTGGCAAGGGAACCGGAGGGTCCCATGAGGAAACAGCTTGACGAGCTGCTCGGCATCAAGGAGTCGGCCCGCGGCGGCCCGGATCCGGCCGCGACGCGGCGCCAGCACGACAAGGGCAAGCTCACCGCCCGCGAACGCATCGAGCTGCTGCTCGACAAGGACTCCTTCCAGGAGGTCGAGCAGCTGCGCCGGCACCGGCCGCCGGGCGCCCGGCCGCCGCGCGCTGGTTCCGGCTGGAGCGCAACGCCGGCTTCCTGGCCTCGCACAGCTGGCGGACCGCCTCGTAGCCGGCCCGTCCGGCACGCACGTACCACCGCGGACCACGACAGAACCACGGAGCAGCACGTGTCCGCGCCCGGCGCACCGGACCGTGCACCAAACTCCGCGGCGGGGTCACCGGATGGGCGGCATCGCCGCGGGCGCCGGGGTGGTACGGATGAGGAACGGATGGCAGTCGACGTTGGCGCCGGTGCGGAGCGCCGGGGAAGGGATCTCGAAATGAGTCTGCGCAAGGTGCTCATCGCCAACCGTGGCGAAATCGCTGTCCGCGTGGCCCGGGCCTGCCGGGACGCCGGGATCGCGAGCGTGGCCGTCTACGCCGACCCGGACCGGGACGCTGTGCATGTCCGCGCCGCGGATGAGGCGTTCGCCCTGGGCGGTGACACCCCGGCCACCAGCTATCTGGACATCGAGAAGGTGTTGCTGGCCGCCAAGCAATCCGGTGCGGACGCCGTCCATCCGGGTTACGGCTTCCTCTCGGAGAACGCCGAGTTCGCCCAGG